>DATBEF010000035.1:0-30996 GCA_036269625.1 Bryobacteraceae bacterium | reverse complement strand
CGATTACATCAAGAACATGATCACAGGAGCCGCGCAGATGGATGGCGCGATTCTGGTGGTGGCGGCGACCGACGGGCCCATGCCGCAAACTCGCGAACACATTCTGCTGGCGCGGCAGGTAGGCGTGCCGTACATTGTGGTGGCGCTGAACAAAGTCGATATGGTCGACGATCCGGAGTTGCTCGAACTGGTGGAACTCGAGGTACGGGAACTGCTGACGAGCTACCAATTTCCGGGCGATGATATTCCGGTTTGCAAAGTGAGCGCGCTTGGCGCGTTGAACGGCGAAGCGCAGTGGGAAAAGTCGGTAGACGAGCTGATGGCGCAGGTGGATAAGTACATCCCGATGCCGGAGCGGGCCATCGACAAGCCATTTTTGATGCCGATTGAAGACATTTTCTCGATTCAAGGCCGCGGCACGGTGGTGACGGGGCGTATTGAGAAGGGCATCTGCAAGGTCGGCGAGGAAATGGAGATTGTCGGTTTCCGCGACACGCGCAAGACGGTGGTGACGGGCGTCGAAATGTTCAAGAAGCTGCTCGACGAAGGGCGCGCGGGCGATAACGTGGGCCTGCTGCTGCGCGGCATAGAAAAAACGGATGTGGAGCGCGGGCAGGTGCTGGCGAAGCCGGGTTCGATCAAGCCGTTCAAGCGATTCAAGGGCGAAGTCTACGTGTTGTCAAAGGACGAAGGCGGGCGGCACACGCCGTTTTTCAATGGTTACCGGCCGCAGTTCTACTTCCGGACGACGGACGTAACGGGTGTGGCGAAGCTGCCGGAAGGCATGGAGATGGTGATGCCGGGCGACAACGTGCAGCTCGAAATTGAGCTGATTACGCCGATCGCCATGGATAAGGGGCTGCGGTTTGCGATTCGGGAAGGCGGACGCACTGTCGGCGCCGGCACTGTTTCGGAGATTTTGGGCTAGAGGCGAGTGAAAGCGAAGGAAGCGATCAATGGCACGAGAGATCATTCAGTTTCAGTGTTCTGAGTGTAAGAACCGGAACTACAGCAAGACTAAGAATAAACGGACCACGACGGAACGCATTGAGCTTAAGAAGTTCTGCCCATTCTGCCGGAAGCATCAACCGCACCGCGAAACTAAGTAGTCTGGCATCCGTGCTGCCGTCGCCGGGCGATTATTAGGCACGTTTTCTGATAGTCTGGAGAGTGAAGTTATAGAGGGGCATAGGCTAACGGTAAACCAGCGGTCTCCAAAACCGCCTTTGGGGGTTCGAATCCCTCTGCCCCTGCCACTTTTGTGAGGGACGAACGCTTGTGCCCGATCCCAGCTAGCGGCTGCAGCTGAAAACGGTCTGTTTATCACCGGGAATTTAAGTTTGTATGGCAGAAACAACCAATGCGGTCGGCTGGCCTCAGCAGGCCAGAGACTATATCGATGAAGTGAAATCGGAGATGCGCCGTGTCACCTGGCCCAATTGGCCGCAGGTGCGCGCGACGACCGGCGTTGTCATCGCCGCCGTATTCTTATTCGCCGGGTATTTTTTTGTGGTGGATTTCGTGGTGAGATCAACCATCGATGGAGTAATCCACTACTTCGTTTCAAAGTAGGAATCGGAGAGGCCTATGGCCATGGCGAAAGAAGATTTACAACACGAACATGCATTGGAGCCTGGGGAAGACCTGGAGTCCTACTCCAATGATGCTGGCTCCGAAGACGCCCTCTCAGGCGAGGCCAGTGACGATGCCCTAGAGACAGAACGCGGCGTGCCGGAGGAAGAAATTCATCCAGAGGCGGATCACCCTGAGGCAGATCATGCCGAAGTAGAGCACGCGGAACAGCACGATGAGGCCGCTCCGGAACCCGTTGTTGATGGGCCGCCTGAGACCACGAAGCATTGGTACATCGTGCATGCCTATTCGGGTTTTGAGACCAAGGTCGCCGAATCTTTGCGCACACGGGCTGAAGCTTTTGGATTCGGTCACCGCTTGGGTCAGATCCTGATTCCCACTGAAGAAGTAGTTGAGCTTCGCAATGGTAAGAAGGTGACTAGCAAGCGTTTACTCTATCCCGGCTACGTCCTGGTCGAGATGGAAATGGACGACGAACTGTGGCACGCAGTCAAGGCTACGCCGCGAGTTACCGGATTTGTGGGGGGCGGGACGAAACCTGTGCCGCTAACAGCGGATGAGGTGAACTCGGTTCTTTACCGGCAAGCTTCGAGCGCCGAACGTCCCCGGCCGAAACTCACGTTTGAGAAGAATGAAACCGTCAAGATCGTCGACGGGCCATTCACGAATTTTTCCGGGAAGGTGGACGAAGTCAACACAGAACGCAGTACGCTGCGCGTGATGGTGACGATTTTTGGCCGCTCCACACCGGTTGAACTGGACTTCCTGCAGGTCGAGAAGATCTAAACAAGCGCATTAATTTTTCAGGATATTTAGCATATGGCAAAGAAAGTTACAGCACAGGTAAAGCTCCAGATCCCGGCCGGGAAGGCAACGCCGGCACCGCCGGTTGGTACGGCGCTTGGTCCGCAGGGCGTCAACATCATGGAGTTCTGTAAAGCCTTCAACGCGAAGACCTCCGCGAAGGATCAGGAAGGCTTGATCATTCCGGTCGTGATTACGATCTTTTCGGACCGGTCATTTACGTTCATCACGAAAACGCCGCCGGTGGCCGTGCTGGTGAAGCGGGCCGTTAATCTCGCGAAGGGATCGGCGGAGCCGAATAAGACCAAGGTGGGCAAGATTTCTCAAGCCCAGATCGAAGAAATCGCCAAGCTGAAGATGCCCGACTTGAATTGCTTCACGTTAGAAGCGGCGGTCGAACAGGTTAAGGGCGCCTGCCGCAGTATGGGCGTCGATATTCCGGTCGCGTAGGCAGACTGGCTCGCTAATTTCCGCTGGCACCGCGGCATTAGAACGCCTGCTTAGCGGGTAGGCCCGGCCAATGCTTTTCTCAATTTAGCCCCGTGCGTTCTTTGAGCCGGGAAATGTCGGAGTAGGCGTGTTTGAAAAAGTCCTTCAGATCGGACTCAACGACCGATACCCTAGACTCCAAGACACCGATCCGCGACTCGATGCCATGCAAACGATCTTCCAACATGCCAAACCCGCGATGATTCAGAATGAGAGCGGTAAAAGCCGTCAGAAAAGACGCGCTTGCTCCGATCATCGCCATAATCAAGTTGTCGCTCATGCCGTCTCTCTTATTTTAGACGCAAACTTTTGGCGAAACCAGACCAATCTTGAGCGCCCAATGGCGGTCAATTGTGCATTTGCCTGACGAATTCTTTCAAAGGGCTGCTCATCTCGCTCTTCATTGATGGTTGCGAATGGAAACGCTCCGATGAGGGACCGTCAGGTACGATGAGGCGAACCTTCGCCAAAGGACTGCCTTGGCCTCACCTGTTGACAAACTACAGGGTCTTTGAGATTCTGTTGTGTATCAACAGGAGCTGCCGTGCCGTCATCTAAATCCGAAGTGCTTCAGGGCACGCTAGACCTAATGGTCCTGAAGACTCTGGATACGCTGGGCGCCATGCATGGCTATGGGATAGCCCAGCGCATTCAACAGATTTCCGACGATTTACTGCATTTGAATCAGGGAACGCTTTATCCAGCCCTTTTGCGGTTGGAGCAGAACGGGTTTATTCAATCCGAGTGGGGCGCTTCAGAAAACAATCGGAAGGCACGGTTTTACTCACTCACCAGGGCGGGGAAGAAGCGCCTGGCCCAGGAAACGCATGACTGGGAGCGGTTCGCGGGAATCATGAATCGTCTCCTGAGCGCTACGGAGTAAGCATATGGCCCTGCGCTTGATTCGCGTCGCAATCAGCCGCCTTGCTGGACTATTAGGCCGCAGGCGTCGAGATGAAGACTTGGATGGTGAGATTGAGTTCCACCTGGAACAGCTGACGGGCAAATATTTGCGTGAGGGAATGACGCTCGAAGCAGCCCAGCGCGCGGCACGTTTGGAGTTTGGCGCGGCGGAACCGATGAAAGAGGATTATCGGGAGCGCCGTGGCGTTCCTTTTATAGAGCACCTTCTGCAAGACGTGCGTTTCTCCTGGCGCGGTCTTCTCAAATCGCCCGTATTTACAGCGGTCGCGGTCGCATCGCTGGCGCTTGGCATCGGTGCAAACACGGCGATTTTCTCCTTCGTGAACTCGATTCTGCTGACCCGTTTGCCAGTGCCGCATCCGGAGCGGTTGGTGCGCGTTGCCATTACCGAGAAGGGGCATGAAAGCTCTGCATGGATTTCAGCGGCTTTTGTGGAAGCGATGACGCGGCGTAGTCAGGCGTTAGACGGTACGTTTGGCCAATTTCCTGTTCTGATCAGCCTGGGGACCGATGGCGCTTCTGTGCCCATTTCGGCTGAGATGGTTACGGGCCAATACTTTCGGACACTCCAGGTACACGCCGCCTTCGGGCGTTTGATGACGCAAGATGACGTCAGGCGCGCGCAAGGAGATCCCGTTTGCGTGATCAGTTATCGGATGTGGCAATCGCGATTTGGCGGCCATCACGATATCCTCGACCGCAAGTTGATTCTCAACTCCCATCCGTATCGGATCTTGGGTGTGACCGAACGCGGATTCAACGGCTCGGCGCTTCACGGCGACTACGAACTGCAAGTGCCCGTATCACGGTTGACTGATTTCATGCCCAAAATGTCGCTTCCCTGGGAATCGCCCCACTTCAGCTGGCTATCGCCGCTGGCGCGATTGAAACCGGGAGTTACGCTGGCGCAAGCAAACGCCGAGCTGTCGGCGGCCGCGTCGGAAGCGAGTGCGAGCCGGAGCGGGAGGCTTTATCACTTCATCGACGGCAGCCATGGAATCGACAGCATGCAGTCCCGTTTTGGCGAACCGGTGATGGTGTTGATGGGCGTCGTCAGCCTCGTTTTGCTGGTGGCCTGTACAAATTTAGCGAATCTGTTGCTCGCGCGATCAGCAGCGCGACGGCAGGAATTTGCGATACGGCTGTCGCTGGGTGCTTCCCGGCTGCGGTTGGTGCGGCAACTTCTCGTGGAGGCGCTAATTTTGGGCATTGGCGGCGGCATTCTGGGTCTGGGACTGTCATTTTGGATGACGCGGATACTACTGCACTTCTTGAATGCGGGTGAATCTGGCCGGCTTGCACTGCGGATTGCTCCAGATCCGGTGGTGTTTGCTTTTGCTGCGGGATTATCGATCGTAACCGCTCTGTTATTCGCACTGGCTCCGGCTTGGCAATCGACGCAGCTATCGCTGACTCCGAGCTTGAAAGGAGAAGCAGGGAATACGGGCGCGTACGCCGGTCTTCGAAGGTTGCTAGTGGTCGTTCAAATCTCCGTCTCAGTAGTGGTTTTAGTCGCGGCGGGCCTGTTGACGAAGACGCTCGAAACGCTGCGAACAGTCGACCTCGGGTTTCAGCCGGAGCATGTGATTGTACTCAGCGTCGACCCGTCAATGAAGGGTTATTCGCAGTCGGCAGCTAATACCTTTTACGAAAACCTGCTCGATCGCGTGAAACAAGTGCCCGGTGTGACGTCGGCGTCGCTCGCCGTTTTGACTCCTATGGATGGTACAAACATCTCGATGCCGATTGAGGTTCCCGGCTACGTGCCACCTAATCGCGAGAACCCAACTCCAGAGTTCAACACCATTGCGCCGGGCTATTTTGCGACTCTGAGCCAGCGCATTTTGGAAGGCCGCGATTTCAGTGGGCGAGATAGCTCGGCCGGCCCCCGAGTTGCGATCGTAAATCAAGAATTTGCCAAGCGGTTTTTCGCTGGCCGCGACCCGATTGGGCGCAAATTCCGCGAGGGCGGTTCGGATGTGGAGGTCATTGGGATCGTGCGAGATGCAAGAGAAGGCGGATTGCGTTATGGGATTGAACCAACTGTTTATTTCCCGACACAGCAGTCGATGTCCACATTTCTTACATTGTTGGTCAGGACGAAAGTTGAGCCTGCGGCTTTAACACCGCAGCTGCGAGCCGTGATCCGGTCACTTGATCCACGCTTGCCCGCTTTCAATGTTCGGACCTTGCAAGAGCAGATCGATCGCGGGCTTTCGAATGAGCAGGTCCTGAGCTTCCTTTCCACGCTCTTCAGCATATTGACAACGCTGCTGGCGGCAATTGGTTTGTACGGGATCGTGTCGTATGCAGTTTCGCGGAGAACGCGCGAAATTGGCGTACGGGTCGCGATTGGAGCGCAGCGCTCCGACATACGCAGGCTCTTTCTAAGGGAGACATTGCTTGTGGTCGGCGTGGGTCTCGCGGTTGGACTGCCGCTTTCGTTCGTGGCAACGCGTGCACTCAAGAGCCTGCTTTATGGAGTCAAACCGGGTGACCCATCGGCACTGGCAATCGCGGGCGCGACCATTTTATTGGCAAGTCTTTTGGCTACGACGCTGCCGATGCGTAAAGCGACTCGAGTCGACCCGATGCAGGCATTGCGCTACGACTAAATACAGCCGAAGCGTTGTGCGCTCCAAAAGTCATTGAGTTCATGCGAACTCCTGCACGTCCGTTAACGTATACCGCGTGAAGAGGTCACATGAACACCTGGCAAGACATTCGTCAAGGCGCGCGTAGTCTCGGAAGTCACCGGGGTTTGCGGTCACTGCGATTCTGACAATGGCGCTCGGTATTGGAGTGACCACGGCAATTTTCAGTGTGTGCGATGCGTTGCTTTGGAAGCCTATACCGCTGCCGCATATGGATAGCCTCGTGATGTTGATGCAGGCAGACCCAAATGACCCAAATGATTGGGAATCTGCGACTTCCGGAGATGTGGAAGATATTCGCGCCCAGAATCGGACGCTGGACAACTTGGCAAGCTGGCAGGAAGGTCTCGCAAACCTTTCGGGCAAGCAGGCGCCGGACCGGGTCTTTCAGGCGATTGTAACTGCGAATTTCTTCGGTGTGATCGGTGTTCGCCCAGCCAGAGGGCGGACGTTTGAATCCGGTGAAGATCAGCCCGGGCGGCAACGCGAGGTGATCCTGAGCGATGGACTTTGGAGGAGCCGTTTTGGGGCCGCTCCCGGAATCGTAGGACAAACAGTGCGGCTAGATGACGAGATTTACACTGTCGTGGGAGTGATGCCTGCCAGCTTCGATTTTCCATTGCCGACGCAGGTTTGGACACCCCTGGCCCTTACACCTGAGCAACGGACCTCACGCAGTAAACAGACACTGCAATCGATCGCACGATTGAGGCCGGGGAGCACGATTCAGCAGGCCACTGCCGATATCGGCGGTATCACCGCCCGGCTACAGAATGAGTATCCCGACACCAATAAGAACCGCCGATTTATGGTCGGCCCAGCGATCAAATTCATCATCGACCAAGAAACGAGACGGTATCTAATCATGCTGTTGGGATCGGTCGCGTTTGTGCTTTTGATCGCTTGCGCGAACGTGGCGAATCTGCAGTTCGCACGTGCGACCGGGCGGTTGCGCGAAGTCGCGTTGCGTCGGGCGCTCGGCGCAGGCCGCTTTACTGTCATAGCGCAACTGCTTACCGAAAACGTTCTGCTTTCTTTGCTAGGCGCTGCCTTCGGATTGTTGGTGGCGCAGTGGGGAGTGGTTACAATGCGTACCGCGATGCCGCCGGAGGTACAACGTTACATTCTGGGCTGGAAAGACATGCACCTTGATGGCCGAGCGCTGTTGTTCACACTGGGAGCCGCACTTGCAAGCGGTATTATTGCCGGTCTGGCGCCTGCGTGGCAGTGCTCGCAACCTAACCTCACGGACGCTCTGAGAGAAGGTGGGCGAAGCTCTTCTGTCGGCAAGTCGCGCCAGCGCGTACGCAATTTCCTGGTGGCTGCGGAAGTAGCGCTCGCTGTGGTGCTGCTTGTCGGAGCAGGTCTGATGGTTCGCGGGTTCCAAGCGTTAGTTCACAACGGTGAGGCTCTGGAGCCCTCAACTTTGCTCAGTTTGCGGTTGGCCATTACTGAGCAGAAGTACAAGGAAGATTATCAAGTCGCCGCTTTTTACCGGCAGGTGATAGATCGCATCCAGGCGCTGCCCGGCGTGCGGTCCGCCGCCGCGGTGACAGCTTTGCCTTACAGCGATCATTCGAGTGGTAGGGAGTTCACCATCGAGGGCCGGCAAACTGAGCCAGGGAATCATCCGAACGGCATGTATCAGGTGACCAGCCCGGAATATTTCAAGTCGTTGCACGTGCCACTCCGTGCGGGGCGGCTAACGAACGCCGGCGACGGTCCGCATGCGCCCCCTGTGACGCTGATTAGCGAACGGATGGCGCTCCGATGGTGGCCAAAATCTTCCCCCATCGGACAGCGGATAAGGATTAGCGATCCGGATTCGAAGAATCTGTCGAAGCATCCATGGATGACCATTGTGGGAACCGTCGCCGACATGCCCCATGATCCATACGAGCGGGAGCCGCGCCCCACTATTTACGTTCCCTATCAGCAAGCGCCGTCACTCTGGATGGATATCGGAGTACGAACCGTGGGAGATCCGTTGCGGCTGGCGCCTGCAGTAAGGGCGGCCATACATGCGATCGATCCAGAGGAGCCAATCACGGAGATGCAGACGATGCAGAAATCCATTCACGATCGCGCAATAGGGCTCAACTATATGGCGGCGCTGATGGGAGTGCTTGGCGGAATTGCCCTGCTGCTCTCGGCGGTCGGAGTATATGGCGTGATGGCATACCTTGTGTCGGAGCAGACTCAGGAGATAGGAATCAGAATGGCATTAGGCGCCGAAAGGCAAACTGTGCTGCAGATGATTTTCCGGCGCGGCCTGCGAACGGCGGGGACAGGCTTGGCGATTGGATTACCGCTCGCCTATTTGTTATCCCGTCTACTGGCATCGCTGATTTATGGCGTCACTGCGACGGATCCAGCGACATTCGTCGGAATTCCTCTGGTTCTGATCGCCTCAACGACCCTAGCCATCTATCTTCCGGCGCGCCGGGCCATGAAGATCAATCCAATTGTGGCGCTCCGGTACGAGTGACTCAGTCCAGCTTCAGGACAGATTCAGGATCAGGCTGAGCCGCCTTTGAGCCCTTCTTGTTCAGAACCCGCATGGTTTGGCGCATGATGAGCAGGAGCACGGCAATGATGGCGATTGCGACCGACCAGAAGCGCTGGGGAGCGGCGAAGATCAACCCCAATGCGACTAAGGCCAAAACGGCAAAACCGAGCCCGATGACGCCTATCAGGACCGAGGTCCGCATGGTAGACTTCTGTTCCTGGCGTGAACGCGCCTCATACTTATTCATAAACGATCGCGTGAGGATTAGCGGTTCCTACGCCTCCCTTCGCCTTCAGGTTATCTCAATTCCAGGCCGCCTAGGATCGTAGCTGTCATTACGACGGTTATTCCGGGATGTATCGATCTCATCGGAGGAATTGACAAAGCTCTCGTTGGCCCGCATACATAAACTCGATTGGTCAGTTCTCATTGTTTGATTGCCGTGCCTCGGAAGACCATGTGGATCGAGCTCTTCGAGCATTCTTTACCCGATCTTGGAAAAACATCGAACGTCTTAGCTGCCGACCACGGTGCGCCTTCGGACGTCTCTAGCGCCGCATAGTAGATCCCAGACATGGTGTCCGGGCCATCTTCGACCTGAATAGAACGCGCCGTTCCGGAATTCAAAGGTATGCGTTCGTTCGTGTTGTTGCCCCATATGTGCAGATAGAGAGCGGTCGATTCAGCCTGGGCTGATTGAACTGAAGCTGATTGAAGTAAAGATGCTGAGACCGCGGTCAAACCGCATCCCACTCCAGCGCTGTAACTCGGAGCATCCATCGAGAACGGCCAGTGATGACCATCGGGCGGCAACTGCTTCTCCGGGCAAACCAAGCGCTGCGTCGCGTCGGTAGCATCATGCACCCAAAGGTCTCCATTGGGATGAAATGGATGCCACTCTTGCAGTTGACCTTCTTTCGTGCGCTCCTCTTTTCGCAGATTTGCCAAATCCGCGGACGCCTCGCCCAACAACCGCTCATGCTGGGCTCCTTGAGCCTCGTCCGCGGCACAGAACTCGGCGGTGGCCAGATCCCATCGCGGCTCATGGTCTAGAGGCCATGAGTTGTAAGCCTGCGCTGCCTCCTTCAAGTGAATGATGGCTTCCGAAAGTCGGTCTTGCTCCACCAGCAACTCGCCCAATGTATCGAGAGTCTCTGACAAGAGCTGATTGTTTTGGCGCTGATAGGCAAGCCGAACGGCCTCGCGCGAATAACGTTCGGCACGGTTCACGATGTCCCATGACGGAGGGATGTCGGCCGCGCCCCGGCGGTAGCTTACATACCATTCCCAACATGTATAGGCATAACCGTTCAATACGTTCACGGACGCGGAATCGAGAAGCAGCGATCTCTGATACTCGTTCAGCGCCATCATAAAGTACTGCCGTGCGGTCTTCGCGTCCGCGGTTGAGCGGGCCGTGTTCTCAAGCCCGGACGCTAAGGCGGACCGGACAAACGTGTCTCGCTCCAATTGCCGAATCGCGCGCGCAGCAGTGCCCCGGTTTAAAGCTGTTTCAGCCATCGCAGCGTTGCATTGGACGACGGGATCGTCGGATTTGAGCGCGAGGCTGCGCTCGTAGTAGCGCAACGATTGCCGCGATCGCCCGACAAAGATGTACATCGGGGCCTCCGCCCCAAGCGTCGCAACCTCGTCCGGTGCGTACTGGCTCGATGCACACGGGAGTACTCGCTTGTCACCACTACCAGTCTCCTCGGGCGTGAGCGCGCTTCTATTCTGCTTGTGCCAATCCAGCGCCACCCCAATATCGTTCAGGATGACCGCTTGCAAAGATCGCTCGTCGCGATCGATACGATCGGCGGTTTGCATGCCTGCGAAGAGACTTTCCGCCCGTTTGCAGTAGAAGTACGGAAGATAATAGACGCGCTGATCGATCGGAGTGCCGGGGCTAGCTGCGTATTCGCTCGCCAGTTCGCCGCGCTCATAGTCGCAGAATCCATAGTAGGCGCGTTGTAATTCTGTCCGGGACTGCGCTTGATGAGAAAGGTTCAGCAGCTGGCTCCAAATGCGCATCGCCTCCAGGCTTTGTGCCTGGGCCGCTTTCGCGCCAATGCCGTTCGCGTCGGGCGGAAGTACCGCTGGCTGGGACGGATAATTGTCACTGAACGCATTGAGCGTTATGGCCGCCCAAGCCGCGGCCGGTATAAAGTCCGGATTTGCTTGAAAACTGGCGCGGAACTCATCCACGGCCGCGCCCGGCTGATCCGCCTTTTGTAAACACAATCCCAATCGGTAATAGGCAAGCGCAAACTGCTGATCGTGCTTCACCGCATCCTGGAACAGGGTGATCGCGGAGCTTAGGTCCCCCGGGCTTGCACTCGCAATGTATCGATTCCAGGACTGCAGCCCGGCTCGAAAACAGCGAAAGGCCTCGGCGTTTGTTGAAAGGCCCAAGGACAGGAATCTTGGCTCGCCCGTGGCGATATCGAAGGCAATCTGTTCCATTCCCTGCGACAGCGTGTCTCTGGCGCCAAACGCTTCCATGCACGCGTCTGGCGGATCGGCTGTCGAGTTAACAACCGGCTTCGATTTCTCCGCGTCAGAGGGCGCTGCGGACGAGGCATGAACAACTTCGAACCAGCTTCTGCCATAGCTGGAGTCGATCGTGACTGCGTATTCACCTTCGCTCACTTTACGCACCGAGCCAGTGATGACTTGAATGTGCAGGATGCGGCGCGCAAGGGTTTGAATGGGGAAAACTAAAGAGTTCAAAGGAAGCTTCAAGCCGCTGATTTCGAGGTCCGAGCCTTGTGCGATAGCGGAACTGAGAGAGGTGTCCGTTCCGGCCGAGAAGAATTGGACGTTTTGGGGATGCTCGCCCGACTGACTGCGGCTGGCAATGATCAGATCCTGCCTCAGATCGTAATGCAGACGTCCCAGAGCGTTGATCACGGCTGGGGCGATGACGCCCGAGATGTCTTCCTTAGCATCCTTTTCGCCGAGCCAGGTGAAAGAGCTAACAACGATTTTCCCTGTATTGAACACCTCATTTAGAGCCGCCAACGCGAGCACCACCAGAATCGGAATCAAAACGGCCTTGATCGCGGCCGTGACCGGCGAGCCGCTAAAGACATAATCGACGACCGTTTTGACACCCCTAAAACCGGCCCTACCCACCAGACGCGAGCTGTGCAGCAAAACCCGAACGGGCCGCAACTGCAGCTGATTGTCTTTGAATAGCTGCGGCAGTTGGTCCAGCGCGTGTTGCGACAGCCGCTCGGCGAACAGCACCCAGAAGAGCAGCGCTATGGCAACATCGATGTACGTTGGTAGATAACCGCCGGCAAATAGATCTCCCACCGCAATCGCGACGATCGGCAGCGCAAGCCCAATAGCAATCCCCGCCAGGTTCCACCGTGGCAGGATATTCTCGGTTCCTTGCGGCGCTGTCTTGGACTCGCGCAGTTGGTGAAAAATCAGCACACCCGTCGCGGTCATAAACACCAGCAGTGGAACAACGCTGAGACTGGCGTGGACCATCGACGTCGTGAACGGGAATACGATCATGCAGACTCCGAACAGGATGGCGAGGCTCGCCTTGAACCGGGCAGACAACCCTGTGTATCGGTAGATGTAGAGAAGCAGCAGGCCCAGGCTGAGCGGTAAGGCCGCGTATTCCACCACGGGCCAAATCCGGCGGGACGCGGCATCGGGAAGATCGGCCTTGGCGACCGCGAACGCCGCAAGCCCGCTAGTCCAGGCGGCGGTGAATGCTCCCCAAAACAGCGCTGAAAACGCGTCGGCAAGCAGCAAAATGCAACCGCTTAGGCAGATCGTTAGCCACAGAGCCAGACCCGGCCACCAAACATCGTATTGAAAAACCTGCAGGTAACTTGGATCGGTAGGGTTCACCGGTACGATGCGGAAACCGGCAAGAACGCCGATGAATACAGCCGCGCCGATGAACCACCACTCTCCATTGTTGGGCATTTGCAATTTCAAGCGCAGCAGCTTCAGAAGGCATAGGGCCGGCAACAACGCCAAACCTAATAGCGCCGTCCGCAGGAACCAAATGGCCGCTCTCCCCTGGACCATGATCGATGCAAAGTCGATGGCGGCAACTAAATGGCCCGTCTGGATGGCCCAGACCGTACCGGCAATCAGAACCGCAAGAATTAAATTGATGAATCCGACACCGGTCGAACGGCGATGCTTGAGAAAACAAGAGGTGGACTGAGAAACCAGCAGAACCAAGCCCGCAATAACAACCGAGAGAGTTGCGTTATCCATTACCCAAAGTGTGGCTAGTATACACCTGGTACCCTGAGCGCAGCCGGAACTCTCTCCTTCGCGATATCGCAGTATTTGTGATACTCAGCACCTCGTGGGACAGGCGGTGAAGCGTGTCCCGATAGAACATGGCATCCTCATATTCGTGGAGAACCTGCTGCTCGATGTTCGTTATACGATTCGCGTGCTTCGGAAGTCTCCCGCATTCACGGTAGTAGCCCTACTCACCCTGATGCTTGGGATTGGGGCAAACGTCGTAGTCTTTGGAGTGCTGAATACGGTCCTGCTGCACCCGCTGGACGTGAGCGATCCGCAGAGTTTGTATCAGGTTCGCAATAAGCAGTGGATGATCGGAAGGCTCTTGACTACGTCGTATCCCGCTTTTGAGGACTTCCGGCAGCGCAATACCACATTCAGCGGAATGGCCGCGATTTACGCGTATTCTGATGCAGCGCTGCGCTGGCGTGACGCAGTGAGGAATGTTTCGGGCGATGAAGTCACGGGCAACTATTTCGATCTCCTCGGAGTGCAGCCGCAGCTGGGGCGATTCTTTCACGCGTCGGACGAGCATGGCCCGAATTCAGCGCCTTATGTGGTGTTGAGCGATCGTCTGTGGCGAAGCGCTTTTCAAGCCCATCCGGGCGTAGTCGGAACCACCGTAGAACTCAACAGGCATCCGTTTACAGTAATTGGCGTAGCGTCGGCGCGTTTCCACGGCACGGAGCGGTTTGTGTGGCCCGACTACTGGATACCAATGGTGAATGAGCAGCAGGTGGAGGGCTCGGACTACCTCCACAACCGGACACATGTTGTGGTTACGGTCATTGGCCGTCTAAAGCCGGGGATAACGCCGCGGCAGGCGACCGAGGATCTGAATGCGATTGCCGCCGAACTAGCGAAGGAATATCCGACCACGGACGACGGACAGCCGCTGCGGCTGATCCATCCGGGACTCATCGGTGATGAAGGAGATGTGATTCGTGGATTTCTTTACGGCGTGTCCATACTGGCACTGCTGGTGTTGGGGGCGGCATGCGCAAACCTGGCAAGTCTGTTTGCGTCGCGCGTGGCGGATCGCAGCCGTGAACTGGCAGTCCGCGTGGCGCTTGGATCGAGCCGGCGGCGACTGGCGATGCAACTGCTGAGCGAGGCAGTGGTGGTATCGCTGATGGGTGGAACCGCGGGGCTAGTTACGGCGAACCTGCTGCTAGCTGTGCTGAACCGCTGGCAACCAGCGGCAGAGGCGCATCTAGCGGCAAGCGTGGATACGCGTGTATTCCTGGAAGGCCTGGCACTGACATTGGGAAGCGCGCTGCTGTTTGGGATGGTTCCGGCGTGGCAGGCGTCGCGGAGCAGCCCGTTGCAGACGATTAAGAGTGGAACGGTAGATATACTGCACCTGCGTCGGTTCGCCCTGCGTGACCTGTTGTTGGGTGCGCAAATTGCGATCTGCACTCTGCTGGTAACGGCCTCGCTGGTGGCGGTGCGCGGCATGGAGCGCGCACTGCACGCCCCACTGGGCTTCCAGCCGCAAGGCGCGATGTTGGCTGAGATGGACCTGAGCCAAGTCGAAAACGGTGCGGCGGTCGAGAAAAAGAAAGCCATCATTGACGCGGTGCGAACCATCCCCGGCGTAACGGCGGTGGGTACAATCAGCCGAACGCCTTTTAACGGCGGGATGCATGGAATTCCGATATTCCGGCCGGGCATAACAGAGTTCAAGCTGAACAATTCTGCGTTGGCGTCATACGTCTTTACGATCTCGCCGGGATACATGGAAGCTGCCGGCACCCGGCTACTGGGCGGCAGGGAACTCTCATGGCACGACACCGCAAAATCTCCGCATGTGGCGATCGTAAACCAAACCTTCGCGCAGAAGATGTGGGGCGAAACGCCGGCGGTTGGGCAGCATTTTATTGTGTCGGGCATCCTGACCGAAGTGGTCGGTGTCGCCGAAGACGGCAAATACCACGACCTGGAAGAGTCGCCGCACCCCGCCGTGTATCTGCCGCTATCGCAGAACGAGAACAGCGACACCATTTTCGTGGTGCGCTCGCGGCGGATGCCGAGCGAAATGGCCGCCGCGCTCGAACGCGGACTGAGCGCCATCGCGCCGAATGTGCCGATCACAGTTCAGAATTGGTCCGATACGCTGGATGCCGAGCTGTTCCCGGCACGCGCGGCGACAGCGTCGCTGGGCGTCATGGGTCTGCTAGCGGCGATGCTGGCGGTGACTGGGATCTTCGGAATGGCTGCTTACGGCGTAAGCCGCCGGATGAAGGAGTTGGGCATCCGTGTGGCATTGGGCGCGGGGAGGGCACAAGTGATGAGCGCGGCATTGGAGCGCCCGATGATCCTGCTCGGCGTGGGATCGGCGGTTGGGCTGGTTTCGGGCATCTTTGCGAGCCGGTTACTCGGGCAGATTGTGTATCAGGCGAATCCGCGGGATCCCTTGGTCTTGGGCGGCGCGGTGCTGACGATGGCGCTGCTAGGCATTGCGGCGGCGGCCATTCCAGCCCGGAGAGCGCTTAACGTCAATCCATCCAAGCTCATGCGGGAAGAGTGAGGCGGCGGCTCCCGAACGCCGCGACCATTTTGCGCGAGTTGCCTAGAAGCGCAAAGAACCTATAAGGGGCGATCCATTCTGACGATATGTTGCCTATAGGATGACGGGAGGCAAAAACCGCTGAGATGGCTTGCCGGAAAGCAGCGCTGGGTCGAAGCTTGCTTTTTTTCCTGGCGGCGGGCTGCGGATGCCTCGGCGCTGTTCAAAAGCCGGTTCTGACGAGCATTTCCGAAGTCAAACATCTCTCAAGCGCGCAAGCCTCCGCCCAATATCCAGTCCACTTCCGGGCGATAGTTACCTATAACCAAGCCGACGGGAATGTCTTTTCGATGCAAGATGCGACCGGCGGAATCTTCATTGACGCACCGGGTCGGAAGTTCCCTGGTAATCCTGGTGACATTGTTGATGTGCGAGGAGTCACCACCTTGAGCGGATACGCTCCCGCGGTTGCTCAACCGGTGGTGCGGGTCGTGGGCCGGTCGCGTTCACCTCGCCCGCTGCATCTCAGCTTCGGTGCTCTGGCATCCGGCGCCAACGATGGTTTGTTCGTTACCCTTTCAGGCGTGGTGCGCTCGGCCGCCATGCTCGAAGGGCTTCCCGTGCTCCGTCTCGACACTGGAACTGACGTTGTGACTGCCTTCGTTCCAGAGTTGCCCCGGGTTCAGTTGGAGGCGCTGATCGGAACAAAAGTAAAAATCCAAACCGTCTGTAGCAACCTGTTCAATGAGAAAAATCAGCTAAATGGAGTCGAGTTCTATGTGCCCGGCCGGGACAACCTCGAAGTGCTTGAGCGCCCGGCTGATCCCTTTCTGTCGCCGCCCGTTCCCGTGGACGCTTTGATGCGCTTTACCGATCATACTGGCGGGAGGTCGCACCAGCGGGTACATTTGCACGGCGTAGTGACGTACGCGCATGGTGCAAAGGTCTATCTCTGGGACGGCGCCGGTGCGATCGGGATTCAGCAGAATGGACCAGAATCCATTCAGCAGGGCGATGTTGTCGATGCCGTCGGTTTTCCGGAGGTTGGTTCTTACACGCCTGTTCTGTCTGATGCCCTGCTACGGAGGCATGGCAGAGCGAAGCAACCCGTTCCGGTGGCTTCGACAGCTGACGAAGCACGCACCGGACGCTACGATGCGCGACTGATTGTGGTTACAGCGCTTTTAGAAGGAGACGAGTCGAGGCGAGACAACCCCGGCCTTCTTCTGAAGTCTGGCGAGGCGCACTTCGTCGCTATCTTCCCGGATCGGTCAAGCGCAAACGGGCTCAACCTGAGGGAGGCAAGCGTGCTGCGCCTCAAAGGGATCTGCTCGGTTGAGGTTGATGAGAGTAAGCGGCCCGTTTCATTTCGGCTCTTACTGCGTTCGGCTGCAGACGTCGAGATCATTCAAGAGGCGCCTTGGTGGACACTCCAGCACGCCCTCATTCTGATAGCGGCATTTGCGATCGCGAGCGTTCTTGCAATCGGGTGGGTGTTATCGCTTCGCCGCAAGGTGCGGCAGCAAACCGAAGGCCTCAAACTCAGGATGGCTTCGGAATTGGCCATCAAGGAAAAGCTCGAATACGTGCTGCGAGCTACCAACGATGTGGTGTGGGACTGGGACATTGCTCGCCACGAGCTTCGGTTGAGCGAAACTCCAGTCGCAAAGAAGTCCGTTGTGCGCGATTTTCTCAGGAGTGATCTCGACCAGCGGCTTCATCCCGAAGATCGCGACCGCGTGGCGACAGGCCTTCAACAAGCACTCACCGGCGCACAGCAAACCTGGACCGATGAGTATCGTCTTGCCTGCGCCGATGGAAGCTACGCTCATATCTACGATCGCGGCTACGTGATTCGTGACGAGAACAACAAACCGGTGCGAATGATTGGCGCGATGCTCGATATCACTGCCAGAAAACAGGCCGAAGCGGAGCTTTTCGAAGCGAAGCAAGTGGCAGAAGCGGCAGGCCGGGCCAAGAGCGAAGTTCTCGCAAACATGAGCCATGAAATTCGGACCCCCATGAACGGCATCCTCGGAATGACCGAGCTGACGTTAGGGACCGAGTTGACCGAAGAGCAGCGCGGGTATCTGCAGATCGCAAAGATTTCCGCGAACTCGCTGCTGTCTGTGATCAACGATATTCTTGATTTTTCAAAAATTGAGGCTGGACACCTCGACCTGGATCCGCTCCGTTGCGACCTTCGCGACAGTATCGCGGCCGCGATGAAAAGTTTGGCGTTGCAGGCCGGCGAAAAAGGTCTCGAACTAAGTTGTGAGTTAGACGAGAATGTTCCGGAGTGCATTCTGGCCGACGAAGGCAGGCTGCGGCAGATCCTGATGAATCTGGCTGGCAACGCTCTGAAGTTTACCGAACGCGGTGAAATCCAGATCAAAGTTGCCCCTTTGGCTATCAGCGAACACAGCGTGGAGCTGCAGTTTTCGGTAATCGATACAGGAATCGGAATCCCCGAAAACAAGCTGGCAGCTATCTTCTCTCCCTTTACCCAGGCAGACACATCGACCGCTCGCAAATACGGGGGAACAGGCTTAGGCCTCACCATTTCGAGCCGGCTTGCGGCGTTGATGGGTGGACAGTTATGGGCAGAAAGCCAGCTAGGTGTGGGGAGCCGGTTCCACTTCACGGGGCTGTTTAAGCGGGATGAGGGAATTCGGAAGGTGTCGTCTTCTGAACGGGCACTGCGCGGGCTACGCGCCCTGATCGTGGACGATTTGGCCAGCAATCGGAGGATTGTCGAGCGAATGCTCGCCGCTTGGGGAATGGTGTGCGCGACCGCGAGTTCGGCGCCCGAAGCGCTCGACCTACTCACCGGCGCGGAGGAAAGGGGCGAGAACTTCGCTCTGCTGATCACCGATTGCCAGATGCCCGGAATGGATGGGTTCAACCTAGTTGAGCAAATCAGGGAAAGAGGGAAAGCCGGCAGACTGCCTACGGTAATGCTCAGCTCTTCTCTGCAGCCCGGCGCGGTACGGAGATGGCGGGAACTTGGCGTCACGGCCTGCCTGATGAAGCCCATCGGTCAGTCTGAATTGCTTGAGGCGATTTCGAGGGCCCTCGGTCCGGAGGCCGAACACGAGATCCCAACGACCCCCGTGAGAACCAAGGAGCCGAGTCCGGTTCGTCTGCATATCCTGCTGGCCGAAGACAACCGGATAAACCAGCGAGTCGCCGTTGCGATGCTCGAGAGGCAAGGCCATCAGGTGACGGTCGCCAACGACGGGCTTGAAGTGCTCACGATTCATGCCAATGCACGCTCGAAATTTGACCTGATCCTCATGGATATCCAGATGCCCGAGCAAGACGGTTTTGAGACAACGCTCGAGATTCGCCGGCGCGAACGCCTTAGCGGAGGGCATATTCCCATCATCGCCTTAACCGCTCACGCCATGGCAACAGACGAGGCGCGGTGTCTTGCCGCCGGCATGGACGGGTATGTGGCGAAGCCGATCGTAATGGATGATCTGCAAAGGGCAATGAAGCTGGTATTCGCCGATTCGAAGCAGCCGGCCCTTGAACCGGCTTAGCGGGCGCGGCCCTACGTCACGCCACTCGCGCCACAATCAGGGTCATATCGTCATACTGCGGCGCCCCAGCCACAAACAGATCCGCGGACTTCAATATATGTTCTAGAATCGCGTTCGCGGGTGCAGACTGCATCGCCCGCACGGCGTCGATTAGTTGTTCTTCCCCCCACTCATCATCCGCCTGATTCATCGCCTCGCTGATCCCATCGGTAAACGCCACCAGCAAATCGCCGCGCTCAAGCTTGACCTGGCCCGCCTCCCACGCGCCGCCGCGCAGCAGCCCCACTACCGATCCGCCGGCATCCAGCCGCGCCATTTCATTGCCGGCCCGAATCAACATCGGCGCATTATGGCCGGCATTCACATACCGCAGAATGCGCGATGCGGAGTCGTACGTGCCCAGAAAGAACGTCGCGTAACGATTCTGCGCCGAGCTCTCAAACACCAGCCGGTTCAGGTTCGCGATCACCGCGCTGAGATCGGTGTCATGATCGATCGCTTGGCCGCGCAGAAACGCGCGCAGGGTCGCCATCAGCAGCGCCGCCGGAATGCCTTTACCCGAGATATCGCCAATCGCAATTCCGAGTCCGCCATTCGACATCGGAAGGAAATCGTAGTAATCGCCACCCACGCCTAGCGCCGGCCGGCACGCGCCCGCATAATCGAGTCCCGGGACCGCCGGATACTCCTGCGGGAACAGCCGCTCCTGCACTTCGCGCCCCAGCTCTAGTTCGCGATTCTGTTTCTCCCGCGCCCGCGCCTCTTCCTTGATCGCCTCCGTCAGCCGTCCGTTCTCAAGCGCGAGGCCAGTCTGCGCCGCCACGGAACTCAGCAGCCGCAGATCGGTCGCCGAAAACGGCTCCTCCGATTGTTTCGGCCCCAGGCTTATGATCCCCAGAACTTTATCCTTGAGCGACAGCGGAAGCAGCAGCTCCGGTTTCAGCTCTTCGAGCGCGGCGCGCTCTTCGCGATCTGTCAGCTGCACCCACGAATCGGCATCTTGAAACTCCACCCGCGTATGCTGGGTCTGCCCCAGTCGCCGCAGCGTCAGGCTCTGCTCGCTGAACGCGCCGCTGGGAGGCGCTCCATAACCCAACGCATACGCCGGCCGGAATACGCCATTCCCATTCAGAAAGATTGCGATCCGAGGCACATGCAACGCCTCCGCAACGCGGCTCGCCACTGTCTCCAGCAGCGGCCCGGTCTCGACCATCGTCCGCACCTTCGCCGCCAGATCGGCAAGGATTTCGTCCGCTTCATAGGCTTCGCGGAAGAAGCGGCGGTCGATCCAGCGGCAGAGCCGGTGGGCAAACGCGCCGAGTCCTGTTACCAGCGCGAACCCAACCGCGATTAGCGCCACCCGTGCCGCAACGCTCGAGTTGGCGCTCATCGTCGCGACCAGCACGATAATCCCGGCGCTGATCGCAATCTGCAGAATGCGGATTCCGCTCGTCGCCAGCAGGTACTGCAGCCCCTGGCGCAGCACCACCCGCACATCCATCGCGCGATGCACCACAATGACGTAAGCCATCGTCAGGGGGAACACAAGCAGCGCCGCGATCGAAACCAGTGCCGGCCAGCCGCGAAAGCTCCTGTTGTGCATCACCACCCACGCCAGCGCTATAAGAAACGGCAGCAGCCCAACGGCGGCGCCTGTATCCAGAAGCAGGAACCGCCGGCGCGCATCGCTTGTGGTTGCGGTCACCGTCTTGTACACGAGTATCACGAAGAACAGTCCAATCAGACCTAGTTCGATATCCGTGCCGGCAGGGTTCACCACAACGGGCCAAAGCCACGCAGTCATATCGCGGTGGTGTGCCAGCAGGACTCCTGCAATCCCAGACAGGCCGGCCGGCACAAGCATCGGCCCTATCACAATCCATTTGATCCACGGGAATTTTCGATCGAAAGCCAGCCTTTCCGGGAAGATGATCCCGAAGTACACAAGCGCCAGAGGGCCCAGCCGGATAAACACGGCGCTCAGGCCAGTCAGAAGCGGCTGTAGGGCGTCCTCATTACCGTAGGTAGTGCGATCGTCCAGGATCAGATTGGAGACGCTCAGCATAAGGACCAGCAGGGCCCACGCCGCGCGATCGCCCACGCGAACCGCCGCTACCCAGAATCCGAGCGCCAGACAAAACAGCGGCGTCAGGATGCTGAACAGAATCGTGACCACGTACGCGGCGGACCCTGGTGTGTAGCCCACGTAGGTAAATTGTCGTAGCGGAACCGAAATGTCTTTCTCAATCGAGCGCGCGGCGTCTGTGCGCTTCACGTGCAGCAGGAGGTGCTCGCCCTTCCGCGCGCGTCGAACCGGACCGACGATGTCCGTCGCTCCCTGAACCGGACGCCCGTTGACGGCGGAGACGACATCTCCCCTCCGAAGGCCTGCTCCTTCCGCCTCGGTTCCCACTTGGTTCACTTTGAATGTCTGCGTATCGAGATTAAAGTCTTCAGCCACATACTGGTCGCCATGCAGCAACTCGTCGAAATGGTCCAGCGCAGCACGCAGGATCAGCGTCGTCGCCACGACGAACAGCGCCGCCAATACCAGGCTCGTTATGCGATGGTTCCGGAAGTCTAGCCGCGCGGCGGGCATTGCGCCATTTTATCGACTATTTCCAAACGAAGTGAGACGCGACTTCCAAAAGAGGAACTCGGCGGACTGGCCGCGGTTGGCGTGTCCGTTTTGCGCGTCTTCCTCAAAACACGCGCGCGTGCCGCCTCTATCGTGCTACAGCTCGAGCTTGCCCTGGTACACCATATCCCGCAGGTCGAACTTCTTCTTGATCTGCATCCGGCCGAGGGTCACGCGGAACTCCGCCTCCCGGTCATCCAAAGAGAACTGGGAAGTCTTCGGAAAGCGAAAAATGTATATATTCCGGTTGTCGAATTTGCGGAACTCCGATTTGCTGCAAGGCAAATCCTTCCCGTGAGCATTAAGCGAAGCCGTGGCCGCAAGCGCATCTACTTGCGCGAGATCATTTGGTTCGGGCAGTCCCAGGACTACGATTGTATAGTTCTCACGCGGCTTCAAAGCCGTCGCCATTTGGTCGTCCGTGGGAGTGGCGCCATGGGAGCGCATCTTCAGCTGCCCAAGGCGAATCGGCAACGCGCTTGCCCAGATGATCGTAACCGTGGGCTGAATAGCGGGAGCGCCCGTGCTCTGGGCCAGTGTGGAGGGCGTCAGCACCGTGGTGCGGGCGGTCGTCGGATTTGGCCCCTCTGAGCCAGGACCCGATCCCGAATTGGACGTGTTTCCAGCATTGTTTGTGCCCAGGCCAGCAGTTGCTGGAGGCCCGCTGCTCGGGGAACCTTCCACTATCACCTGAGACGGACGATCCGTGGAGGGCAGAGGCATAGCCTTTGCCCAAGGCGAGTTGCTCATCAGGGCCGAGACATCTTTTTCCGTCCAGTCCTTGAAGTCTTTGTTCAGCCATGGCGGAATGGCCCAAAGTAGCACTGCGCTCGCAATTGGAAACAGCGTCAGCCTCAAACCACAACGCGCGGACCGGGCTCGAAAACGCCGCCCGAGTTCGCATTGTTGTATCGATGGCACGCCGTGCCCTTTGCACTTCATGATGAGACCGCCCTTCCTGTGTAAGTAGATCCTTTATGGAACCGAAGCGTTATCAAGAATTCACTACCGCTTTGGACAGGAATATATCACCATGGGCGCTGGCCGGGAAGCACTAATTCAGTTCAAGCGGAACGTAAATCAATTGCGCGTCACGTTCGACCAAGAGCACTATGGCATCGCCGGAGCTCAACTTACCCAGTGCGCTTCGCAGTTCCTCGATGGTCGCAACAACGTGGCGGTTTACTTCGTAAATGGCATCGCCGGCTTCGAGCGGTTGGCCCGAGTACGGCATATCAGGATTACGTATTGCGACCAGCACCCCCTGTGGCCGCCGCAGGCCGGAGACTATTTGTAACAGGGTCTTATCAATGTTCAGGCCAATGACGCCGAGGTGCGGGATAGAATTCTCGTGCGGGTCGATGTTCTCGGCGAGGTTATGTAGCGCGTCCTTCTTCTCCTCCGGTTCAACGGTGAGTTCCACCCGCTCGGATCCGCGCCGTATCTGAAGGTTTATCTTCGCCTCGGGTGGTTGGCGATAGACGCTGTTCTCAAGCTGGCGTATGGTGCCAATACGCTTTCCGTTTACACCGACGATAATGTCGTCAGCCTTGATGCCGGCCCCCGCGGCAGGTCCGTCCGGTTCAAGGTCAGAGACAATCACCCCGTGTGCCGTCTCCAGATCGAGTGCATCGGCCATGATGGGATTAATCGTTTGAGCGACCAGTCCGAGTTGGGCGCGATGCACGTGGGCTTGCGTTTTCAGTTGACTATATACCTGGCTGGCGAGGTTGCTGGGAATCGCGAAACCTATGCCTTCGCTGCCCCCGGACTGGCTCAAAATAAAGGTATTAATTCCGACCACACGGCCGCCCGCATCTACTAAGGGCCCTCCGCTGTTGCCGGGATTAATTGGCGCATCGGTTTGAATGTAGACCACAGGATCTTCCGGCTTCAGCTGCCTTGCTGTTGCGCTGACAACGCCCAGGCTGACTGAGTTATCGAGGCCCAGAGGATTGCCGAGAGCCAACACGAGTTGGCCTTGCTTTAACTGATCGGAATCTCCGAAAGCGAAAGAAAGATATGGCAGGTTAGTCAGGGCCACCTTGATCAACGCAAGATCTGTCTCGGTATCCAGGCCGACGATCGTGGCGGGAACACCCCGATCACGCCCGACCGCCGTCCCCTGGCCTGTATCGCCCGGTTCGCTGTCGCCCGATGCGGTGTCACTTAGATAGACTCGAACGGCGCGGGCGCCTCGGACAGCATGTGCATTGGTCAGAATGTAACCGTCGGGGCTTACGATGACCCCGGAAGAAGTACTGTTCTCGCTGGTTAGCAGCGGGGCGCCTGTGTCGGACTGCTGTGGCGAATAGGTTCTGGCAAAAATTTGGACCACGCTACGGCCGCTATGCTGAGCTATCTGTTCGAACGAGCTACTGAGCTCTTGTAGGACGCGTGCGCCAGGATTATTCAAGTCGCCCGCTGCGCCGGCATTGTACCCTTGAGCCAACGCGAGCGGCCAAACCAGGAACCCTATAAAACAGTTTCGAAGTGAAGCAAAAGAAAGGGGAGAGCGTGTCAGGACGCCGTCTCGGGGTTGGGGGTCAGGGCCTGGCGCCTTGGCACAAAGCATTGCACCTCCCCTCTAGTCCGATATTAGGTTGCGCCGGTAATTAAGCGAATACGGCCCGTAAGGTATTTGCTGGAGAATCATGCAGTACACCGTTCTACTGCCGCCAACGCCCAAGTCTCGCTTCCGAACGGCTACTTAGAACTGACAAGAAAACTGATGCCCACACAGTATGGATCGACGCGCACGATCGCGTCCAGAATGCAAATAGACTCACGTCAAAGGAGCTCTTTATGCCCACAGTCTCCGAGCAAACGGTCAAGGATCTGGAGCAGTTTGATACGTGCACTATCTCGAATGCTATCGAGCAGTTCGGAGTTCGCTTACGGAACGAAGGGTTCATGAATTCTTCGGTCCGATGCCTGTTCCCGGCACTCGGCGCTCGAGCGGGCTACGCTGCCGTTGGACGAGTGCGTACCGCATCCACGCCTGTAAGTGGACCTTGTTACTACCACAGTATGGATTGGTGGAAATACATACTGACCGTGCCTGCTCCGCGCTTCATCATACTTAAGGACTCCGATCACGTTTTTGGAAATGGCGCTCTGGTCGGTGAAGTTCACGCCAATATCTTTGCCGCGTTAGGTTGTACGGCCGTCCTCACGAATGGCGCGATCCGGGATCTGCCCGGGATTGAGAATACCGGCCTCCAGGTATTTGCCGGTAACGTTGCAGTTTCGCATGCCTACGCGCACATCGTCGGCTTTGGCGAGCCCGTAGAAGTAGCCGGCCTGTTGGTAAAGCCCGGAGATCTGCTGCACGGTGACCGTCACGGAGTTCAGTTGGTGCCAACCTCGATCGCGGCGCAGATTCCGAAAGCAGCCCGGGACCTGGTGCAAGCAGAGCAGAACATTATCGACTTATGCCGCTCGAAGGCCTTTTCACTCGATGCGCTGGCAAAAGAGATCGAGAGCACTTCAAGGAAGATGAGTATGTCGGGATGTCCTCCTCCAACTAACCCTGAGGGAAAACGAAAGAATGGCCCGTAATTAGCGATGTCCTTAGTTCGGGCCGAGGCAGTTGTGCCGCTTCAGCAAAAGATCGAATCCCGGCGGTGCCGCTGGAGGCTTTCGACTGCCAAGGGGCGCGAACCGTTGTCGACGTTGTCACTGCCTAAAACAAAGTGGAGCCGCGAGAGGCAACTCTTGGCATCGAGACCTCTCATTACGTGGAGGTTCTGAACGGCCTGCGCGTGGGCGGGCTTAGCTGCGCCCCACTGTTGCGGGCGCAGGATATACACCACAACAACATATACATCGGGGGCGAGGGAGCCCTTCCGATGGGGAGCGACACCAATTACCTGAACGCCGCTCCAATGGTGTCGTTTGGGTACGGGTATCGCTTCAATCGGCTGTTCCAGGCCGACATCGGCCTCCAGATCGCGTTCGGAGCCGCGAACAATCAAAACCCCGAATTCACCGACTTGGGTTATGTTCAGGGCGGCGACCGCGAGCATATGCTTCCCCTCGGGGGACGAGTTTATCTTCCCTACACTTCACGCGGGTGGAAGCATCGGTCGGTGGTGGGACTGTCTACCTGCACTATTCAGAGATCGCCAATACGAATTCCGCATATACGGGTTATACCGTGAACTGCTACACCTGCACATCGCGAGGCGGCTGGGGCGGATAAAGAACGTTCAATTTGCGCTACTATCTGGACGAAGGCCGTACGTTCCATGTAGGAACAACGTATGAGTTCGTGGCCGGAACTACCAACGGCGCGCCGGTCGCCAACATCCCCGCGAATTCGATAACGGACCATTGGTCCACGGCATCGCTAGATTTCGGAGTGAGCTTTTGAGGAACTTGCGCAAAATGGTCTCGGCATGGCCGCCCGATTTCCTGGCACTGTTTTGGCGGCACGCCGTGTCCTTTTGCGCTTCTAAGCCTTCAGACCGCCAGCTCGCCCCGATACTTCATCTCTTTCAAATTGAACTTGACCTTCACATCCAGCGGCCCCATGGTGGTGGAGAATGTTGCGGTCTTGGCATCCATTAGGTCCAGAAACTGATGCAGGAATCCGAAGTATATTGTGGAACTCTCGTTTGGGTCCTGGACGATTTCGCCGGGCTGCACCGGGTTCTTCCTCTGCACTTCAAGGTAGCTCACCTCCTTGAGAGCGTCGAACGCGTGTTCGGGCGAAGTATCCGAAGCCGATCCGCCGCTGCTATATCCTCCGATGACCGGTAAGCCACTGACGCTGACGACGTAGTAATCGGAGAGCTGCGGCGGAAGCTTAAGTTGAAGGGCCTGTAAAATCGGCTTGGCGCTGGCCCAGCGGACCACTCCCGGAAAACTGGGAGGCGGCGTGGTTTTCGAACGCGTGCTGCCGGAACGCGCCGTCCGGCGATCCTGCGGCGAGATGCCAGGACCGGCGCCATAGACGGGTACTACCGCCGAAACCGGCTTCGCCCACGGCGAGTTGGTGGTCAGCTTATCCTTCTGTTCCTTGGTCCACTGGTCTGGATTTTCGCTGTTCCAGAAATCGTTATTGGAGAAGCCATCGACGGTGCGACGCGAAACGGCGCCGCTCACGATGACTTGCAAGAAACAGCGTCTCGAAAGGTTGGGCATTCGGATCATATGGAGCGACTACGACGATTCTGAAAGTCGCAGCCAAGCGCCTCCTTCCATACTGGGCGCGAAAAGCTCCGGATGAAGGATCTCGGCAAAGATCTGGAGCGACTCGGCCAGACGCGGTCCAGGCCGATTCATATACTGATTCCCATCGCAAAGGAATACGCGATTCTGACGCACAGCCGTCAGCATCGGCCACTCGGGCCGCTCCGTAAGCCAGTGCATCTCCTGCTGCGTGCGCGCCAGATCGAAACCGCAGGGCAGGGCAACGAGAACGTCGGGGTCGGCCGCGACGATTTGGTCCCATTCCATCCAGGAGGAGTGGTGTCCGGCCTCGCCGAACAGATTCTCACCTCCGGCCATCTCTATAAGCTCCGGAACCCAATTGCCGCCTGCCATGAGAGGTTGCAGCCATTCGATTGCCGCCACACGCGGACGTTCCGCACCGCGGGCTGCCTCGGCCGAGATCTCCGCGATGCGGGATTGCAGGCGCTCGATCAGGGCCTTTCCGGCATCTTCGCAGCTACAGGCGTTGGCGACCAGGCTGATGTCGCGCCAGAGATCGCAGAGCGCGTACGGTTCAAGAGATACCAGCCTGCAATCGACTCCCAATTCCGCCGGAAGAGATCGCTCCACGTCGTCCAGGCTCACTGCGCAGACTTTGCACTGCGTTTGCGTGATAATGTGGGTCGGAGCGAGCTCACGTATCAAGGCCGAATCGAGTTCGTAGATGCTGAGGGCCGCGCGGAGGCGCTCCTTCACCAGGGCATCGATCTCCTCACTCGAACCGGATACCGGGAACGACGGGCGGCTACAGACCGGCAGGCTTGATACCGCCGAAGGATAGTCACACTCATGAGAACGGCCGATCTGGTAGGCGCCGAGGCCAAGAGCATGCACAATTTCTGTCGCGCTGGCGAGGAGAGACAAGATTCGGAGAGCCACTGTCACTACTTTGACAGGGCGACCAGAAAACGTCTCGGTCGATGTGCAATTTGGTTAAGACAAGTCTGATACAGGACGATAAAGATAATGAACACAAGTGTAGGCGCCCTGAGCGCGAATGTTGAGATAGTTTCCTTATAGAAACGAAAAAGCCGGCTGGGGGGCCGGCGTTCTCATTCGCATTTGATGCTCAGGGAAATTGGTTGGGTGGGCTTTGTCGTTGGGCTAAAGAGGGTAAACTACTGGGTGGTTTTTATGTGTGGGTTTAAGTTGCGGAGCAACCATCATTCCCTGAGCCAATCTCATACGCCTCTTCTAAAGCATGTTGCGTGCCAAACGACCTGCGATCGATTATCAAGCACTTAGAGCTCGTTCGGCCTGAAAACAAGGGCATTTTTTACCATCAGGGAAATGCTGCCTCACGCTCTAGTTCCAAAATGACCGGGGTAGTACCAAAATGGTGCGCGAAAAGCACCACTACGGCTGCTTGGGCAACGGATTAGGCAAATTTGAAACACGGGCAACCTTGCCGTTCATCGCTTCGGGCAGGTTCACGTGGTAGTCGGCTAATGTGGTTCCCAAAACTTGTTCGAGCGCTAAGTGGGCGTTGCTGTAGGCGACCAAAGCGGCCACTTCGCTTGACTGCGCGGCGATGAGGTCGCGCTGTTGCAACACGACATTGTACGGAGTGGATGCGCCAAGGGAAAACTTCTTCTGTTCGGAGTCAAAAAGCTGCTGTTCCAGGATGCGGCTGCGAATCGCCGCATCGTAGCGGGCCCGCGCCTGCTGCAGAGCTACAACCTGGTTTGAGACGTCGACCGACACTTGGTTGACGTCCTTATTGTTAGTCAATTCCGTTTGCCGGATCGTCAACTGATCAATAATTTGGTCGGCGATTGCCTGCCGGTCGAATATGGTGAGCCCCAGAAATGCGCCGATGCTTTCACTCGGGTAGTTGCGGCGGAAGATCTGACCGAGGGCGGTCGAAATGGGTCCAGTGATGTAAGGATTGGCCGTCTCGGTGAATTGGCTGAAAGTCACCGTTTTCGGAACGCCCGCCAAACCACGGTTGACCGTATTACCAAACACCTCCAAGCCGGGCAAAAGAGAGTTCTTCGTACCGAGCGCGCTCAGTTCCAATGTGGTGAGATTGTTCTTCGCGGCTTCGAGATCGGGGCGGTTCGTGAGTGCGGCCGCGACCAGCTCCCGCAAGGGCGGCAACTCATCTTTCTCGGGCACCACAATCCGATCCAGCGGAATGATGGTTACGTTTTTAAGAACCGGATCATTGATTCCGGTTCGGCTGAGCGTGTTTTTCAAACTGCTTTC
The DNA here is from genome assembly GCA_036269625.1 of Bryobacteraceae bacterium. GTDB lineage: Bacteria > Acidobacteriota > Terriglobia > Bryobacterales > Bryobacteraceae > Bog-105. The sequence continues at coordinate 1,622 of DATBEF010000035.1, read as the reverse complement.
CTGCTGGTCCAATGCCGCCTGCGAGTCCACCAGAGCCAACTGGCTGGAAGCCACCTGAGATTCCGCTGTGGTGACGTCGAGAGGAGCAAGCGTGCCGATTTGCACCTGCTTCTGATTGTCTTCGTAAAACTTCTGAGCCACTTCGAGAGCGCTTTTTTTGGCGCGCAGATCTTCAAAATCCGCGGACAAGCCGTAGTAGAGGTTCAGGACATTGATTACCGTCCCGATAACCGTGGTTTTGAAGTTCAAGTCCGCCGTCTTTACGTTGACCTTGTTTATGTTAATGGTTCGGGCATTGACGGCGACGCCGAATCCCTGCAGTAGGTTGTGCTGGAAAGATATGGTCAGATTCGGCAAATCCGATGGATTCAGAAGATCGGTAGGAGTGTTTTCATTCAGGTACGACTCGGTGTAGCCGACCGTGTAAGTGCCGCCGGTGAGGGTCCCTTCAGTGAACGAACTGGTATAGATTCTCCGGTTGGAGATGAGCGACGCTACTTGGCTTAGGACGGCGTCGGGCTGCGGCGAGGTGCTGTGCTGCCAAACCCCGGATTGCTGAAAGGTTGGGTCGAGAGTCTGTGTGACCGGGCCGATCTGGGTGACGGTCGCCGTCCGGGCGTTACCGTTGTTGTTGCCACCGGTACTGATGTTCACGCCCGCGGAGGCTTGGCTTCCCGCGACGCCTTGACCGCTGGTGACCGTGCTTGCCTGCGATGAACCGCTGGGCACGCCCGGCAGGGCGCCGCCCGCCTCGGAACGCTCCAGGTTCCAGGCTGAAACAATCGGGTTATAGCGCGCGATCTCAATATCTATGTTGTTCTCGAGCGCCAGTGCAACCGCGTCCTGAACGGTTAAGTAAAGACTCCCGCCCTGGATCAATCTGGCAAACCGGCCGCTGTTATAGATCCGGGCCGGCGGAACGATAGTCGGCAGATACGGTCGAATGATCCACGGAACGCTGGGCTTGGAAGGTTCGATGGACGCGGGCTCATTTGCAGTGCCGGTCTGGCCTGAAGCAAAGGGCAAACCACAGGCGTAACACAAGGTCAATGCCAGAGCCTGGCGGAGAAATTCGCGTGGGCCGGTCATTGTTGGAGCACCGCCGGTTGGCTCTGAGTGGGCAATTTCGCGGGCAATGCCGATACGCGCGCCACTTTACCGGCCAAGGCCTCAGGCAGGGAGACGTGGTTCAATTCCAGCGTCGTGCCAACGGCCTGATCAAGGGCAACCCGCGCATGGCTGTAATTAGCCAGGGCTTCAACTTCCGTGGTCTCGGAGGTGGCCAGGTCGCGCTGATCCTGCACAACCTGCATAACGGTCGACGCGCCCAAGGTGTATCTTTTCTGATCGGCATCGAGCGTCTGCTGCTGCAGGATACGGGCCTTCACCGCGGAATCGTAGCGTACGCGCGCTTGCTGAACACCGATCAAGGCATTCTGAACGTCCACCCGGATCTGGTTGATTTGCTTCTGGAGGTTCAGCTCGTTCTGCCGGATCTCGAGTTGGCTGGCCGCGTAATCTGACTGCGCTTGCCGGTTGCGGAGAGGAATGCTCAAGGAAAGCGCAGCGGTGTAGTTCGGAAAATTGCGATCGAAAATCTGGCTCAAAAATGTTCCGTATCC
>DATBEF010000026.1:0-2146 GCA_036269625.1 Bryobacteraceae bacterium | reverse complement strand
GTGACGGTTACCGTTTCTCGTTTCGCGTCGATTACCCATAGCTCGTGGGTTCCGGCAGACAAACATAACGCTGCCAGCTCCTGGATCTTTGCCGGCGTGTTCGAACGGGAAAGGACTTCGATTACCAGTTCGGGGGCGCCTCGGAGATCATCGTCGTCCGGGACCTCGTCCCAACGCTGTTTGGACACGAATGCCACGTCGGCCGCGCGAAGGTCATATTCTGGAAGAGCCCGAAACGGTAGCTCCGACTCCACGTACCCGAGATGCTCGGCCTTCGGGCGAAGGAGCCGGACTAACCGCGATTGCAATTTCACGTGACGCGCCTTCGGTCTAGTCAAAGTAATCAACTGTCCCCAATGAAGCTCCTGGAGAACGTCGTCGCGCTCGGGTAATTGACGGTACCGTTCGACCGTCGTCAGTAAGGGTTCCGCTACCGCTGCCATCCAGTATCCTCTCTCTTCCCAATTATCTTGCTGTGACAGACCTTCTATCGGCTGAGCGGGGCCGAGAAAAATAAGTCCGACGAGACATGAAAACGCTCGGCAAGCTTCTGAACGTGGCCTTCGATAGATCCCGGTTGGCGCTGAGCACGCCGGAGGCGACACTCTTGGTCCCGAATACGTCGATCATACCGGACTGCTTCAGTCCATTCGCATCCATGAGTTCGCGAATGATATCGATGGGTCCCGCGGGCTCGAGTTTATAATGCTTATTTTCAAAATGCTCGATCTGGGCGGTCAATGTTTCTGACAGTAGCTCTTCCTCCGGAGTAAGATGCCCCCGATCGTGCAACGCCTCAAGCGCAGCAACGTAGTGTTCGTTCTCCTCTTCTGTGTGGATCACGCGAGTTTCCTATTCAATTGTCGCAATATTTATCTCTTCGTCAAAACCTGGAGGCCACCGCACGTTTTCTCCTAACATCTAGCCGCCCGCTACACTGGCCTCAGGGGGCTAGTTGCAAAAACGCGTTTCCGCGGCGTGGTGGGCGGTTATATCGATATTCCTGATCCATGGCTTGGTGGTTGCCACTTGGGTATCGCGAATTCCATCCATCCAAGCGGCACTGCGCCTCAGCAATGGCGTGCTGGGACTCACTCTGCTGAGTTCGGCGGCAGGCGCGCTGTGCGCGATACCGATCACTGGTTGGCTGGTAAACCGTTACGGAAGTAAGCCGATTACTATCTGCGCTAGCGTCTCCTTCTGCCTGACTTTAAGCCTAATTGGATTGGCTGCTAACAGAGCTGGTTTGGCGGGCGCGCTATTTATCTTCGGAGCCGCTGCGGCTGCAATGGACGTCAGCATGAACGCGCAAGGAGTCGAAGTCGAGAAGGCGCTTGGGCATCCGACTATGTCGCGCTTTCATGCACTGTTCAGTCTGGGTGGAATGCTGGGGGCTGGTGCTGGCGGCCTGGTCGCACGAGCGCAAATTTCTCCGATGGTTCACTTCTCGGTGGCCTCTGTCCTGTTGTTGATCGCCACAATTGCCATCTCCCCTTTGTTCATTCATACGGCTCCGCGCATCATTGAAGGCGCGCATCGCCTGCCGATCCGGCAAGTTCCGCCGATTCTGCTTGCTCTCAGTGCGATTGCATTCTTTATCCTGCTGACAGAGGGAGCTATGGCCGATTGGACCGGTCTATATCTGCGGCAGATTCTGAATGCGGGCCCAGGATTGGCCGCGGCGGGCTACGCCGTTTTCTCCGCTGCCATGGCCTTGTTTCGTTTGCTCGGCGACATCATCACCCTTCGCTTGGGGCCAGCGAGGACGGTGCGCACCGGGAGTTTGACCGCGGGCCTCGGATTGCTTTGGGCAATTTCAATGCGGTCGCCCGCTTGGGCGCTGCCAGGCTTTTTCGCCGCTGGGGCCGGGCTCTCCGTCATCATTCCGCTGGTATTCGGATCGGGCGGACGTGTTGGTTTGGTTAGCCCTGGTGCCGGTATCGCTACGGTCACAGGGCTTGGTTACTTCGGGTTCATCGTGGGGCCGCCAGTCATTGGATTCGTATCGCAAATCGTCACGTTGCGGTATGCACTGCTGGTCGTCGTGCTCTGCTGTCTTACGTCCGCCTATCTTGCCGGGTTCATGCGCGATCTCAATGCGGTCCATCAACCTGAACCCGTTGTCTTGTGACGCGTCAGCTAATCC
>DATBEF010000012.1:0-9259 GCA_036269625.1 Bryobacteraceae bacterium | reverse complement strand
TCGCATCGGCCTTGTATCTTCTCACCGGGCGCGACCCCGACGAGAATCAATCACACTCTAACCCGGAACTCTCCGCTGCCGCTTCAAAACCGGACTTTTCTACTTTGCAGAGAATAGGACATTTCTATTTTGCGTTGACAGCATTGCGAAAGATTTCAGAGATTGCGGATCTGGCGTGCAGTCACCAGAGAGCGTGAAGAAGAGACCGTAGCCGGGAGCGACACGCCTAGGACAAGGAGGACCGTTCCAGACCAGGGATTTTGCTGGAGGAAAATAAGGGTGCTATCTAATCTCCCGGACTTCGTCCCCGCATTTTCGCATCACCTCAAACCACTGAAGCGCCATGGCTCCCAATTCGCCGGCATGCTCTTTCATCCACGCATCAATGTATTCACTTTGCACGTAAACGTGGGGTGCGCAGCGCTGCCGAATCCGGCCCGCTTGTTGCAAGGTAACGGCAAGTTCATGCGCCATGTGAGGCTAAGATCGGGAACGGATCGTCGCCGGTGCCGGAACGGTAAGGGCCTGCAATGAGAACCATCAGGGTTTGGACGGACTCGACATCAAAGGGCAGCTCCTTAGGTTGGGAAAAGATGGATGAAAGCGTACTGGAGAAGCATGATGGTTTTGCCGTCCTGGATCTCACCGGTCGCAATAGCGGCCATCGCTTCCTCGAGCGATAACTCCAGGACCTCGATATCTTCGCCTTCGGCGTGATTGCCGCCGCCGAGCGATGCCTTTGCTCCGCTCTCGTACTCGGCGACAAAGAAGTAAAGCCGTTCGGTGACCGAACCGGGACTCATAAAGGCTTCAAAGATTTTTTGGACATGAGACACGGAGTAGCCGGTCTCTTCCTCCGCTTCGGCCCTGATGCGATGCTCCGGGCTGGCATTGTCGAGCAGGCCAGCCGCCGCTTCAATCAACATGCCGCAGTGCCCATTCACATACGCGGGAAAGCGAAATTGCCGCGTCAGAACCACGGTTCGACGCTCCAGGTTATAAAGCAGGATGGTCGCCCCATTGCCACGGTCGTAGGTTTCCCGGCTTTGCTGCTGCCAAGTTCCGTCGCTGCGGAGCAGTTCGAATGTGGTCTTCTTGAGGACATACCAGTCGTCTGAAAGTGTCTGGACGGCTTTGATCCGGATTTTGCCTTCAGTCGGAACTGCCGTGGTTTCAGACGCCATACTCCAAAGTTATCGTGCAACTTCGTGCGATGTCAAGTAATATCGTGCAAGAGGCCCCATGCTCACCACCCACCGCAAGCAACAGATTCTCTCGCTTCTGAAGCAGAACGGTCAGGTCGTCGCGAAAGAAGTCAGCCACTCGATGGGCGTCTCGGAGGATACAATCCGGCGCGATCTGCGGGAGCTGGCGCAGGAAGGTCTACTCCAAAGGGTTCATGGCGGAGCTCTTCCTGCTTCCCCTGCCGTCGCGGATTTCGCCGGCCGTGAACTGCTGCGCCACGAAGGGAAGATTGCGATAGGAATCGCGGCGGCGGCGATGATTCAGCCTGGGCAAATGGTGATTCTGGACGGCGGGACGACAGCGCGAGAGATCGCGCGCCACCTACCGCGGGACCTACAGGCCACGGTAGCGACGCACAGCCCTACGATCACTCTCGAACTTGTCCATCATCATTCGATAGAAGTCATTCTGATCGGCGGCCGATTGTTCAAGCATTCCGTCGTTTCAGTCGGAGCAGCCGCTATTGAAACGATCGGCCAAATCCACGCTGACACGTTCTTCATGGGCGTTACCGGCGTCCACCCCCAAACGGGTCTAACGACTGGAGATTACGAAGAAGCGGCAGTCAAACGCGCTCTGAGCCATGCTGCGGCGGAGACTATCGTCCTCGCATCTTCGGAAAAGTTGAACGCGGCGTCTCGCTACAAGATTGTTGGGCTGGAAGAGGTGAGCGGACTTATCACAGAGCGAACAGCAGACGATGCCCAAATAAAGCCGTATGAGGAGATCGGAATCTCAGTAACCCGGGCTTAATAGACCTCAGAAATTGCGCGGATGCGTTCAGTTCAGGTGCGGTTTGAGGACGATTTTGATGCAGTGGTCCTGCTTCTCTTTGAATATCGAGTATCCTTGCGGCGCCTGTTCGAGCGGCATGCGATGGGTAATCACGAAGGACGGGTCGATGTCTCCGTTCTGGATGCGTTCGAGGAGCGGCTTAAGATAGCGTTGGACGTGGCACTGGCCGGTGCGCATGGTGATCGAACGGTTCATGAGGGAGCCCATGGGGAACTTGTCGATGAATCCGCCGTAGACTCCGATGACCGACACGGTTCCGCCATTGCGGCATGCCAGGATGGCCTCGCGCAGCGCCATTGGACGGCCGGTTTGCAGGCGGACCGCCTGCTTGGCTTTATCGTAGGCGCCGATGAGTCCGGGCGTATGCGCCTCCATGCCAACTGCATCGATGCAGGCGTCGGGGCCGCGCCCGCCAGTCATATCCTTCAAAGCTTCCAAAACGCCGACCTCTTCATAGTTCAGCGTTTCGGCGCCGGCTTTTTCGCGCGCCATGCGCAGCCTATCGGGGAAACGGTCAATGCCGATGACACGCTCGGCGCCAAGGAGATAAGCGCTCTTCATCGCGAACTGTCCGACTGGACCGCAACCCCACACCGCGATAGTGTCGCCGGGTTTGATATTGCACATCTCGGCGCCCATGTAGCCGGTCGGAAAGATGTCGGAGAGGAAAAGGACTTGCTCATCGGCGAGTCCGTCCGGAATTTTGATGGGCCCGACATCGGCGAACGGCACGCGCGCATACTCGGCCTGGCCGCCGGCGTAACCGCCTAAAAGATGAGAGTAACCGAAGATGCCACAAGGCGAATGGCCCCACATCTTTTCGGCAAGTCCGGCGTTGGGATTTGAATTCTCACAAAGCGAGAACATGCCATTTTGGCAGGCGAAACAAGCGCCGCACGCGATCGGGAACGGAACTACGACGCGATCGCCTTTTTGGAGATTCTTGACGTTCCGCCCGGTCTCGACCACTTCACCCATGAACTCGTGACCCAGAATGTCTCCACTTTCCATACTGGGTACGTAGCCGTCGTACAGGTGAAGATCGGAACCGCAGATGGCGGTCGAAGTAATCTTCACGATAATGTCTTGTTGATTTAAGATTTTGGGATCGGGTACCTGCTCAACGCGCACATCGTGTGTGCCCATCCAACAATTCGCTCGCATAAAAACTCCTTTCTAAATAGGTTGTCCGAAGAAGCGACGCGGCTCAGGCGCGGCTGGCGAACGTCATTTCATTAGCCGCAGGCGGGCGGCCGGGATGCATGCCGAAGTGGATGCTGGGGTCCGATTGGACGACTTCGCCCGTTTCCATGAGGCATTTGAACGCCCGCAGTTCGTCGCCGATGAATTGGGCTGGCGCTGCCCGCAGCAGTTTCGCCGCTTTGGCGACGAGTGCGCCGCCAGACGGAGCGTATTGCACGTCCACCCGCACAACGGTTCCGCGGTTGCCTGCGGCGCGCGAGAAGGTGACCGAGCCGGAGTGGTCGACATCGGAGCCCTTCAGGGATCGCCAGGAAATCTTCCGGTCAGGCTGATCCTCGACGATCTCGGCGTCCCACTCAACGGTTTTTCCGTTGGGCGCCTTAGCTTTCCAATGCGACTGGCGATCGCCAGTGACCTGCACACTTTCTAAATGACGCATGAAGGATGGCAGGTTGTTGAAATCGCGCCAGAATGCATACAACTCTTCAGGTGAGCGCCCGATGGTGACGGACTGAGTTATGGGCACAGTGACTCTCGCTGCGCCATTGCCTCCGTTTGTACTTAGTTGTTGGGCGCAAATCAAATCGAGAGCGGCGACTCCCAATACCGCGGCGGTGGATGCGGTCACTTTGGCCCGGTTCGCGTCGGACGCTTTGAAGGAGGATCCCAAAGACGCAAGGTCGACCGCGTCGCCGGCCACGCGAGCCCAAAGCCATCCGGCTGCGCGGGGCTGCGAGAGGATACCAACCCCTGCCGCGAGTTCGCGCAAGCCGTAGAAACGCAGTAGGCCTTTTCTGTTTTCGCGGCTCCTCAGGCCGATGAGGTGAGCGACCTTGCCGGGCGCCACTAACTCCGCGGCGCCAAGGCCAATACTGAACCAGCCAAGGCCTGTGGCCAGTTTCTCCCCATTACTCTTTTCCGTGTTGACCGATGTAGATCTTTCTTCAGTGGGCATAGACTTTCTCTAACGGACGTGGGATGCGGCCGTGATTTTCGTCGTTACCCGAGGAAAACGGACAGTGCGATACCACGCGTGCGCGGCTCGGTCGAACCGCGCGGTCCAGAGAGAGCGTTAGGATGTCGGTAGGCTTCTAGGTTGCGCTTGCCCAGGCAAGACCGTCTGCGCCGGCGCCGGCCTTAATCATCTTCTGGACTTTCCAGGTAGATAGATCGATTTCGGCAATCTGACCCGACTTATTGCACGATACATAGGCGAACTTGCCATCTGGCCGCACCAATACTTCTTGCGGGCTCGGCGCCACATCAACGTTCCGCACGACTTCCAATGTCTTGAGATCTACAACTGAGACCTGGTTAGTCTTGGGAACGGCGACGAGGAGGTAACGGCCGTCCTTTGTAGGCGCCGTTCCATAACCAGAGGCGGGCAGCGAAACCCAGGTCTTGACTGTATTCGAGGCCGTGTCAATGACGGCAAGACGCGGCTGGTTCTGATCGGCCGTGAAAACCATTTTATTGTCGGGCGAGATTGAGATGCGCTGGGTCTCGCCGGAAATCTTGATGACAGCAACGGTCTTTCGACCCTGTAAATCGAGTACGGAAACAGTTCCGGGTCCGACGTTAGCAGTGTATCCCCGGCGGCCATCGCTTGAGATGACGAGCATATGCGATTCCTTTTGCCCAGTCGGAACCGTTCCGACGATCTTCAGAGTTTTGGGATCTATGATCGAGACCGTATCGTCGAGTTCTGTTGTGACATAGAGCATTCCATCGGCCGGGTTGATGATGGGGCAGTGCGGACGTACGCCGTGCCCGAAATCGACCTTGCCCGTGATTTTGCGGTCGGGGATATCGATGACCAGCATCTCAGTGCCATCGGCGCCCGCATGGCCGACGCCAACGTTGCCATACATCGGAAGGTAAGCGGTTCGGCCGTCCGGTGACGCTATGACTTCGTGTCCGTGAACTACTTTGTCCTGTTCGGGGATGGCGGCAACTTGTTGTCCTGAACGCGGATCGACGATGCCCATCGTGTGGTCGCCTTGATTGGCCACCAGCAGCTCGGGGCCCTCCTGACCGCTTTGACCGCTAACGGCCTGAGTATGGAGCAGCAGAAAAGCCGCGGCGACGGTAAGCGCAAAGGGCGCGGATGCGTGCCGCCAGTCAAAACCGGAACTCGCCCGCTCTTGGGGTGGCGCGCTCGGTACCGCGACCGTTTTGCGCGAATTCCTCAAAAGACTTGCAATCAGATATCTCGTTCGTAACATGGAGGTCAACCATTATATCGTTTCAAAGACGACGATGCCGCGAGACTTGGGCGGCGGTGATGGCTTGGCCTAGATGGCGCTGAGTATGTTCGGAGAGGTGGACGATGAGTCCGATCACGGTGGAGGGCAAATGGCTGCGGCCAACGGAGCGGGGTTCGTAGAGAGTGGCCGGATCGAGTTTCGAAAGAACAGACTCGGCGCTGCGCAGGCTTGCTTCGATTCCTGTGATGAGTTCGGGGAGATCGCCATCCGGTTGAGATTCCTGTTTGAGGGCCATCAGTTGTTCGCCGGTGAGTTGTGAACCGGAAAGGTAGGTCACGAGCCGGTCCACGCTACCAGCGATGTGCTTCAAATGAAAGCCGAGCGGGGGCGCGGGTGGGAAGCTTTGCCAAACCTGGTCACGAGTGAGGCCGGCGGTGAAACGGGCGAGGTCCTCGCGGACTTGAGCGAAGCTGAAGAAGACCGGCGCGACCAGCGGGTTCACGCCGGCGACTGGTCCGCGAAGCCAAGGTTCTGGGTCGGGCATACGATGCGCCTCGATCAGCGGAAGACCCCGGTGTGGCCAAGCGAATAGCGGCCGGGCTGCGGGTAGATGCACAAACCATGCGGGCCTTTGCCGACGGGTATGCGCGCTTTAAGCTTCCCCGAAGTGGTATCGATCACGTAGACTTCGCTGTGATAGCGGCCTGAGAGCCACAGTTCCTTGCCATCGGCCGATACGCCGCCCATGTCGGGGCTGGCGCCGCCGGGGATGGGCCAATTCTGGACAACTTTATTGGTGGAGAAATCGATCAAAGAGACGGAGCCTTTGTTTTGCGGACCGGGACCGGTCCCGCGATTCGAGACGTATAAATAGCGGGAGTCGCGGCTGGTGTAGAGGCCGTGCGCACCAACGCCAGTAGGTATGAAGCCAGTTTCTTTGAACGATGCGCCGTCGATGATGTGCACTCCGTTCGATTCCATGTCAGCGATGTAGAAAGTGCGGCCGTCGGGCGAGGCTTTGCAATCCTGCGGCATGGGCATTTTCGGGCGGCCTTCACTCGAGATCTTAAGATGAGCGAGGACTTTCTGATTGGCGACATCGACTTTGATCAGCTCGCCGGAGAACTCGCAGGTGGCTATGAAGTAGCGGCCGTCGGTAGAGAAGTCGACGTGATTTACGCCCGCGCAGCCGACCGGGACACGATTGACAACATCCATGGTGTGAGCGTCGCGGAAGTCGATGCGCTTCTCACGCTCGGCCATGACCATGGCGTATTTGCCGTCGGGCGTGAAATACATGTTGTAGGGATCGTCGACATGGACGGAGCGCCCGTGTTTGCCAGTAGCCGGGTCGATGAAGGTGAGCTGATCCTGATGGTCCTGCGCGATCCACAGGCTCTTGAGATCCCACGAAGGCACGACGTGCTGAGGTTCCTTGCCGACGGGGAAAGTCTCAATTACCTTGTAGGTGGCCGGATCGATCACGCTGACCGTATTGCTGACCGAGTTGGGCACGTAAACACGCGATGGAAAGTTTCGGACAACGGGGCTGAGCATCCCGGGGCGGTCGGCCGCATAGATGTCATGCGGATCGAGAACGGGCGGCATGCCGGGCAGCGGATTGAGAGTGGCGGCATTAAGAACGCTCGCGAACTGACAGGCGGAACAAGCCATCAGCGTACACACGGCCGCTAACGACAGGGGCTTAAAGAAACCTTGCATAGCTTACTTCTGTAGAGTAGCGTGGCAGTGCGGCAAAGCGGAAGACCGAAAAAGTGTCCCCGCGCGAGGACCAAAGTCAAGTACAATTCTAGTTAGAAATGTTGCGGACCAGCGAGAACGAAACGGAGATTCTGCTAGGCAATAAGCAGCTTCTCGGCATATTTTTTGTCATTACCGTATTGCTTGGCATCGCATTTACGGGCGGCTACATGGTGGGCCGCGGATCCGGAGAGAAGAAATCGCCCGCTCCCGCTGCGAGCGTGGGACCTGCCGCCCCGAGCGCCAGTGCGGCAGGCGGAGAGACGCACTCGGTGGCGGCAGCACCGAACGCGGAGGATACGCAAGCGCCAGTGACGCCGGCAGTGAAGAACGGCGCGGCGGTGGAAGACGGTGCGCCTTTAGGCGCCCCAAAGCGCAGCAAGGCGCAAACCGAGCAGCCGACGGCAAGTGCAGACACGAGTGGCCACTTCGTTCCTGAAGCTGGCCAGACATTTCTGCAAGTGGCCGCCACTACCCGCGATGAGGCGGAAGGCGTGGCGGATGTGCTGCACAAAAGAGGCTTTCGGGCGCACGCGGTGCCCAAGCCGGGCAATCCAAAACTCTACCGGGTTCTGATCGGACCGGTGCGCGATGCGGGCGATCTTTCAACTACTCGCGAAGCGCTGCGTAAGACCGGGTTTCGCGAGGTAATCGTACAAAAATACTGATTGGCTTACAGCGCTGATTTCTCGGCCGCGGCGGGAATAAACTGTTCGGCAAGGTCGGGGATTTCGATTAGGGTTCGGGTTCCCTGCCCCGGCGAACTGTCGACAGTCATGCGGTAATCCTGGCCGAACAGGACGCGCAAACGCTCGTTTACGTTGCTGACGCCGATGCCTTGTTGGAAGAGGGTAGCCAACTTACTCTCCTCAATTCCGAGGCCGTCGTCTTCAACCAAAATGCATACGCGGCTGTTCTCGATCCAGGTGCGCAGGCGCACCGTGCCGCCTGCGATTTTCTTGGCCAACCCATGGCGGATGCTGTTCTCAATGATGGGCTGCAAAACCATGCTCGGCACCAAGCGGTCTAGCGAGTCAGGATCGATTTCCTTCTGGAATCGCAGCTTGTCTCCGAAGCGAATCATTTCAATGGACAGGTAATCGTCAATAAAGGAGACCTCTTCGCGCAAGGGCGAGAAGTTTTCGGTTTTACGGAGCAGGCGTCGCAGGATATTCGAAAGCTTATAGATCATGCCGCGGGCCTGATCGGGGTTGATGCGGATCAAGGTCGTAATCGAATTCAGAGTGTTAAAGAGGAAGTGCGGGTTGATTTGATTAGTGAGCGCAGCCAAGCGCGCTTCGGTCAAGTGGACGCGTTGCGCTTCCAACTGCTTCTCGGTACGGAAACTGCTCCAAATGCGAATTGGCAGGGCGGTCGCAAAGAGAGTGGTTGCGGCTAAAGCAACAAAGTCCCAAGGTCCGGCGGCCTTTACTTCGAGGATGAGGAAGGTCCGGTGCTCCTTGAAGATGTGGCCTATGCCCCAGCGCAGCAGTTCTGCGACGACGACGAGCGCGTTACAGACCACGTTGAAGGCGGCTTTTTCGACCACGCGGCGCTCGATGGTTTTGGGATTGCGTTTCAGCACCTGACGGATGAGGCGGTAGAGGTTGAGATCGATGAAAGGCGAGAATGACCAGATATCCTCCTTGCGCGGGGCGACATCGCGCATCAGGCCGCCGAGAATGCCGGCAGCGGCGAACAGCGGCATGGACATGTAGTTGTGGGCGAACATATCCGGTACGCACACGCACAGGCCGGTAATGAGGCCGGTGACGTAGCCTCCAAGAAGGCCGGAGATTATGGCGCCCTCCATGGCGAGTTCGATGGCTTGGTACTGGTGACTCAGTAGGCGCACCGCGGCGGTCGCGCCGAAGACGAGCGCGAAGGTAAAGGCCAACTGAACGCGCTCTTGGACAGTTCTGTCGTCCGCCAACAGCAGCCGCTGGATGCGGGCAAAGCGCATGAGAATGCTGGCAATGGACGCGGAAGCGGCCACTTTGATGAGCAACGTGGCGACCTGTGCTTCTCCCAGCATGGTTTGGTGTTTG
>DATBEF010000011.1:0-21366 GCA_036269625.1 Bryobacteraceae bacterium | reverse complement strand
TCGCATCGGCCTTGTATCTTCTCACCGGGCGCGACCCCGACGAGAATCAATCACACTCTAACCCGGAACTCTCCGCTGCCGCTTCAAAACCGGACTTTTCTACTTTGCAGAGAATAGGACATTTCTATTTTGCGTTGACATCAGGATCGCAGGGGCAGAGTCCCTGCTTTTAACGCTAAAATTATACGAAGCCCAGCCCGGCGCCGTTCAACGCACTACAGTGAATGTATCCGTCTTTGATTACGAAGACTCCGGGGTATTTTTTGTCCCATCCGCGATTCGCGGCGGGCACGTACTGGCGCGCATTTGCCTCAATTGCCGCGATACCGGGGACATGGGCGGCCAACCCGACGGACTCAATCAGCGATGCACCTGGGCAGGTCAAATCCTGAATGCATAAAAACAGCTTGTGCTTCTGTCCGAGCGCTGCATTGATAAGCGATTGGCTGATTCCTTTGCACGCTTTCAAGGCTGCTCCGGAATAGCCCAGCTTTTCCGCCATAAGCATTGCGTCGATGCCCGTAAGCGACTCGTCGATGACAAGCGGAATCAGGCGGGAAGCCTGGTGCATGTCAAATGCGGGAGTGTCGACCAGATCGCGCGCCGTGGGCTGTTCAATGTACTGAATGCGCGGAAAAGCTTCGGGCGCCCTTTGCCTCAGATTCGCGATGAACTGAAGGACGTAATTCACGTCCTTGCATTTTTCGTTGAAATCTAAAGAGTAGTACCAGGAATTTACTCCAAGTTGGGCCTGCGTTTGCGCGGTAGCTTTGTGAACGGCGGCCACCCGGTCGATGTCCCAGCTAAGGTCGTTACCATTTAGTTTGATCTTGATCCGCCGTAGTCCGTTGTAGCGAATCCACTCCGGCAAGGTCTCAGGTAGACCGTCGTTGACGCGTTGCTTGATATCGGCCTCGGTAATTGGGTCCAATGCGCCCACCAGGTGGTAGAGCGGGAGTTTCTCCACGGTTTCAGGAAGGATGTAAGAAGCAAGGTGCTCACCTTCAAAACCGCGGCCCAGATAATGGCTGAGATCGTGGGGCAAGTATTCCGGAGTCAGTAGCTGATAAGCGTTCCGGTTGTGGTATCGCCCGTAAGCATCGTGAAGCGCGGCATCAAACGGACTTGCCGTCACAATCGTGCAGAGCTTTGGAATGGGCTCCGCCAAATGGGTTGACAAATCCGCTGCTGCCTTCAAATACTCTGGTTCGACAGCCCATGTGATGTCGATCGGATGGCCAGTGATGGAGCTCGATTCATAAAGCCGGCCCACGCGAGCAGCCAGGTCTTTCATGGCCTGGAGCGTCTGATCGTAAGTCATTGTATGAGCCGGCCACGACCAGACGTTTCCGAGCGGCATTGAACCGGTCCCTTTTGCTGTGCGTCCATCCGCGCCCTCGACGATCAGGTCTACGTTCAGCAGGGTCACACGGTCCAATGTCCGTCCGCCAAACTTAATGGGCACGCGATAGGTGAAGTCCTGATACCCAATGGAGACGGATTTGACTCTCACGGCCGTTTTCGACGCCGTGCTCGCGATAAGCGGCGCGGTACAACAGAGACTGCCGATGGTTTTGAGGATTTGCCGCCGGCTCGGGCAGAGCGGCTTCGGGATTCTGTAAGGTTCCATTACTGACATTGCAATACTCATCGCCGAAACAAACCTCGGCAGAGGCTATCTTATCGAAAGGCGTGAGCGGACTTTGGGAGGCGGAATATAGACCAACCCGCCTATGCTGAACTTAAAAAGATCCGTGGTGGAGGACCCAAGAGCAAATGAGAAGCGGTTTCTGGCAACGAGTAACGCTAGTTGGCTTTCTCGCCCTATGGCCGATCACAGCCGCGCAAAGTGCGGATTACTTTCCGCCAGCTGACACCGCGGGTGGCTGGCGCGCTCTGACCGACGCAGGCGAGATCCGCACAAAGACGGGAGTGGACCTCAACCGGCTGGACGAGGCTTTTGCCTTCATCCAGGAGACGAGTCAAAATGGCGGACTGTTAGTCGTGCGGCATGGCTATTTGATTTACGAGAAGTATTTCGGCAAGGGAAACCGGGAAGCGCATCCGGATATGGCCTCGATCGGTAAGGCCTTCACGAGCGTTTCCTGCGGCATCATGCTGAAGGAAAAGCACGATCAAATACCGGAAGGACTGGACCAGCACGTGTTCACGGAGCGGTATTTGCCGGAGGCATTTCCGTTAAGCGATCCGTTGAAGGCCGATATCAAGCTTGGGAATTTGCTCACCATGTCATCCGGAATGCATGGAGACGGCAACAATCCCGGAATAGTTCATGGCGAAGATAGACAAGTGGAACTGCTTCCGCGACCGGCCGATCCCGTTGACCAGGATCTCAGCGCCCTACGGGTCCCGTTGTGGACCAAGCCGGGAGGCGGCTACTCCTACTCTTCGGCGTCGCCACACGTGGCCTCAATCGTTCTGCGACACCTGACGGGAATGGAACTGCAAGAGTATATCGATCTAAGGCTGGCTACGCCGATGGGTTTTGGCTCCTGGGGTTATGCAATCCATCGCAATGGCGTGACACTCCCTCATACCCCAGGTGGCGGTAGTATCGCGCTGCGCTCGACAGACGCCATTCGCTTCGCGTATCTGGTTCTGCATCAGGGCCGTTGGGGCAAGCAGCAATTAGTGCCGCAAGACTATCTCGCGCTTTGCGGCCGGCCTTCTCCTTACAATCCACATTCCCCATTCAGTCTGATGTTTGAGGTGAATGCCGATGGCCATGTCTTTGGAGCGCCTCGCGATGCGTTTTTCAAGTCGGGCGCGGGCGGCTCGGCCATTTACGTTGTACCCTCGCTGGACATGGTTATTTATAAGATGTCGGGCAGCGATGCGCAGTTCAATCCGGATTTGACGGGACTGCCGCAAAGCTACCCGGAAGACCATTCTCGTGAAAATTGGAAACCATTGCCGCACGACCAATTCCACGACGGGCCTGTCGGTGGCGATGACGGGGTGAGGCGATTACTCGAGATGGTGACGGCTGCAGTGGTCCGTCGAGTCCCCGCTCGCGCCCAGATAGATAATATGTAAGGTGATGGCCGTCTTGCTTCGCCGATTTTCGTTACTGTTGGCGGGGCTTTGCTTTCTCGCTCTTTCTTTCCGGGCAGTTCATGGCGCAACCCCTGCACGAACTTTGTGGTCGCTCCAGCCCGTTGTTCGTCCGGACGTTCCTTCCGGGATTACGGAATCGAAGAATCCCATCGATGCCTTTGTCGCGGAGAAGTATAAGGAAAAAGATCTTCAACGTACGGGTGTGGCCGACAAACTGACACTGCTGCGCCGGATCTATTTCGATCTCATCGGTCTGCCTCCGACGGTCGCCGAACAACGGGCTTTTCTGCAGGACACAAGTTCCGATGCCTACGAAAAGCTAGTAGATCGGCTGCTCGCTAATGACCAATATGGCGTGCGGTGGGCTCGCCACTGGCTGGATGTGCTGCGTTATGCAGACTTAGATGGCATAGATGGTTCCGTTATGCCGGCGGCTCCCGGCATCTATCTGTGGCGGGACTGGGTGATTTCGGCTCTCAATCACGATATGCCATATGACGATTTTGTCCGGGCTCAAATTTTAGGGAACCGCTCAAAGCAACATACGATTATGACGGCAACCGGCCAGCGAATAAAGGCCGAAAGCAATCCTGAGGATCAGTTCGCGTTAGGCTTTCTTGCTCGGGGGGCCGTAACCCGGGCGAACTCGGATCAAGATCTCTCGCTCTCCGCTGTTGAAACAGTATCGAGCGCATTCATGGGCATGACCGTCGCATGCGCGAAGTGCCACGATCATAAATTCGATCCGATCAAGCAGAAAGATTTCTACGCGATGAAGGCCCTTTTCGATCCTCTGGTTCCGAAGAAGGTCACGATGGCAACTCCGGCCGAAATTTTCGCGAATGGGGAACTGGTCGCCGAATACAACCGGCAGAAGGCTCCCATTGACGAGGCGATCGAGGCGCTTGTCGGTCCGTACAGAACCAAGCTTTATGCAGAGCGTGTCGCGATGTTGACACCCGATGTGAAGGCGATTATTCAAAAGCCTGAGAGAGAACGAACGGTCCAGGAGCAGAAGACAGCAGACGATTACTTCCCGGTGCTACGGATTGATCCTTCAAAAATTAAAGAGGCCATGCCGCCTGTAGAGCGAGCCAAGTATGAAGCGCTTCTGAAACGGGAATCGGCATTGGTCGCGCCGCCTGAATTGCCGTCGTACTGGACGGTGGAAGAAGATAAGACTCTTCTCGAGCAGAAGACCTACATCCTTACCACCGGCGACCCCAAGCGGCCGGAGAAGGACAAGCCAGTAGAGCCTGGGTTTCCGTTCATGCCTGCTGGAGTGGACTTTCGAGAGGGCCGGCGTGAGGCTTTCGTCGATTGGCTGACCGCGCCCGACAATCCGCTCTTTGCGAGAGTCGCCGTGAACCGCATCTGGCAATGGCACTTCGGACAAGGTTTGCAGCGCGTACCGAGCGATTTCGGAATGCTGGGCGGCAGACCTTCTAATCAGAAGTTACTCGACTATCTCGCCTCTGAGTTTGCCGCGCACCAATACAGCATGAAGTGGCTAACCCGGGTTATCGTAACGTCAAACACCTATAAAATGGCCTCGACCGCGGACCCGTCGCTCGTTGCCGTGAATGAAAAGGTAGATCCAGACGATACCTATCTGTGGCGTTTTCACTTGCAACGGCTTGAAGCGGAGCCGGTGTGGGATTCGGTGCTATACGATTCGGGAAATCTGGATCTGGCTATCGGCGGGAGATCTTTCCAGCTGGATACTTCGGTGAAAGGCAAAAAAGATAAACCAGGGCCACCACGAAGGCCGGCACTGTTCGACACGAACGCTACTCGACGCGGAATCTATATGGTTCGGGGATATTTGCCGAGCAAGGATGTAATGCCGAACTTCCTGACGGCATTCGATGCGGACGATGGACGAGTGCCTTGCCCTATGCGCGGCCAGACCGTAACAGCTCCGCAAGCGTTGTTTATGATGAACAACGAACTAATCGCCAAAGAATCCGGTAAATTGGCGCGCAGAGTTCTCAGGCAAAGCGCCGGGAACCTGCCGTTGGCGGTGAATCTCGCTTATCGAACAACGTTGGGACGTCCGCCGTCTGCTGTAGAGACTCACCGGGCGCTCGGGTACATACAGAACGATCCATCGAGGATGAGCGGATTTGCCTGGATGCTGTTCAACCTGGATGAGTTTGTATACGTGAGGTGAGAGATGACTGAGCTTCGAAAAATATACCCGTGTGGAAGAATCGCTCGCCGCCGTTTTTTATATCAGAGCGCATTGGGTTTCATGGGCTCAGCATTGGGTGCGTTGTGGGCGGATGACGGCAAAATGATGGCCGATGCGCGATTACCCGGCGAACCAAGAGCTAAGTCGGTGATCTTTCTGTTTATGTGCGGAGGCGTCAGCCATATCGACACGTTCGATCCGAAAGATAACAAGTTCGCCGGAAAGATCATGGATGCGGTGGGATTTGGGGACAACAATGCGCAAATGAAGCGCCCGGTGATCCCTTGTCTGCGCACCTTTGAGCGCTATGGGAAATCTGGGATTCCCGTTTCCGATTGGTTCCCGCATGTGGGATCGGTGATTGACGATATCGCTGTCGTCCGTTCGATGTATTGCCACCAATCAAACCATTTCCCGGCAGTTATCGAGGGCGCCACGGGTAAGCCGCTGCGTCAGTTCGAGCATCCATGTCTTGGCAGTTGGATTTCCTATGCGTTGGGAACGGCAAACAAAGATTTGCCGACTTTCGTGAATGTCGGCAGACCTTCGTCTCCCGTTCAACTCACCGGCGGATACCTGGGTGCAACCTACTCTGCAACGCCGTTTCAGCCAGGGGATACTCCGATCCCCAATCTAAATCTGCCAAAGAGCGCCACATCGAAAGAACGGGATCGCCAGATGCAGGTTCTTTTTGAGATGAACAAGCAGTTTCGCGAGGACTACGCGATCGAGAGCGAGATTGCCGCGCGTGTGAAAGCGTATGAGTTGGCGGCGAACATGATGCTTACCGCGCCGCCGATTGTCGATTTTTCGACCGAGCCCGAGGCGGTGAAGCAGCTCTACGGAATCGGCCCCAAAGAGACGGATGATTTTGGGCGCCAATTGCTTCTGGCGCGGCGGCTGGCGGAAAAAGGAGTGCGTTTCATCCAGATTTGTAACGCGGGTGGGGGGAACGGCGCTTGGGATGCACATGACGACATGAAGACGCATGCTCCGCTTTGCCGGGCAGTGGACAAGCCTATTTCAGGCCTCATTACGGATCTGAAGCAGCGAGGCATGTTGGACAGCACGCTCGTCGTTTTCGCGAGCGAGTTCGGACGCACGCCGTGGTCGCAAAATACCACCGGACGAGATCACAATCCGAAGGGCTTTACGACGCTGCTCGCGGGCGGTGGCGTGAAGGGCGGCGTGGTGGAAGGCGCGACGGATGAAGTGGGATATCAAGCGGTCGAAAAGCCTCATTACATCAGCGATCTTCAGGCCACCATCTTGCAGCAGGTAGGCCTGAACTATCAGAAGATGGATTTCGTGGCGAATGGCCGGCCGTTCCACCTGATTGAGGAAGGAACCGGGCCGATTAGTAATATTCTGAAGAGCTGATGAGATCCGGCAGCGCTTACCTGGCGGAGGCGAGCGCGCTCGCATTATCAAGATTGGTCCGGTAGCTGCTTTCGTTGGGCGCGAGTTGCGCCGCACGAGTGAATTCCCGAACTGCAGTAGTAAAATCGCTACGGCGCATGGCGAGATCGCCCAATTGATTGTGAGCTTCGGCCGCCGAGGGATTTAGGCGGACCGCCGTTTCCAGACTCTGCCGAGCTGGACCAAACTGACCCACGCCCTTTTCAATCAATCCCTGGAGATAGTGATAGTCCCACTGAGATGGCGCTAGTTTGATGGCGTCACGAATGCTGGCTTCGGCCTTGTCGTATTGGCGATTCTCGAAGTAGAGACCGGCAAGACGAAACAGGACTGGCGCACTGTTGCGATCCAAATCCCGGGCCTTCTCAAGCAGAGCAACAGCACCGGGCAGATCGCCGGCATCCACCAGTCGTCGTGCATCCATCGTGATACGCGCAGCGTCCCGCTGCGATTCGACGTTTCGGTTGGATTCATCGCGAAGGCGCTGAAATTCGACAAGGGCTCGCTGGGACTCTTCTCCGCGACCCATCGCTCGATAAGTTTGGGAGAGGTAGTAATGGATTTCCGGGTCGCTGGCTCCCATCTTGATGGCCGTGTGAAAGTCCGCGAGCGCTTCGGAATATTTCTTCAGCCTGGTATAGGCGCGCGCACGTAGAACAAGCGGTTCGAAGGCGTGAGGATCGAGCCGGATGGCGCGGCTCAACGCCTCGACAGCCTGGGGATACCGATCGGTCTTGAAGTCAAGGTTCCCCAGGCCGACAAGTGCCGAGACATTGCGCGGGTCGCGTGAAAGCGCTTGCCCGAAGAAACGTTCCGCTTCGGAAAATTGACCGTGGGCAGCATAGGCAGCGGCCAAATCGGCTGCCGCGCGGGCATCGTTTTTGTCGAGCGCAACCAGCTTCTCGAGAACGGCAAGAGCCTGGTCGCTCATGTCGTGACGCAGATAGAGAATGGAGGCGGAGCGCAGGGCTGCAATATTTCGCGGGTCGAGCTTGAGTACCGTTTCAAACGCTGCCAGGGCACGATTATCATCGCCTTTTTGCGCATAAGCTTCGGCCAAAGCGGCATTGAAATCGACGGATTGAGGATTGCAGGTCGCTGCGCTCGCCAGATTAACGATGGCGTCATCGAGTTGATGTAAGCGATAGCGGGACAGACCTATATAGAAGGGAATTTTGCAATCTCCGGAGCTGGCGCGAGCCTGCTCGAAGAGTTTTATTGCCTGGGCATAGTCGCCGCGATCGAACGCGTGCCCCGCGTCTTCCAGCAGATCTCGCGCCCGTGCCGCGTCATTGCCGAGCAGGATGAGACTAATTGCCAGGGCCAGGCAGCGGGTGTTTCTCTTCATCTCTCAACCTTTGGCTGATGGCGAGGGCATCGCGAGCGCGCGATAGATCCCCGGACTTGCGCGCCACCAAACTGAGCTGGTAATAGACGTTAGCCTTCCTTTCGCCAAGCTTGATACCTCGCTCAAACGCGGCAGTCGCCTCGATCGGTTGTTCGAGTTGCCGATACGCGCGACCTATATCTACCCAGGCAACGCCGGCGCTGTCGGGGGTTATTATGACCGCTTTCTGCAAATACGGGAGAGCTTGTTGCGGTTTGCTCATCGCAATGTAGGTATGGCCCAACTGGAGATAGGTGCGCGGTTCGGGATTGTCGAGTTCAAGTTCCGCCTCAAACTGCGCCAATGCTTGCGGATACTCCTCGGCTTCGAGGTAGAGGCAGCCCAACGTGTAATGCAATCCGCGCGCGTGTGGATCGTGTTGAAACAACGTCTCGAGTTCCGCCATAGCCTTACCCTTCTCGCCCTTACTCTCGTAGAATGCCGCGCGAAGCTGAGCTAGACGAAAGGAGCTAGGGTCGATGGCCTCGATTTCTGCGAAAGCGGATGAGTAGGCGGCAGCCAACTGAGCCTGTGCCCGAGGAGACTGGCGGGCCTCACCAACATAGGTCTGGGCCAAGTGATAGAGCACATCGATATTGCGAGGTTCGAGGCGGCGCGCAGCAAGCAAGGCGTGTTCGGCATCAGAGCTTCGATTGAGACCCAAGTCGGTCAGCCCAAGATAATACTGCCCCTGAAAATCGTCCGGCTTTTCGGCAGTGTAACGTTGCAAAAAAGGAAGCGCTTTAGCGGTCTCGTTGAGATTGAAGTGCGAGATGCCGAGAAACAGTCGGGCGTTGCTCATTTCGGGCTTCTGTTTCAGCCCGGTCTCGAACGCCTCAATGGCCGATTGGTACTTCTTCTCCAGAAAGCAGCTGATGCCGAGGTTCATCTCCGCTTCGGGCAGATTGGGATCAAGTCGCAAGACCTCCCGATTTTCCCGTTCGGCGGCGGCATAGTCGCCAGACTGGAGGGCGGCCGCAGCGGAAGCCGCATGACGGGCGAAAGCATCGTCCTGCTGAGCCCAAGCGCTCACTGCTACAAGAAACAACAGGGTACGCATGAACACATCGAGTATACGCGTATCGGCGGCCCCTCAAAACACCACACGCATATTGAGCTGAATCTCCCGTGGGTTGTTAGCTTGCGAGTTCACGATGCCGAAAGTGGCCGATTCCACTCCGGTATCGGGCGTACCGAATCTCACTCGGTTGCCGATATTGAAAGCCGACGCCTTGAACTCGAGATACCTTCCTTCCCCAAACAGTGGAAATTGCTTTCCCAAAGTAACGTCTTCATTCAATTCCGCTGGAGTGCGGAGCCAAGGTATGTCCCTGGGACTGTCTCCGAAGGTAAACGGCGCCGGCCGTGTGAACGCCGCCGGGTTAATATAAGGCGCGTGCGCGGGGTCGCCATTCCACGCCGGGTTAATCAGAGGAACTCCCGAAACGATGTTGGCGCGTTCCTGGCCGGAGAACAAACCGGTGTTCAGATTCGACGTGATGGTCAACGGGTATCCCGATTGGTAGTTCTGAACAGCCGAAATCTTCCAGCCGCCCAAAGTGGCCTGTGCCAAGCCGTGCGCGTTTCCGAGGAAATGCTTTCCTTTTCCCACCGGCAACTCATAGGTGTAGGCCAGCACGACATGATGCGGAATGTCCTGGTTGCTGACTGACTTATCGGCGCTGCGGTCATAGCCACTTTGTGTCCCGACATCCCCATTGCCGACAAAACCGCCGAGCCCCGGATTCTCACCTTCCGTGTTGGTGATCAGTTTCGAGAAGGTGTAGTACGCCGAGAGCCACAGACCATGGCTATAGCTGTGCTCGACGCCAATGTTGACGCCGTGGTACGTCATGTGCCCGGTGGTGTCGGCATCGACGGTATGTTGAAACTCCTCATACTGCGGGAAAGGACGAAGCGCTTGCGCGATGCTTTGATCAGTCGGAAAGGTAGACCAGGGCGCACTCACGCCAGCCTGCGCTCCAGCCGCGCCGATGGGTGAATCCAGAAGATTTCCGAGAGACAGGTATTTAGGATTGACCTGGTTCAAAAGTTCGCGGTCCGCCAATAAGCCGACGCCCGCTTGGCCTTCGTAGCTTGCCCGCACGACCGTACTTTTCCCCAAGGCCTTCTCGATCGTAAAATTCCAATTAAAGATTCTGGGAGCGTAGCCGGCGTAGGTTCCAGCAAAAGGCGGCGATTGAAACAATGCCTGCCCGGGATCCAGGTTCGGTACGGGAGGGGCCGCCGGTAGACCACCGGCTAGAGTGAACGCTGGCGTATAACCGTTGTTCGGAGAAGAAACACTGGAAGTACCTTGGAATCCCTGCAATGCGTTGTCGGAGTTGCCGCCTTCACGCTCGGCCACATAGTAGATGCCGCCACCTGCACGAATGACAAGTCCCGGAACAGCTTCGTACGCGAACCCCAAGCGCGGACCCCACGCTGAATAGCGTGTTCCCAGGAAGCTCGATTGCCCAGTTCGACCCGGCCCGTTGCCGGCAAACTGCAGAGCGCCCGGAATCCCTCCTGCCGCCGGGTTCGGACAAGTCAGGCAGACGTTTGAAACCCGGCTCTGCGATTCCGTTTTTGAATATGGCAATTCGTATCGAAGACCCAGGTTCAAAGTTAGCTTGCGATTCACCCTCCAATCGTCCTGCACATAAAATGCATAGTACGGCTCGCCGAAACTGAAGTCGCCCGGCTCGTTGTAATTACCGTTTGCGGGAATGCCGAGCAGGAAAGCGGCAAAGCCCGATCCGCTTTGGGTAGCAGACCCCGGTATGCCCGTCGTGTTCGGGCTGAAATCGGCTTCGCCGGTACAGCCATTGCAGTTGATGCGGCGAAAGTCGGCTCGCAGAAATTCAAAGCCAAACTTCAGCGAATGCGCGCTCTTGACCCACGACACTTGATCCGTGACAGTGGCGGTGCGTCCGGGCGAATCCGTATTGATCCAAAATCCAAGGCTCGGATAGCCATCGCCAATGGAATAAACCGGCGGTGGCAAGATGTTCGACGTCGGATTAGTGGTGGTCGCCCCCTTTATCACGCCGATGATATCGCGATCCGATGCCGGAATGGTGTCGTAGCGCTTCGGGAAGTATTCCAAATACTCGCGGTGATTCCAGCCAAAGCTAGCGTGATTCAGCAGCGTAGGGGTGATCGTTTGATCGTGACTCAGCCGGTAGTACTTCAGCGTCCCGGACGAGTTGAAGTTTTGCCCCAATGGACCGGGGATGGGCCCCAGTGAATCGGGTGAAGAGAAGATTGTGTTCGTGATCAGACCGCTTAAACGGCTGTTGTCGGTTATGTTGTAATCGCCCTTGATGGAGTAAACCCGTTGATTAGCGCCCCCATTTCCTACCACCGGGATGTTGTTGAAGTTACCAGGCAAGGTAGGTTCCGGAACGTATTTCATCACGGTCGTAGCGATGTTTGAGAATTCGCTGGTCGGGATCATGTTACCGGGGAACTGCTGCCGGACGATCTGTCCATTGACGATTTGAGTGCTGGCGGGATCGTATACCGGGATGACGTTTCCCTTGGCGTCTGTGAAGTTGCTGAAATCGCCGTTACGCATGGCGGCAGTCGGAACAGAAGTAAAGCCCGAGGGACTGCCGCTAGTTTCGAGGGCTTTCTCATAAGAGAAGAAGAAAAACGCTTTGTTGCGGCCATCGTAAAGTTTCGGAACATAGACCGGGCCGCCGATAGTCCCCCCAAAGTTGTTTTCCTTGACGATATTTCTCGTAGCGGAGAAGAATTGGCGGGCGTTCAAGTCTGTATTACGGAAATACTCGAAACCCGTGCCGTGCAGTTGATTCGTACCGGACTTGCTCACATAACTGATCACTCCGTTCGCCATGCGGCCGTACTCCGCCGAAAATGAATTGCTGATAAGCCGAAACTCTCCGATCGCATCCGTGCTCAGCGCGCTGAAGCCGACATCGTTGCGGCGCTCGCTCTGCGTCTCGTTGCCATCCAGCAGGAGACTGGTGCCGCCGGACAAGCCTCCTCCGATTCGGAGACTGTTGCCGCCGCTGTTATTGCCCGTTGCATCGTAGACCGTTCCGGGCGTCAGAATAGAGAAGGCCAGATTGTCGCGCAAGCCACCTCCCAGCGCCAGCGGGAGATCGATAATCTCTTTCGTGTTCATTACCTTCCCGAGATCGGTCGTCTCGGTCTGTAAGAGCGGCGCAGTGCCGGTAACCTCTACGCTCTGCTGTACGGTGCCGACCTGCAGTCTGAAGTCTACAGTTGCGAGAGAGGCGACGTCTACGCGCACCCCGGTTTGCTCGACCCGACTGAAGCCTGCGTGTTCGACGCTGACCGAATAATTACCGATGGGCAAGTATGGGACGGTGTAGCGGCCATCCGAGCCGGAAACAGTGTTCTGCTCGAGACCGGTGGCAATGTTTTTGACGACGATTTTCGCGCCGGTGACCGACGCTCCGGATGAATCGGTCACCGTGCCCGTGATCGTTCCGCGATCCTGCGCCAGGCAAACCAGCGCAAGACAACCGATCAAAAGGAAGATTCTTAAGCAACGCGGCATGAATGCAACCCCTTCAGTTTGGGAGATCGACGAATATACTCGATCGAATGGCTGATTATGTACTCCTCCCAAAGGAGAATACAAGTGCTCTTTACGGTTAAGCGGACGTAAAGTCAGGTGATATTAACAATGCGCTTTTGAGGAACTCGCGCAAGACGGGCACGGAATCGGGCGCCCGCCCAAGGGGCAGACGAGTTCCTTTCTTGTCTGGCGGCGCGCATCCGCGCCCTTTGCGCTTTTGATAAAGAAGCCGAGGCCAGGTGAATCTGCCAGTTTCGCCCTCGCTTATGCGCGGCCGGACGAGTTCCATTTCCGGTCAATACAGTTCTCATTTTCGAACAAGGATGTCCGGCGGCTGGACTCCCTAAGTTTCTTGGAGAGAATGAAAATACGCTCGCCTGGGCACTTCTACTTTGGTTATCAAGATGCACAAAAACCGACTCGATATCCGTGTGTCCGGAGCGGGATTATGGAAACTCTTCTGAACGACGTACGCTATGCCTTGCGGGATTTACGAAACGCGCGCGGGTTCGCTGTTGTTGCGATGGCTACTCTGGCGCTCGGCATCGGAGCGCCCACTGCGATGTTCACTGTGATCAATGCGCTGCTACTGCGTCCCCTGCCGTTTCGCGCCCCGGATCGGCTGGTGGCGTTGGGCGAATCCGATACGCGCCGTGGAAATGCTGAAATTCCAAACGGATCTCTGTCGTACCCGGATTTTGCGGACATACAGGCCCGGAATCGCTCCTTCCAAAGCGTCGCCGCCTATCGTGACAACGACTACACGGCAACTGGCTTTGGAGAGCCCAGGCATGTACAGGTTGAGAACGTTACTGCCGGAACCTTCGGGTTGCTCGGAGTTCAACCCGTGCTCGGCCGCGGCTTCCGGCCGGAAGAAGATCAACCCGGCCACCACGTGGTGATTCTTAGCGACACCTTCTGGCGAGCGCATTTCAACGCCGATCCCGGCGCGATCGGCCGTTCCATCGATCTGGCCGGACGATCGTTTACCGTAATCGGCGTAATGCCACACGGATTTCAATTTCCCATTCGCGCAGAGGCCCGGGATATGTGGGAGACGTTCTCGCGGGACGCCGAGGGCGATTCTCCAATGACGACGGAGCGAGGGAATCACTCTCTCGAAGCGATAGCCCGGCTCAGACCGGGAGTCACGCTCGCGCAAGTGAATGCCGATATGGCCTCGATAGCGCACGCTCTCGCGTCGGCATTTCCAAACTCAAATACATATACGGGCATAGGCGCCAGATCGGAATTGGAGCGTCTGGTAGGCAATACCCGGCCATCTTTGTTCACGTTGTTCGGCGCCGTCGGACTGGTCCTGCTGATCGCATGCGCGAATGTAGCCAACCTGCTGCTTAGCCGGGCCACCAAACGCTCGCGCGAAATCGCTGTGCGCTGCGCTCTGGGCGCTACCCGCATCCGGGTGGTCGGTCAGTTGATCACCGAATCAGTCGTGCTCTCGGTTATTGGCGGCTTACTAGGTATCGGTGTTGCTTCCGAATTGCTCGGCGCCATCTTAAAGCTTTATCCGGCTAACTTGCCGCGCGCACAAGAAATCGGCATCGATTTTCGAGTGATCCTCTTTGCCGCCGCTCTCGCCATTTTGACTGGCATTCTGTTTGGTCTCGCGCCCGCGTTGCGCGTGTCGTCACCGGACCTTACAAATACCATGCGTGACGGTAATCGAAGCACCACGGCCGGATCGAGCCAAAATCGTCTCCGGGCGAGCTTGGTAGTAATGGAAATCGCCCTCGGGGTGGTGCTCCTGATCGGCGCGGGCCTGTTCATCCGTAGCCTTGACCGCTTGTCCCACGTGCCCCTCGGATTCAATTCCCGGCACGTGTTGACGGCCAGCTTTGACCTCTCCGAGACGCGATACAACAGTGACCAACAGGACCGGTTCGTTCGCGAATTGATGGACCGCATACGGATCGTACCTGGCGTAGTAAGCGCCGCAGGTGCGCTGCCGCTTCCTTTGAACGACGATGGTTGGAGCGTTTCCTTTAATCTGCTGGACCATCCGGTTTCTGCGGCAAACGAACCGAGCGCCGGGTTTTATGTGGTGGCGCCCGGCTTTTTCGAGACGATGCAGATTCCCCTGGTGAAGGGCCGAACCTTTGGCGTACGTGATGGGAGGAACGCTCCTCCCGTGATGATCATTACTGACGCCTTCGCGAAGAAATATTTCGCCAATGAGGATCCAATCGGAAAACGAGTCAAAATTGGCGCCGGAGAAGGCCCATCGCGCGCCAACTACAAGACCCGGGAGATTGTCGGCGTGGTGGGCGACATCCGGACTGGCAACCTCAAGAAAACTCCGCCGCCTGCCTATTACATCCCGTTGCCGCAGCTCATGTGGGGACCACCGGTTCTGGCAATCCGCACCGCTGGCGATCCGACCACCCTTACGCCCGCGCTTCACAAGCTGCTGTCTTCCATGGACCCGGATGCACCCTTATACAATGTCCGCCTGATGGAGGATTACCTGGCTTTAGACCTGGGACGCGCTCGTTTTGAGACCGTAATTCTTGGTTTCTTCGCGGGAATCGCGCTCGTGCTGACCGCTATCGGCGTTTACGGCGTCATCGCTTATAACGTTAGTCTGCGGACGCATGAAATCGGCCTTCGTGTAGCCTTGGGAGCATCGCGCGCTCAGGTTCTCCGGATGGTGCTGGAACGCGCTCTAACGCTTGCGGTTGCGGGAATCGGCGCCGGTCTGGTTGCCGCGCTCGCGCTGGCCCATGTTATTCAATCACTGCTCTATGAGACGCCGCCACGCGATCCGCTCACATACGTGGTAGTCTGTGTGGTGCTTGCCGCCGTGGCGCTGCTGGCTAGCTACATTCCAGCGCTGCGCGCCGCGCGGATGAATCCCATCGTG
Source organism: Bryobacteraceae bacterium (assembly GCA_036269625.1). GTDB lineage: Bacteria > Acidobacteriota > Terriglobia > Bryobacterales > Bryobacteraceae > Bog-105. Next base: position 5,834 of record DATBEF010000011.1, on the reverse strand, counting down.
GCGTTGCGATACGAATAGATCTTCGCGATCAGGATGCGACGTTCAACGTTGTGTTTTGATAATCGCGTCCGGCAACGCAAAGGCGTACACTACGCCATGGGCGCCTACCACCAGGTACTGCCGTCCATCGAGCTCATACGTAATCGGCGGCCCTTGGGCAGGACCTCCGCCATAGGTATGCCATAGGGTCTCTCCGGTGTCTGCGTCCAAAGCAAGGATGTTGCCATGAACGTCTGCCGAGAACACCAGTCCGCCGGCGGTGCTGAGAACTCCGCTCCAGTCCCAGCCCGAGCCCAGATCGTGTACCCATCGGCTCTTGCCTGTCTGGTAGTCGATGGCCCGTAGAAAGCAACGCGACCAGACTGTCAAATCGCGTCCGCCAAAACCTTCCGGCTTACCCGTTGAATAGGCGTAATACAGGCTATACGATTTGTGGGTGTCCACATAGAGCAAATGCGTTTGCGGATCGAAGCTGGGCGCCATCCAGTTCGTTGCACCGATCGCGTCGGGCTCAACCAGGGTCCCCGCGGCCGAAGGATACTTTTCCACTTTTCCAATTGGACGACCCTGCGCGTCCACGCCGGAGCTCCAGTTGGTGTCTTCATATGGTGCGGATAGAAGAGCCTTGCCCGTGGCCCGGTCGAGGACGAACAGATATCCATTCCGCGACGCCTGCAGGAGCAGTTTTCGCGGCGTGCCATGAAAATCCGCATCTACGATGACGGGCGTTTGCACCGCATCCCAGTCGTGCACGTCATGCGGGGACGGCTGAAAATACCAAACCAGCTTTCCGGTGTCGGGATTCAATGCCACAATGCTGCAGGTGTAAAGGTTATCTCCCGGGCGAGTCGATCCGTCCAGCACGGGATTCGGGTTTGCGGTTCCCCAATAAAGAAGATTCAGTTCCGGATCGTATGTGCCTGTGATCCACGTCATTCCGCCGCCGTGCTGGATGGCATCGCTGTTGGCAGGCCATGTTTCCGATCCGGGTTGGCCTGGTTTCGGCAACGAATCCCACTGCCATTGCAGTTTGCCCGTGCGGGGATCGAAGGCGTCGACAAACCCGTGCAGGTCATTGAAGTCTCCCGAAACGCCTGCCAAGACGTGATTTCGGACCACCAGCGGCGCCATCGTGGTCCAATACCCAAGCTTCACATCGGCGATCTGCACGTCCCATTGCACTTCGCCGGTGCGCGCATCGAGGCAGAGCAAATGATCGTCCGGGCTTTCGAAATAAAGCTTGTCCTCATACATGCCCAGGCCGCGTTGGCCGATGTGGAGACCTTCGTTAGTTCGATAGTGATAGTGCCAGTTCTGCTGTCCGCTGCGGGCATCCACAGCCCAAACATCGTCAGGCTCAGTAAAGTACAGAGTGCCATTCACCAGGAGGGGCGTCGATTTCAGCCCTGGTCCGGTATTCACGTCGGTTTGAAAGGCCCACGCCATACCGAGCAGACCAACGTTGTTTTTGCGTATCTGCGCAAGAGCGCTGAAGCGTTGTCCGGAGTAATCTCCGTTATAAGTGGGCCAACTGTCGGCGGAAGGGTGCAGAATCGCGCTTGACGGCAGCCCTTGTCCGTTTGCAAAGAGCGGAAGCAACAAAAGAAGAGCGGCAGCTTTCGTCACTTCAGAGTCTCCAGGTATGCGAAGAGGTCGTGGACGTTCTTGTCGGTATAACTCTCCAAGAGCTTCTCGTGTTCGCTTAAGGGATCGTGTATTTCCACTCGCACTGAACTTCTTTGCCAGGTGTGGAACCAGTCCTGTTTATCACGGATAGTGACGAGAAATTCGTCGGCGTAGACTTGCTCGCCCTTGAAAACGTTTCCGGACGCATCCCGGACTTCCACGGTTGGTTTTTCGCCTGAGGGAAAGGCGATTTTCGTTTGCAAATCGAACGGCTTGTACTTCGAGGCGATGTGAGCGAAGTCTCCGGTAACCGAGTGACAGGACGCGCACTTACCCGGCCCGTTGAAATACGCTTTTCCATCGGCGGCATTTCCCACGAGCAGCTTGGCCAGCGGATACTCGCTGGGGATTTTTTGAGATACGGATGCGGCGACCTTCGCTTCAGCGTGCAGGAATTGCGCGATGTTGCCGATCTCCGTCTCGGAGAGTTGGAAGGCGGGCATTCCTTTTTCGGGCCGGCCGTTCCGGACAACTGGTCCAATCAGATTGCCCTTCACATCGTGGTTGACCAGCGATGAGCGGATCAGATCAGGACCGCTGGTGCCGCGTCCGTCAGGGCCGTGGCAGAAGCCACAAGTCTGCTGGAATTGGGCTTTACCCGCGCTAACCGCGGCATCATTTGATTGCTGCCGCGCGACGTCGTCAGGGTCCTGCGCGAGCGCTTCATAAGCTAGCGCGATTAGCGCAACGAAAATCAGCAGGAGCTTGCGTGTGAAAAGCATTGTTCCGCTATTTTCTTCAGGATCAGCGACTGTTCCCAACGGTCGCTTTCTTCTTGCGATCCGAATGTTCTTGCGTAGTAAATCTCCGGCCCTAATAATTCCGGCGTGAAGCAAATGAAATCGCCCGGGGCGGCGTTGCGGAGGAACCCTCGAAACGACTCCGTCCACAAGCGCTGAAAATGATCTACGTATGGGGGTGCGGGGTCTTCGTTCGGACGAATGGCAATCTGGATGCAGCCGGGACTCGCGATACGCCCATGAAGAAAACGGATGCGCTCCAGGACGGGTGCTATAAAGGCCAGTTTCTTTTCGAAGCCGCCGTAGACCATTTCCTGGCCGGCGTACCAATGCGAAAAATCACCGTTGAAACGCATCTGCGGAAAGCGCTGCGCGAAGCCCACCGTGCGCCACATATCCTGGCAGATGGTTGCGCGATGCGTTTCGATGTACAGCGGAACGCTCCATTTTTGCGAAGCTTCGAGGACACTATCGATTAACCCGGCCGCGGTGCTGTCGTCTTCGAGTCCCCAACCGACGTGCAGGGTCGCGCATTCATACCCGTCACTGGCGATCCGCTCCGCAAGAGGGCTCGCTTCCTCAGGCGTATTCACACGGCCGCTGGCTGCCGCTCCAAGTTTCAGTGCACGACAAACTCCAAGCTGATCGGCGGTCCCCAACGCGGCAAACTGGACACCAAAGAAGCCGGCCGCGGCTAATCCCTCAAGCCGCTGCGCGAATGTGCCTTGCGGACCGCTTGAGCCTGGAGGCAAGGAGTCGAGAGCCATCAGATGCATATAGCATCGAAGTCGCGATCCGCCGCTCATGAAATCGTGGAGTGGGTTTCCGGCTTCGCGAGAACGCGCGCGCTCTTATCTTCGGCGTCCTGGAGCCATGCGACGTCGGAGTTCGAATCGCCAAAGCGGCGCAGGCCCGCTTCCCGGATGGCTGAATCGGGCACTTTCGCGAGAGGAGTGTAGCGAGGGTGGTGCGCTTCCTTGTACGGATCGTTGCGTGCCGCGTTGTAACAGCAGATCATCGCCCATCTGGGGTTTTCCGACCGGTTCTGGTCGGAACGGTGCAGCAGATTCGCGTGGAAGAAGAGCACGTCGCCCGGGTCCATTTCGACGTAAACCAGCTCCAGCCGCTTTTCCGCCTCGCGAACCCGTTCGAGATCGGCCCCAGCTTGATCGCCGGTCAGCACGTGGTCCACGCGACCCATGTGGTGCGAGCCCTTCAACACCTGCATACAACCGTTTTCGCGGGTTGCCGGGTCCACGGCGATAAAGGCGCTGGTCAGAAGTGGAAAGAGGACGCCGTTTTGGTACCAATAGCCGTAATCCTGATGCCAGGCCCAGGCGCCGCCTATTTTGGCATCCTTCATGATCATCTTGGAGTGATAGTGGTAAACCTCTCCATCGAGCAGTGTTTCAGCCGAATCCACAATCGTCTCGCAGCGCGCGAACATACCGTAGAGTGTGTCGCCAGGATGGTTCCAGAGCGATAAACGCACTGTGCCGCCTTCGCCATCTCCTCTACCGAACGCATGTTGATCCAATTGCCGGTCTTCCTTAGCCGCCCGGCGGAGAAGATCGATTTCTTCGGTATCAAACATTTTCCGTACGACGATGAATCCGTCGCGGTCGTAGTGCTTCAAACATTCGCGGCCAATCGGTCCAGCGGCCATAAAATTCTCCTCCTATGCCACCGCGCACAAAGGCAATAACGGCCTGTCCGCGTGGGGACCGAGGCGATAATATCACAAGGTTCGGGTTGCAGTGGTGAACGTTTCGTGTAATGTTCATGGAGTGCTGAGATCTACGGGTGGATTGGGTAAGGATAGCTGGGCTCAGCTATGAAGCGACGCCAATCATCACCGACAATGCGAGATATTGCCAAGCGGGCGAACGTATCTATCGGAACTGTTTCGCGCGTGCTGAACCGTCATGGCGACGTGGATACTGTTTTGCGAGAGCGCGTGGAGGCGGTGGCGCGCAATGTGGGATACCAGCTCAGCGAGAGAACCCGCACTGTTGTTCATGCTAAATCGCGCATTATCGGCCTGGTAGTTCTCAACGATTTCGGATTGAGCGCGGCTCACTCGCTGCTGCTGCTTGGAGTTGAAGAATACTGTTCGCGCGCGGGCTACAATTTGCTTTTCGCCCGCCACCGGCATACGCCGGCCACTTTGGTTTCGGCGGTGGACGTTCCGTCTTTCATCCAGACCCCCGGATTGGCGGACTGCGTTATTGTCGCGGGGAGCGTACATGCCAATACACTGCGAGCTTTCGATGAATACGGCCTGAAGTATGTTCTGCTGAGAAATCATTTGATGGAGGGAACGGCAGGCTCGTTGGGCGAGGCCAGCTTTGTCGAGTATGACGATATTGGGGGGTGCTATCAGGCAACCTGTTACCTGGCGCAGTTGGGCCACAAAGATATCTGGTATCTGGGCGATGCGTCGCGTCCCTGGGACCGGAACCGCCTCAAAGGGTACGCCCGTGCCATGGCTGAGCTCGGCCTGCCGCCGCACCTCCACACGGTTGCTTTATCGGATGATGAATTTGAACATGGCCAGGCCGCGGCGGTCTATATTTTGGAGCAGGGCTGGCCGATCACCGCGATCCTGGCGGCATCCGATCAGCTCGCTTTTGGCGCGCGCGAAGGACTGCGCCAGCATCGTCTCGACGTGCCGAAAGATGTAAGTCTGATTGGCTTCGAATACGAAGCGCAGCGCGGGCGCGCCTCACACTTAACGAGTGTTTCGATGGATATGGCTGAAGTCGGACGGCAGCTGGCCAAGACCGCGATCGCGCAAATTGAAAGTGGCGGGAAGGACGCGAGTAACGTTGTCATGCCGGCTTTGCTCATCAAACGAAGTACTTGCCGTCCGCTGCGCAAAGAAGAACACATGATGCTGTAGGAAGTTTTATGAACATCGCGGGTTCTTGTGTGCTGATTGTTCTTTGTGCGATTGCTGGAATCGCGCAGACTGCGGGTGTAACGTATCGCGGCATGCACGGCCCGGGAGTTGGTAAGCGCATTGTGCTGGTTGCGGGTGATGATGCGGAATATCACTCGGAAGAGGCTCTGCCGGCGCTCGCGAAGATTCTAGCCGTGCGCTACGGCTTCACGTGCACGGTGCTCTTTTCGATTAATCCGGATGACGGCACCATCGATCCACGACAGAGCCGTAACATTCCCGGGTTGGAAGCGCTGAAGAATGCGGATCTGCTGGTGGTCTTCATGCGCTGGCGGGATCTCCCGGACGATCAAATGAAATATGTTGCCGATTATGTGGAATCCGGCCGCCCGATTTTGTCCATGAGAACAGGCACTCATCCATTCTGGTTCAAGACCAGCAGTACGTATGCAAAATGGTCCTGGAACAGCACGGTCGCGGGCTGGGAAGGCGGATTCGGCCGTAAA
>DATBEF010000230.1:0-21717 GCA_036269625.1 Bryobacteraceae bacterium | reverse complement strand
CGGTTCGCGTAGACAAAATAGACGCACAGACCGATCAGCATCCAACTTCCGGCTGCGATCTTTGAAGTTGAATCGACAGAGATGATCATCGCGAGGCAGAACAGCGCACCAAGGATCGGGACTAAGGGCACCAGCGGCGCGCGGAAAGGCCGCGGTTGCTGTGGATTCTGCCTGCGCATCACCCACACCCCGATGCACACCAGCACAAAAGCAAACAGTGTGCCGAGATTCGTCATGTTGCCGGTGATGTCGCCGGGAAGCATTCCTCCCAGAAGACCGACAAAGACGTACAAAACCAAGTTGCATTTGTAAGGAGTGCGGAATTTTGGATGCAGTTCCGCGAAGACTTTCGGCAGCAGGCCGTCTTTGGACATGGAGTAGAACACACGGCTTTGTCCGAGGAGCATCACGAGCATTACGGAGGAAAAGCCGGCGAGGATCGCCACCGAGACCAGAGTCGATAACCACCCATAGCCGGGCATATAGGCCTTGATCGCATAAGAGACTGAGGCTTCCATGCCTTTGTTTGGATCGATGAAATCGAGCGATGGGGCAATGCCGGTCAACACCCAACTGAACAGAACGTAGAGAATAGTACACACCGCCAGCGACCCCAGAATTCCGATCGGCATGTTCTTTCCCGGATCGATCGTCTCCTGTGCCGCTGTGGAGACGGCGTCGAAGCCGATGAAAGCGAAAAACACCACGCCGGCGCCTCCTAGGATGCCGCCCCATCCGTGCTTGAAAATCCCTTCGTGAGCCGCGTCTTTGGCAAGTACAAAGGGCGTGTGATTGGCAGGGCTGATGAAATGCCAGCCGATCGCGATGATCATCAAGACAATCGTCACCTTCACGGCGACGATGATTGCGTTCACGCCTGCCGATTCCGACATTCCCTTGATCAGCAGCAGCGTTATGATCAGCAGGATCACCAGCGCCGGCGCGTTCACAATTCCGTGAATGCCGCCAGGCCCGCTCTGCAGTGGTGAGTGTCGCAAGGCCCACGGGATCAGGTCGGGGAATAGATTGTTAAAGTATTCGCTCCAATAGATCGAAAGTGTGGCTGCGCCAAGGCCGTACTCCAAAATCAACGCCCATCCAATCACCCAGGCCACCAGTTCGCCCATCGTGACGTACGCGTAGGTGTAGGCGCTGCCCGCGACGGGGATCATTGCCGCGAATTCGGCGTAGCACAAACCGGCGAACGCGCACCCGATCGCCGCAATGATGAAAGAAAGCGTGACGCCCGGGCCTGCATTTTGCCCCGCCGCAGCAGGTGTGCGAGCAAAAAGGCCCGCCCCGATGACCGCGCCGATCCCCAACGCAATTAGCCCGGGCCAGCGCAGCGTTCGCTTGAGCCCTCCTTTTTCGTCGAGCTGCGCGAGCAAAGTAGATAGCGGTTTAGTGCGGAAGGCGCTCATCGTTCTGGTCCTCTCTGGGTTGGCGGCCATTCTTCAGACTAAAGGGCTCCGATTCCGAGCGCAACGAGCGACACCGGCCCGAGACTTCGTTCGAGCGCATGCTCACGTTCGAGGGTCTCGTCGAGCAGCCGTTCCAGCGGCTTGGTTGCCAAAAGGCTCACGCATTCACCTCAAAGAAGGTCATCAAATGAACCCGCGGCGCGCGCGAGTCAAAAGTAAAACAGAAGATAGCATAAATCGGATCTGGCTACGAATCTGTGAGCTCCGATGGTAATCCGTTTCAGACGTTCAGGTACTTCAATCGGCCTGATGTTCCGTCAGCGTCGATTACGAATCTGTGAGTTTGATCCAAGTGCTTACGCTTTCCCGGAGCGCCATCAGTCCGCCATCTTTTGGTATGTACCCTGAAATTACAGCCACCGAATCGGCTCCCGCCTTGAGCACGTCCTCGGCATTATCGAGTGTGATCCCGCCGATTGCCACCACTGGCTTCGACGTTAAACGCCGCCATTTCTGCAAGCGCTCCAGGCCGACCACAGGATCGGGATTCTCCTTCGACGCCGTCGAGAAGATCGGCCCCAACGCGAGATATTGCACCTGTTCTTCGTCAGCGTCTTTCAGCTGATGACCATTGTGGGTTGAAAAGCCTACAACCGGATCTGGGCCCAATACGCGACGTGCCGCGAATGGGGATAGATCTTCCATCCCCAAGTGGACTGCGGTTCGCAGGAGCTTTGCGTAATCGACTCGGTCGTTGATTACAAATAGCGAACCGGCAGTATCTGCCATGCGCGCGATATCGGCGGCTTCGTCGAAAGCAGTCTGTGTCCAGGCGGCTTTGTGACGGTACTGGAGAATTTTTATTCCAGCGTCCAAGAGCATGTGGGCCGCCTCCCGGGGCTGGATGCCAACCGCCGCCAAGATTCGCGTGTCCAGTATGGGATAGAACCGCGGCAGCCGGAACCCGGTCACTTCGCGTCGAGAAGGTTTGGCGTTTCGTCGCGCTCCTCAGTTTCGCCGGTGGTGTCCGGTGCGTTCGAATCCAAGCTTTCCTTGGTTGCCCGCGTGGTTTTCGGATCCCGATGGGTGTCGCGCCAGCGCGCACGCAGCTTAACGATCTGCTTCTCAAGCTTCTCAACGGCGGTGTTGATCGAGGTCGCCAGATCGGCGTCGGCGCCCTCGCCTATCAGAGCGTGATCGTAGAAATTCACCTGGATTTCCACCTTATGCAGGTAACGCTCAACCTGGAGGGTAATATGAGCTTCGCGCTCACCGCGCCTCTCGATCATCTTGCTGAGTTTGCCGAGTTTGAGGGAGAGTTTTTCCTCAAGCTCGGGAGTGAAGTCTTTCGTTTTGCCGGAATAGATGAGCTTCATCGGATTCTCCGTTTGTGGGAAATAACTGATACCGCAGTCCCGCGCCACGGTTTAGAAATACGAGGCTGTCAGGCGCGAATGCGTCGTTGGTGAGTAGATGGAATTTTCATGTCCTCGCGGTACTTGGCGACAGTACGGCGTGTAACTTGAATTCCCTCATCTTGCAATCGCGCGGTGATCTGCTCGTCGGTCAGAGGATGAGAGGAGTTTTCTTCTTCAATCATCTTCTTGACACGGCGCTTCACAATCAACAGGGGTGTAGCGCTTCCCGAAGGCCCCTGTACGGCTTCCGAGAAAAAGTAACGCAATTCAAAGACGCCTTGTGGTGTATGCGCATATTTGTTGGCAACGGCGCGGCTCACCGTGGACGGGTGAACGCCGATCTCCTCTGCCACCTCTTTGATCATCATCGGTTTGAGATGATCGATCCCGTATTCCAGGAAATCCGTTTGACGGCGAATGACTGTCTGACAAACGCGCAGAATGGTTTGCTTGCGCTGTTCTATGTTCTTGATTAACTGCAGCGCGGACGCATACCGTTCCTTAACGTAATTGCGAACGTCCTTGTTCGGTTCCTGTTCGCGATCGATCATACGCTTATAATCGCCATTCAGGCGAAGCTGTGGGATGTCGTCCTCATTTAACGAGATCAGATAATCGTCGCCGTCCTTAGAGATATAGACATCGGGCTCCACTTGCCTGGCTCCGGCGCTCGAATAGCGGAGGCCGGGCGCAGGATCAAGATGGCGAATTACGTTCAGCGCGATGTGAACGTGTTCCACCGGGCGGCCGAGAGCTTTGGCCAGTTGGGAGACCTGCCGAGTCTCAAGCAGTTTCAGGTGATCGTGAACGATCTTCCAGGCGACGCCATCCCGGCATCCGCGCGCTTCCAGCTGGATAAGCAGGCATTCCCGCAGGTTCAAGGCCCCGACACCTGTCGGGTCCAGCGACTGCACGGCCTTCACTCCGGCACGGACGTCGGCAAGACCCAAACCTTCCGCCACCGCGATCTCTTCGATCGGCGTCGTCAAATAGCCGCTCTCTTCGAGATTGCCGATAATGCTGTTGGCGGCTTGGCGTACGCGCTCTGGAAGCACGAGTACGCTCAGTTGCGATTGCAAATAATCGCTCAACGTGACGGGTGATGATAGGAACGTCTCAAAGGTCGGTTTATCGACCGATTCCGATGCGGGGCTTTTAAATCCCGGATCGAGGTAGTCGTCGAAGAAGCTGCCGAAATCGATCTCTTCAAAAGGATCTGTCTCCGGCTTGGCAGGATCGTCGGAACCGGCGGCAGTAAGCACAATCTCACCGGCCGCTTCCGGCACGACGCTGTCAAAAGATCCGTCGGGTTCACCCCCGGAATCAAATTGCTGCGCTTCTGGCTGGTCTACCTTGTCAAGAGTCGCGCGATCGGTCGATTCAGGCTGGCGTTCCCGCTCGAGCAAGGACTGCACTTCGGCGGGCGTGAGTTCCTCGCCGGTATCCGAAGATTCCTCCAGAACCGGATTCTCCGCGATTTCGTTCACGATCATGTCCTTCAATTCCAAGCGGTTGAGTTGAAGGACCGTGACCATCTGAACGAGGCCCGGCGTGAGTATTTGCTTCTGCTGGACTCCGAGATGTAGCCGTTGCGAAAGCGAACTCATTAGGCTTCAGTGTAACACCGGGTGAGGAGTTTGTTGGGGCCGTAAAATCAGGCTTTCACAACGTATTTGCCTTGACTTTGGTTCAACTAGCCAGTCCGGGCGGGAAGTAAAAATTATCGCCAAGATAAATCCGGCGCACTTCGGGATCGTTCCCCAAAGACTCGGGCGAGCCCGCCCGGAAAATGCGGCCATTGCTGATGATATAAGCGCGATCCGTGACCGCCAGCGTCTCGCGCACATTGTGATCGGTGATCAAGATGCCAATGCCGCGCCGCTTGAGATCGCCGATGATGCGCTGTAGTTCAAGTACCTGGATGGGGTCGATACCGGAGAAGGGCTCGTCAAGCAAAATGAAATCGGGCTGCAATACAAGGGAGCGGGCAATCTCCACGCGACGGCGCTCACCGCCTGAAAGCATGTAGCCTTTGCTTTGACGCACGGTCTCCAAACCGAGGTCTGAAATAAGGTTGCGCATGCGTTCACGGCGCTCGCGCCGGCTAATATTCAAGGTTTGCAGAATGGCCATCAGATTGTCTTCCACGCTGAGCTTGCGGAAAACCGATGGTTCCTGCGGAAGATAGCTGATCCCGCGGCGGGCGCGCAAATACATAGGCAAACGAGTCACGGGCTCATCATCCAGCAACACGTTGCCCGAATCCGGACTGACCAGTCCCACGATTATGTAGAAGGACGTCGTTTTGCCCGCGCCGTTCGGGCCTAGCAGTCCCACTACCTCGCCCTGCTCAACCCGTACCGAAACGTTGTCGACTACTCTCCGTCCCGTGTAGGTTTTTGAAATTTCGACAGTCTGCAGCGTTCGCTTGCCCGGGGTCGACTCTCGTACCTTTTCTTGCACTTATTTCATGATACGCACTGAGAGTTGCCGGCGTTTCCGATCATAGAGTCTGGTTATGATGAAGCGGATTGTCACTGAAGCGCCTTCTCCAGAAGCCCTGGCTGATTCCGACGCTGGTGATGTTTCTGGCCTGCCTGCGATTGTGCCATTCGGGCGTGCTTTGGGCAGATGAGGACTACCATCTTGCGGCTGCCGTTCACATCTTGAACGGCAAGACGCCCTATCGCGATTTCTGGTACGACAAACCGCCCCTTTCGGCCCTCTATTACGTTCTGGTGGGTGGCCAGGCTGGATGGCCGCTGCGCGTTTTAGATGCTTCCTACATCATGCTCGCGTGCTATCTGGCCTATTGCGTGGCCCGGGATTGGTGGGGCGAAGTTGAAGGCCGAATCGCGGCGCTGCTGCTCGCGTTCTTTACCGCGTTCTATCTTCCTTCGGCTGTGATTCCATTCGCGCCCGACGCGCTTATGATCGCCCCACATCTGGCGGCGGTGTATTTTGCACGCCAAGGGCGAGCCATCGGAGCAGGGCTTATGGCGGGCATTGCGTTCCTTGTGAATGCGAAAGCGGTGTTCGTTCTAGCTGTCTGCGCCATCTTTCTGTGGCCCATCGAATTGCCTTTGGCGGTTGGCTTTCTGCTGCCCACACTCGCGGCGCTCGGTTGGGCTGAGGTTACCGGTTCATGGGCCGGGTATCGAGAACAGGTCTGGGGCTGGGGCGCCGCATATGCGAAGTATTCGCCCGTACCCGATCCGTGGCGAACTGGATTCACGCGGACTCTGGATTGGCTCGGATTTCATGCCGCATTAGGAGCGGGGACAGCCGTCGCGTTTGCCGGTATGGACAGAAAGAATCGCTGGCAAATGAGTGCTTGGATCTTTCTTTCGTTCGTGGCGGTCTGCCTGGGGACGCGATTTGCTCCGCATTACTATTGGCAATTGCTGCCGCCGCTGGTGATTGCAGCTTCGCATGGCATTGTGCTGGCAATCGATCGAATCCGGCGCACCTCCGTCGCGATATTGGCCGTGCTTCTTCTGATCCCCTTGGCTCGATTCGGCCCGCGCTACGTCACCTTGGGAATGGATCTGCTTCTGAACCGCGCGACGCATTGGGCGGATGTTGCCATGGACCAGGACAGCCGCGAAGCCGCCCGTGAAATCAGCTATCTTGCAAAGCCTGGAGACACGCTCTTTGTCTGGGGCTACCGGCCGAACATCTACGTTTACACCCACATGAGCTCGGACAGTTTGTTCTGGGATTCGCAGCCCCTGACGGGCGTTCCGGCGGATCGGCATCTGCATGCAAGCGAGCCGATTTACGCGGGCCCCGCGGCGCGAAACCGAAAGGAACTAGCGCAAACGCGGCCGGCTTTTATCGTAGACGGCCTGACGCCGTTCAATCCGAAGCTCAATCCACGCAGTTACCCGGAGCTGCGCGACTGGATGTCTCGTTACAAACTGGTCGCGCGCACGCCGTTGTCGCTGATTTATCGAAGGAGGGATTAGTTTCTCAGTTATACTAAAATATAATCGTTATGCATACGACAAACTTGCGCAAGGTCGGTGGATCGATTATGCTGGCGGTCCCGCCCGCTCTACTCGAGATCCTGCACTTGCGGCCAGGAGCCAAGGTCGGTCTCACGGTCCAGAGCGGCCGGCTGGTGGTGGAACCGCAGCAGCGGCCCCACTATACATTGGACGAGTTGCTCGCCCAATGCAATCCAAAGTCCCGGCGCAGCGAGCAAGATCGCGAATGGCTAGATGACGGTATGGTGGGCGGCGAGCTCATCTAAATGAAGCGCGGGGAAATCTGGCTAGTCGGGCTTGATCCCACCATGGGACATGAACAGAAGTGGCGTCGACCGGTCCTGATCGTGTCGCCGGAGACGTTCAATAGGATCACCAAGGTGCCGGTGGTTGTCCCGATAACAAGCGGAGGCAATTTCGCGCGGACGGCCGGTTTTGCTGTGTCGCTGAGCGGCGCCGGAACCAAGACGACAGGGGTTGTTCGCTGCGACCAGCTCCGAGCGATCGATATTGGAGCACGAAATGGGAAAAAGCTGGAAAGCGTGCCTGGCACGATCATAGACGAAGTGCTTGCAAGGCTCGCGCCGATTTTTGAGTGATTCTGGGAAACGTGCCCGGTTCGCGCAGTTCTTGCTCCGGATGCTCCGTATCGAGTGGTTTCCTCAAGGGCTGGCCAACGCACGGTCTCACTTCGTGATTAGCCTACGCCGCTCACGCGCTCTCCGAACCCGCTGTCCCGGCCATCGCAACTGGAAACCGGAGCATGCTCGCTCACGTACTGTACATTATGAGAACAATACCGGCGTTGTTCCTGGCGCTATTGGCCGCTGCTGCCGGAAGCGCGCAGGCGAAGGATAAACCCGCACATCCGGATAAGGATCCGATAAGTTTCATTAAGTCATATATCGACGGTGGAACACACGACGGCGCCGGTCACCAACTCGTGACTGGGTTCGACGAGAAGAGAATTATCAGGATGGGCGACGCTTCTGCCGTCGCGATCGTCCAGGTTCTCGACGAAGAGGGCGCAAAGCCGGACAAAGCCAAGTCCGAGAGAATCCTCGACGTCCTCCATATGGCCTTCGAACGCCCAAGCGTCGTGCCGAACCCAGCAGATCGCAAGCCCACTGCGGCGTTTCAGCTATTGGACCGGCTGAAGCAAGCCTCAACGAACTCGGATCTGAATCAGGAGATCGAGTCGGTGCGAAGCGACATCATCGCTAACAGAGCAAGGTGAACCGAGTCGCTCACGTGTTTTTCGAACGCACCTCGAACCGCAACACGGCGTCGCCCAGGTGAATCTAATCACCCGGTTCCATCAGGGTTCCACGGCTTCCCGCGGTGCACCGGCTGGCTTAAGCCCTCGCGCACAATCCAAACTCCGCTGCCAGACGGGCCCTTGATGGATTTATAGGTTAAGCGCGTCTACCATTCCGTGGGCATGAGTAGCGCGCACCTAAAATCCGCCAAAAGGGCGTAGAATTACATCATGCCCGAAGACGCCGCAGGAACGCGACGGGAGTTCGGGAATCAGAAACTGATACAGGAAGTCACCAGCGAGATGTAGGGCGGAAGGATGACGCGGGAGCTCAGGCAAGACGTGCGGTACGCGATTCGGGGCATGCGCCACAGTCCCGGATTCACAACTGTAGCCGTGCTGTCGCTAGCCCTTGGCATCGGCGCCAACACTTCAATCTTCAGTCTGGTGAATACCGTTATGCTCCGGTTGCTTCCCGTTAAGGACCCCGGGCGATTGGTGGAACTACTTCAAAAATATCCCGGTGAGCCCCGCGGCAATGGGTATTGGACGTTCAGAAGCTACGAACACCTCAGCAGCCAGAACCACGTATTCTCGGGCATTTTGGGCACAGCGATCGACAACCGGGTTCGATTGCAGAGCGAAGGCTATGCGGATGCGATCGGAGTGGGCGAATTCGTTACGCCAAATTACTTCGAGGTGCTTGGAGTGGAGCCTGCGCTTGGGCGACTCATCAATGACAAGCAGGATGCGGTTGCGGTCCTAAGCTGGACCAATTGGCAGAACAGATTCCATGGCGACCCCGACGCGATCGGAAAGAAGATCATCGTGCAGGGCCAGCCCGTGACGGTTATCGGTGTAGCACCGCGTGCCTTCACGGGATTGCGGGTGGAGGCGCAGACGGACGTGTGGCAGCCGCTGCCGAACCAAGCGGACACGCGGTTAGTGCTGCTGGCGCGATTGAAGCCCACAGTCACGCTAGCGCAGGCACAAGCCGAGATGGCGGTGCTCTACCGCTTCACCATTGAGGAACGGTCTTTCCGAAGCAAAGATCCGCAGGTGCGGCAGCTCAAGGTCGAGGTGGAACGTGCCGGCGCTGGGCTATCGACCGTACGTGATCGCATTGGCAAACCGCTGCTTGTGTTGATGAGCCTGGTGGCGCTTCTGCTGCTGATTGCATGTGTGAATATCGCAAATATCCTACTCGCAAGAGGAGCGAGCCGCGAGCGCGAAATGGCATTGCGTGTCGGGCTGGGAGCAAGCCGCGGACGGCTGCTCAGGCAGATGCTTACGGAATCCCTTGTGCTATCGGCGGCGGGCACGGTTGCGGGTGTTTTCGTCGCCTACTTCCTGGCTGCTGCCCTAATTCAACTTTTCGCGAGTGGCCGACCGCATGAACGGGTCCTGCTGCGGATTGAGCCGGACATGCATGTGCTCGCGTTCACAATCGGCATCGCTGTCGTGGTAGGGCTTGCCTTCGGTATCGTGCCGGCACTGAATGCTTTCAGAACCTCGCCCGAATCGGCGCTTCGGAAGGCAAACTCGGGGCAGACGATCTTTCAACGTGTGTTCGGACGTGGGCTAGTCAGTGCGCAAGTGGCACTTTCGGTGCTGCTACTGAGCGCGGGGGCGCTGTTTGTGCGGCACTTGTGGGACCTGGAGCATACCGATCTCGGTTTCCGGCCCGATCACGTCCTCCTGATAACATTCGACCCGTCGCGAGGTCAGCGCTTGCCGAGCCGTTACCACGAAATGATCGAACGCGTTCAGCAAATTCCGGGAGTGACTTCAGTCTCACTGGGCAGCCCGACTCCGCTTTCCGGCGCAGGCGCGAGCGGGTTCGCTTCAGCGGAAGGATTTGAAGAGAGGCCAGCCGACCGGCGGTGGATTTCGATCTGCTACGTTTCGCCGAAGTCTTTCGAGACGCTCGGCATTCCGCTCGTTGCGGGGCGCGACTTCGACCCGCACGACGAAGCGAACTGGAAGGTAGCGATTGTGAACAGAGCTTTCGCCAAATATTACTTCACAGGGCGCGACCCCGTTGGGCAGCACATCACGTTAGATCACGTCACGCTGGATGCGGAGGTCAAGAGCTACCAGATCATCGGCATCGCAGGAAATGCCAATTACTCTGAAATCCGAGAGCCGCTGGCCCGCACGATCTATCTGCCGGCCTTCCGAGACAAGGAGGTGGACGCTGACCACTTGATCCTGCGGACAGGTGGCGATCCCGAAGCTGTGGCGGGAAACGTCCGGGGAGTTGTAAGGGAGGTTCTGAAAACCGTCCCGGTGCTCAGCACTACGACGCTGACGAAGCAAGTAGACGCATCGATACTCCTCGAGCGGCTGGTTGCCGCGCTCTCTGGGGCTTTCGGCGCTTTGGGGCTGCTACTTGCGAGTGTCGGGCTGTACGGCTTGCTGGCTTACACGGTGGCTCGGCGCACAACCGAGATCGGGATTCGGGTGGCGCTTGGCGCGAATACGGCCTACATCACGCGCATGGTTCTGGTCGAAACGTTCGCGATAGTGGCGGGCGGATTGATAGTAGGCGCTCCACTTGCTTTGTTGTGCTCGAGATTAGCGGGAGCGCTGGTTCCCGACGTCCCGCTCCATATCGCGGGGCCGCTTGGCATTGGTGCTGGCGTCATTCTTTTGGGAGCACTTGTGGCCTCGTATGTTCCAGCGCGCCAAGCGGCTCGCGTGGACCCAATCGAGGCGTTACGGCACGAGTGATTGGTAGGACAATATATCAGCGTGTAAGATTCCCGGAACGCACCTCGAAGCGCATCACGGCATCACCGAGGTGAATCTCGTCGCCTGTTTCCAGAAGCGTTCCACGACTTCCGCGGTGCACCGGCTGGCTTAAACCGTCGCGCACAATCCAAATTCCGCTGCCAGACGGTCCCTTATACGTGCGGTCGTTGAAGAGACGATATTCGCCCGCCTTCCGGTCGTAGAGAATGTGTGCGTGTTGCCGCGAAACGGTTCGGTTTATCGCGCTGTCTTCGGCGAAGGCGATATCGTTTCTGCGGCTAGGCCCGTCTGCGTGAAACACCTCAGCCGTGCGGCCAATGTTGATCCTCGTTTTGGCGATAGGAAACTCCGGTGCATTCGCGGTCCCGTTTACCACTACGAGGGTTGCACTCGCGTTTTCAGCAGCTACGCCGTTTTGCGGACGATCCACTTCCATTTCGATGGAGAGCCACTGCTGATTTGCCAGCGGGAGATCGGGTGTAGTGCGCACTTCCACCCGCAGGTCGTTCGGGAACCGATAATTCTGCCGGAGCATGCCGGTCTTCACCTCATCGGCGAAGTATTGCGTCAGGAACTGATGTTGAAGCACGCGGGCCTGATCCTCGGAAATGCCGAGCAGGTTGATGCGCACCAGATTATACGGGAAGACCGCCCGACCACCCGCGCGATGGCTTTTGGATTTGACTGCATCGAGCACGGCCAGCCGTATTTCGGCCAACTCCGGCGCGTCTTTCACCAATTGATTCGCGCCAAAAGGCGATTCGAAAATCGCGCGCCCTAGCTTTTCAAAAACGTTCGAGACAGCCATCTACTCACCTCGCCTGTTGCTGATTGCCGGAAACAATCCCGAGCTGCTCAGCCGCTTCCACAATCTCTCGCGCAATCGGGGCAGCCGACTTAGCACCATATCCGCCATGCTCAACGACGACGGCAAAAGCGATTCTGTGGGCCGGGTCCCCGTCGTACGGCGCGAACCCCGCAAACCAGGAGTGGGGATCGCCTTCGTTCAATTGGGCAGTGCCGGTTTTACCAGCGACGCTGATGTTAACGCCATTCATAGCGGTTCGCCCAGTGCCGCTCGTAACTACGGCCCGCATCGATCGCGCCATGAAGCCGCTGAGTTCGGGCGCGAGAATCAGTTCCGGCTGCGTTATTCGCGCGTTTGTCGAATCGAGCACCCAGCGTCCCTGAGGCATCGAACCACCAGCGGCAACGGTCGCCGCGACGCGCGCCATTTTGAAAGGCGTAACGACCACAGTGCCCTGTCCGTAAGCGGCGAACGGCAGCATTTTTTTCAGATCCTTCATCTCCCCGGCATCAATGCCAAGAATCTCCGCGGTATCGTGCAGGGCCTGCGCCCCGACACTGAACACGCCCAGTTGGGCGAAATATGCATTACAGGATACGGTAATCGCTTGTCCCATGTTCAACGTTCCGTGCGCATGGTCTCCGACATCGTCGCGAATCGGCCTTCGCCACCCGGGAATTATCGTGCCCGAGCGCCCGTCGCCGAGCCCGCGACAGCTGAAGGTCTTCTCCATCAATTTGGGATTCAGACGAAGCGCCGCGATCGCCGTCACCAGCTTGAATGTGGAGCCCGGCGGATATTCGCCATAACGGGCGCGATCGAATAGTTCGTCCGGTGTCGACGAACCCTGCGATGTGGGCTCAGGCCAGCTTGCCATCGCTAAAACATCTCCGCTGACAGGTTGCAGTACGACGATTGCGCCACGCTTGTTGTTCTTCTCCAAACGCGATTTAAGAATCTCGGCCGCTTTCTGCTGTAATCGGATATCGACCGTTGTCTGAATATCGCGATTCCGATTCAACAGATTTTGCAGTAGCGGATTGCCGCGCCGGTGCCGATAGCGAACGACCGGTGCGAGTTCGTCATAACTGGCATAGCCCTGCAGGTGTGGAGCGGAGTCCCGCTCAATAAGAGAGGCATTGCTCGCGTGGAATCTCGCGCCGGTGCGCAGGTCTCCAAGAAAGTTCTCGGCGATCGGCCCGAAAGGATAGTGCCGAGTCTCCTGATGCGAACAGACGGCGTCGATGGAGATGCCCAGTTTGTTGTATTGCTCTCTGCGCTTTTCCAGGTCGTTCCAGTTGCTGGTTGCGAGCAAAACGCCGTTTCGATCATAGATGTTGCCGCGCGGAATGGACGCGGCAAGCAGGTTCAGACGCGGGTTGCGCTCCGGACGCTTGACGCCATCCTGCGTGATGACGTGGGCTTCGCGAACCAGCAAGTCGCGATCTTGAAGAACTTCAATATTGATTGCGCACAGTAAGAGAGTAGCCATGCACGCCACGAGTGCGAGGCTGAGTATCCGAACCTTACGACGGAACGGTTGCTTCGCTTCCAGGTAGCTTTCGGGCTCCGCGCCCTTCACGGTTTGATTGGAAATGCTCAGCAGAACGGCGAAGATCAGAAAATTCGAGAGCATGGCGGTGTTGCCGGAACTGAGGAATGGCGAGACCACGCCCGACAGCGGTATCGCGCCAAGAACGCCGCCAGAAATGAGCAACATCTCCAAAGCCAACAGCGTGCCGAGGCCGATGCCCAGGAACATGCCGTATTCATCGGGTGAGCGTAGAGCGATCCGGAATGCCCGATAAACCAGTGAACCGATGAGCAGAGCGACGAGGACGACTCCGCAGAAGCCCCATTCTTCGGCAAGCGCGGGCAGGACCAAATCTGTGTGTCCGGCGGGAATGACGCTGGGATCGCCCCAACCTGGACCCGAGCCCCATGGGCCGCCGGTCGCAAATGCCCACAGCGCATGCGCGAGTTGATCGCCGCCGCGCACGTCGTTATCCCACGGCTGCATCCACATGGACACGCGCTCGACCACGGTGTGCGGCGCACCGATGTGATAGCCGATTGCCACGCCGGCAACCAGCATGATGATGCCGAGCGTTGCCAGGCCCAGCTTTCCCCGCGCGATTGCGAACAGAGAGAGAAAGACAAAACCCATCACTAGCGCCGGGCCCATGTCTTTCAACAGGAAGAATATTGCCAGGCCGCAGGCGACCGCGCACATCACGGGCAGGGCATGGCGCACATGCGGTATATCGATCCAGCGGAGCCAACGCGGTACCAGCGTTTTCTGCCGGATGTCTCGCAGCCACTCCCAACGCTGAGCAAAATAACCAGCCATGAAAAACACAATCAGGATCTTGATGATTTCGACCGGTTGAAACGGGCCCAGGTTGACTTTCGCGTCGCTGCCGGTCGGTCCCGATCCCAGGGCAATCAGCGCCACAAAGAGGCCGAAGGCCGCGAGCAAGGGAGTATAAATCCAACGCGTAAAGTTGTGGTACTGGAAAGGACGAAGTAGCGGAAGCAACAGGATGGCGCAGCCGGCTGCCACGCCCCAGGCGAACCTCTTGAACTCGAGTGTGTCACGTAGCGGATCGCGCAAGCTGACCATCAGAATCAGGCCCAGACCCGTCAGTACGTGAAGCGCCGGAAGAATCAGCGGATCGCCACGGAATTTGCGCAGCCGCCAGGCAAAATGTACGACCCAGAATGAGGCGAGGTAGAGCAGGCACCACTCCGCGAAAATAGTCAGAAACTGCTTTGGCGTCCGAACGATCAGGAGCGGTTTGACCTTCGCCAACGGAACCAATGGCAAGCTGGCTGGTTTCAACCCGGGCTTGCCTGGGCCGGCTGGCTGGACAGCAGGAAGAGGGGACGGAACCCGCAAGCGCGCCAGCACGCCGACGTTGGCCACAGGCCGATGGTTGTCAAGATAAGACTCGATGCGCTGCGCCGCAGCCGCGCGTTGGTCGGGCGCCTCTACAACCTGCAGAATCGGAAGCAAACGATCCGCTGGACCCACCTGGTTTAGATTTACGATCTCGTTATTTGCGAGCCGCCGGTCCGTATCCGGAAAATCCTGCGTTTTCGCAGCGAACACCAGCGCCAGCCCACAACTCACGGCAGCTGATGCAAGTAACAGCAACCAAAATTCACGGCGGCGCTCGCGCGGTCTGGACCGCTCTACCTCTTGCAGCTTGCCAACAAGCGCTACATCCCAGCTATTTGTTACCGCCATGCGCGTGAGCTCAATAAACGCTGTCCGGCGCGGCTGGACCGCATCGCCACCGGAGGAGTTTCCGACTCCAAACGGGCCTGCTCCTCACGGTATTGGTTCAGGCGCTCCAGGCTGGCGGACACATTTGCAAGTGGACTGATCGGCCGATATAACTCATCGGCGTGTTCGATATCCCCATGTGCCCGAGCCAGCCACTTCAGACGCGATTTCCAGGGAGACGTATGGTCGGCCAACAGCAGTTCCCATCGAGCCCGGATCAGGTAACCGTCACCTTCCTCTTTGATATCCGGAGGACCCAGACGATAGCCCAGTTGTTCGGCCTGATGTAGCTCAGCGAGGGCGGGGACCAGATTGCGATACGAGTAAATATAAACGCGCGCCAAAGCGAGATGGGGATCCGGGGAGTGGGGCAGGAGCGATGCAGCCAACCGGAAGTCTCGAATGCTCGTTTCCGTTCCGTGCCGATTCATATCGGACGGCAGAGCCGCATACCCATTGCAGAGCGCGAGTTTGCCCTTCGCTTCTGAGTCCGACGGATGAATGGCTAATGCGTAGCGCAAACAGAGGCGGGCGCGTGTCCAATCGAACCCGCTCGGGTCCCGATCCGAAGCATTACGATACTCCGAAATAATGCTGTCCGCGGCCGCGGTCAGATTATTATGAAAGGCCGTGTCTAGCGCCTTATCAGAGGAAAACCGGCCCATCAGGCCGCCCCGGTTGTGCAGTCCCCTGTATAGGTTCCAGTCGGATACGACATCCTCCGCCGGTCCTTGCGCGTAGTCTTTGTGCCCACGCAAAGGATCACTCTGCCGCTCAAAATCATGCGAGTAAGCAAAGGGCATGAAAGCAATTAAACCCACGATCAAGCCCGAGCAACTGGCAATCAGCAGCTTCCGCGTGTTGGTTTTGCGTTTCGGAAGCAGCTTCAGCGCGGCTACCCTAATTGCAGTCGGCTTGCTCACCCGGCCACGCACGGCCTCAGCTTGCTCGCGCGCCTTGTTGATCGTATCGTTAGCGTTCCAGAAGTCCTGCTTTTCCATCGCCGCGGCGACCGGCTCTCCGGCGACAAAGGCGCGCAAGTCGCGTTCGAACTCTTCGGCGGAAGGATACCTGCGGTCTTTATTCGGCGCGAGCGATTTCGCGATCACCGTCCTCAACGGAGCCGGACAATCATCCGGCAGGGCGCGCACAGGCCGGCCTGATTGGATAAGATTTTCCAGCTTCCGCGTGTCTTGCGCCTGATACGGCGGCGCTCCCGAGACCAGTTCGTATAACGTCACGCCTAATGCCCATAGATCGGAGTCGGCGTCCACCTGCGCTTTACTGAGCCGCTCCGGCGAGCAGTAGCTCGGGCTCCCCAAATTGTGATGCGTCAGGTTGTGGGTGAATGTGATTACCTTCGCGATTCCGAAATCGAGCAGCCGCGGATCGTCGTTCGAACCAATCTGAATATTGGAAGGCTTGATATCGCCGTGAACCACGGCTGTCCTTCGCCCATTGATGTCGGAGATGAACGAGTGCAGCGTGCGCAACTGGCTGCACACCTCTGCTGTGTAGCGCGCCGCTCTCTTCGGCTCTACGCGCTGCTCTTCGCGCAGTATCTCGGCCAGCGTCTTGCCCGGGAAATACTCCATCGCAACGAAAAAACAATCTCCCAGATCGCCCGCATCGAAGATCTCAAGAATGCGCGGGTCGTTGTTATGGAGTTCCTTCTGAATAGCCGCCCCGCGCCGTTCGGCTGCGATGACAACCGGCGTAAAGTCGTCGCGCGAGTGTTCCACTAGTTTCAACACCACCTGACGGTCCGCCTCCGCGTCGAACGCAAGATATACGTCCGTCAAGCTGCGGCTTAACTTCCGGATGATTTCGTACTTGCCGAATTGGGCTAGGTTCACCACAGCGTTTGCGTTACCTCGCGATAGCGATTACATTGGCGGGGTTCCAGCGCCCGTCTTGCCACCCGGAGTGCTGCGTCGAGCCTCCGCATCCATAAGATTATGTCCTCGCGTCCCGGCGCCAACTGCTGCCGACGGCTGCCCAGTCGTATTTAGCCCGTTCCGCGCAATAATGTTGTTCACTAATAAGGGCCGCGCACTCTCCGCAATCTCTAAGCCTCCGTGCGGCGCACCTTTGGAACGGCCGTTTTCCTCAATCCGATTACCGGCCAGGCGCGTCGTGCTGGCCCCTCCAATGGCAACTCCCGGCCCATTGTTTCCATGAATGAAGTTGGCCAGCAGTTCGCCTTCGGACGATCCCGCAATCTGGATACCCGCGCTCTCGGCCCCCGAGATATCAGCATCGTCAAGTTCAATCGACGAATCCTCAATCAGAACCCCGGTCTTGAGCGGATGAGTCGGGTCGCTCGCGATCCGCAACCCTTTAACTCGTGAGCCGTGGACAGAATTGGCCACGATTGCAGCATCAGTTGCCGAGGCCGGATCGCGCATCACCATCACGTCCCCCGCACAAAGCACATCCACGCCGGACTTCAATACGATTGGCCCGAGATAATGGCCGGCCGGCACATTCAAGGTGTCGCCCGCACGCGCCATTGTCAAAGAATGGACGATCCCGAATGGATCGGCAGCGTTCACTGTGATGTGAGAAGGGCCGGGCAATGCCGCAGGCCCAACCACCTTGAACGCAGGGCGGAGAGGCGCGAAATGATCATATCCGGCCCACAGAGAACCACCCAATAGAACACCGCCTACGAACCACAATGCCGTCGAAAAACCAAAACCGGATGAGGTCTTTCCGCCGCGAACGCGAGTGGAGCCATGCCTGACGCGTGCAGCCTGCAGGGTTGGGGACTCGCTCCCCAGAAACTCCGGTCCTGGCACGAAAACGACACTGACGTTATCGCGTCCGCCCGCTTCATTGGCAGCTTCGACCAATCGCTGTGCCACTTCTTCAGGATTGCTATCATACCGCTCAACAATCGCGCGTATTTGGGAGGACGTCACGGCATCGCTCAGACCATCGCTGCACAGCAACAGCGCGGCATCCGGCCGCAACGGAAATTCCCGTACTTCGATAAACTCAGGATCGTTCGGTTCGTGAGGAACGGAACCAACATCGCGAAAAATTTCGTTTCGCCGGGGGTGACACATGGCCTCCCCTTCAGTCAGTTCCCCCTGATCTTCCATTTCGCCAACCGGCGAGTGGTCGGAAGTCAGCTTCCGCAGATGGCCGTTCCAAATCAAATAAAGCCGCGAATCGCCGACATGCCCGACCGTCACGCGATCTCCGTGCACCACCGCTAAAGTCAGGACGCAGGCCATCCCGCGCCACCCTTCATGATTCTTCGCCAGATCACAGATCCGGTTGTTCGCCGTGGCGATCGATTTGCGGATTCGCTCCTCGGGCTCGCCCATGCCCGATCCGGCATGTTCCGCAATAACCCCGACCGCCGTTTCGGCGGCTCGTTCACCCGCGGCGTGCCCGCCCAAACCGTCCACAACCGCGAAAACACCATGTGCCTCATCGGCGAAGACGCGGTCTTCGTTGATGGGGCGCTCCAGCCCAGGATGGGTGGCCACGCCGGCTTGCCATGCCGTTGCGGTTTTCATCGCACTTCACTTTCGAATTTCTGGGAACCCTCGCCGCGCACCGGAATCTCGTTCCGCGCCTAATTCCGGTGAATTTACTGCTTTCGTCTGGCGGCGGGCGCCTGCAGCCTGTACCGCTTCAAAGCTGAGCGTGAGCACTTCGCCCACGCCGATTTCCGATCGGGCCGGCAGCGTCTCTTCTACCCCGCGCTTTAGGCGCTTTCCGTCTATCCATGTCCCGTTCGTGCTGTTATCAATGACAAAGAATGTGCCGGTGGCCGCGTCCCTCCGAATGGTCAGATGTTCCCGCGAAACCTCGTCATTGGTGTATAGAGCCAAATCGACGGCCTGGTCTCCGCCGCCGCGCCCGACCCGCACCTGATTTTGCGTGAGCAGATAAACTTGAGCACCCGAATCGTCCTCATACCGCATTTCTGCGAACACGGAATCGGGCGACCGGCGAACTTCCGTAAATTGGCTGGTCGTTCGGCCTGAGGTAACCGAGGGCGCCCGGCCCAGCAAGGTAGTTTTGGTCCCACGATAGCCCGGTTGTACCGCCTCATTCAGCTCAGAGTGAATCTCAACGTCGCCGTGCGGCACCTCCGGCTCCGGAAGGAATTCCACGCTCCAGTCCTGCGCGGCAATTTTGAACTCCTTTGCGGGCTTTCCTCCGCGGCGTACGCCCAAAACACCGCCCGGCGAGTTGAATTCAGTGACTTTAGCCCGTAACGCGCGTTTGGCATCATCCGTGATCAGTTCGAACACGCCGCTCAGAGTGGCGTGATCTTCGGGATTCAAGTAAATGGTGAAAACGCAGGGAAGCAGCACGGTATACGCCATCTCAAACCGGCCCAACTCCATGTTGCGCATCAGTTCCGAGATGATGACGTTGCCGTCGAGTTTAGCCTCACTCAGTTTGCGGTTCGAGTTCCCCAAGAGCGCAAACTCCTCCCTCTGCCCTCCACTGACGTGGCGACGCCAAACGGGTTTCAGCCGGACCGCAGAACAGTCTTTCACGGCCAGACCCACCCGCCCAATGCTTGCCGACGCGGCTATCTTACTGCTGTATTGAGACGAAAGACAACAGGAATAGTTCCAGCCGCGACGCCCGGCAAGATTACTTTTTGATCATTTTACTGAAAGCCGGTTTATTTTTCCGGCTTCGCCGTTTGGGGGCGACTCTGCTGGCTCCGGGAAGAGTTCTTCAATCGTCCGCATCGGCAGAAAAAGCCGGTTTACAGTCTCAGGAAAGGCGATGAAGCCGAACTCGCTGTAGAAGCGGTGGGCCCTATCGTCCTTCGCATCCACCACCACAGCGGCCGAAGCGATTTTACGGCTCATTGCCAGCGCTATTTTCACGGCGTCAATCAAGAGCAGTTCGCCGACACCCCAGCCCCTGAAGGATAGGTCACGAGCCAGCCGCCCGATAAGCGTTGCTCCGATGACGGGATAGCGAGGCAGCTTCAGTTGCTTTACCAGTTCGGGCGGAAGGTCGTCTGCGCGGAAGTTATCGGAAGAAAGGGTGTAGTAGCCGGCGATCCTGTCGTCCTCCGAAACCAGCACGTAAGGCGCAGCCACGCGTCTCCTCGCATCTTGGCGGGCCTGCTGCTTCAGGTAACGGTCAAGCGGTTCCACTCCGCACGAAAAGGCCGCCCGCAGCTTGTCATGCTTAGCGCTGAGCGGCTCAATATTACGGAACTGCGGGGCCGAAATGCGCTTAACCCCCAAATGTTTGCGCGTGCCGCTCCGCCGCCTTCCGCAATCTGGCGTTCGGGGCTGGTGCATTCAATAGCGCTTCTACGAACGCTACCCGATCGCGCTGCGTCAGCTCCACAAATTCGTTTCCTTTCACGATGCGTTTCGCCGCTTCGACGGCACTGTTGACAACAAAATCGGTCAACGTACACCCTTGTATGTTCGCGGCCCGTTGGCAAAGTTTCTTGGTTTCACGGCTGACCCGCGCTTCCAGGCGCTCGTTTCTTGCCTTCGTCCGGGTTTTGGGTTCGGCAACACGCATTTGGGGCTCCTTTCCATCAATGCCGGTCACCTTAGGATAGTGACGCAGCTACCGTTTTGTTCACCTAGAGGTATACCCATGCATAGTGTACGACAAACAGCCGTACGTCTCAAACTAAAGCTGACTTCTGGAAGAATCCGGTATTCCTAAAGGTCGCGGCCATGACGGGAATTGGAACCTAAGCAGCGGGTGTTCCAACCAGGCCGGTCACCAGTCAAGGAGGGCGGCTTTAACCGAGTGACGAACCCGCTCTACTCTGGGCGGAAGGCGATCTGGCCACCCGCTCACACTCGCACTTCGGTAAGGCCGCGCTATTTCAGCGCTGTATAACGCTCAATTTCCAACTTCTCTTGGTCCATCAATCCTTGTTTTCGGTATACCTGCGCCAACATGAAATGCAGCGGCGCTTCGCGGGGCGCCAGTTCGATTGCTTTTTGTAACTCCACGCGCGCCTTGTCCAGTTCATTCAGATGCAGGTAAGCCTTGCCCAACTCGCGATGCACCCGATAGTCTTCCGGTGAAAGAGCGAGCGCCTCGGCAAGCAATGGCAGCGCCTGCTCCATTTGGTTATTCTCAACTAACAAGCTGCCAAAATCGAGATAGGGGCCGGAGTTCTTGGCAGAATCGTGTTCCTGGAGGGCAATAGCGCGTTTATAGGCCTCGATTGCTTCCTCATTGTGGCCTAGCGCGCCTAAGGAGAGCCCCAGGTTATCCGCAGCCTTCACATTCGTGGGATCAAGCTGAAGTGCTCGTTTGAAGCAATTGACCGCTTCGTCGAAACGGTTTTCGTTGTATTTCGTCCGGCCCAGATCGTACCAGGCTTGCGCATCGTGCGGAGTCGACACGACCACCTTAGTAAACCACTTATCGGCGTCCGCAAAATCGCTGAGCACAACGTAATCGGACGCCACTATCTTCAAATCGCGAACACCTGGAGCGCTGTACTTCGCACCCTCGGTATACTCTGCCAACGACTCCCTTGCCTTTTTTTGGAGAAACAAGATAGAACCCAAAAGGAAGTGGCCGCTCGCTGAGTTAGAGTGTCCGTGCAGATACTCCCGCGCCGTACGTTCCGCGGCGGCCAGTTGCCCCAAGCGAACATACAGATCCGCTTTAGTCAAGAGCGGATCATCTGTGGGGTCTTGGGGAACGGTTTGCGCGGAAATGCGCAACATCAAAAGAGCGATGAAAAAGCGCGTCACAACACTGATTGGGCGGGACGCGCAAACCTTGTTTCCACGAGCCCGCCAATCA
>DATBEF010000198.1:0-21892 GCA_036269625.1 Bryobacteraceae bacterium | reverse complement strand
CGCTCGCACGTTCCGGTACCCGGGTCATAGGTCCGGAAGGCGAGTGTTTTATGGTTTCGGACGCGCCGCTTACCGCATCGCCTGCCTTCTCCGGATGGATTCTGGCTGCGCCGGCAGAGCCCTCTGCGGCTGAATCGCCTTCGCGCGTCTTTTTTCGCCTTCCGCAGGAGCGCCAACCCGCCGAACGTGTTTTGAAGGGCCTTGGCGAACCCGATGCGCTGTTGGACGAGGCGCGTAGTCACTGGCGCAACTGGGAGCCTTTCGGCGGCGAAGTCAAGTGGCAGCTTCCCGGCCGGTATAACGATTTCCTGATCGCGTGCACACGCAATATTGCCGAGGCGCGCGAGATAAAGGATGGCCGAAAAACATTTCAGGTGGGTCCCACTTGTTATCGCGGCTTGTGGATTGTCGATGGCAACTTCATTCTGGAAGCAGCCCGTTATCTCGGCTTCGATGCGGAAGCGCAACAAGGGCTCGAAGCGACGTGGTCGCATCAATTGCCCTCGGGCGCGGTGTTCGCCTCGGCTCCCGGCGAGCACTGGAAAGACACCGCGATCGCGATGTTCACTCTAGTGCGCCAGGCCGAGCTTAGCGGCGACTGGACGTATTTCCGAGCTATGGTCCCAAACCTGCTTCGTTCTGCCGATTTTCTGCGTCAGGTTCGAGATGAAGCGCGCACGGAAAACAGCGCAAACGGCCGCTACGGTTTGCTTGCGCCTGGATTTGGCGACGGCGGATTAGGAGCAATCCGCTCCGAGCTTGCGAATACTGTCTGGACCCTCGCGGGTCTGCGCGCCACCTTAGAAGCGGCGCAGCGGTGCGGTCTCGATGCAACGTTTGAGCCGGTCAGCCGCTTTTACTCAGAATTGCGTTCTGCATTTTTCGCGGCCGCCAAGCAGGAAATGCGAACTCACTCCGGCGGATTTGAGTATTTGCCAATGCTGATGAAAGAAGATCCGGCTTGGACATTGCCCGACCCCTGGCAGCGCCCGCAACCGCAAGTGGCGCAGTGGGCGCTTTCCCATGCGATCTATCCCGGACTCGTGTTCGGTAAGGACGATCCAATCGTTCGCGGACACATTGCACTTATGCAGGCTTGCACCAAGGAGGATGTGCCGAGTGAAACGGGATGGCTGGCGCACGAGGGCGTGTGGACGTATAACGCTGCGTTTGTTGCGCACGTTTATTTATGGGCCGGTCTGGACGATTGGGCGCGGCGCACGTTCACTGGCTTTCTGAACCATGCCAGTCCGCTCTACTGCTGGCGTGAGGAACAGCCGTTACGAAACTCCCTGGTGGCTGAATATTGGGGTGACATGCCGCACAATTGGGCCAGCGCCGAATGTATTCTGTTCCTGCGGCATATGTTCGCGATCGAGGACGGGTCTGCGCTCCGCCTTTTGACTGGCTGCGCAGGACTCGACCTGAATGGCTCCGATCAGGTAGTGCTTGAGCGGACTCCAACACGCTTCGGCCGGATCGATTTGCGTCTAACCAGAACACGGACAGGCGGAGGATATAGCTTCGAGTTCGCGCGCGCCACGGGACCAGCGCCTTCGCAAATCGAGCTCCCGGCAAGCATCGGAGGCAGTTCTAGCCTCCTTGGCGTAAAAGGTGCTTCGTCGGAACGGCGCGGCAAAGTAATTCTGGTGGAACCGGGCGCGAAGTCATTCACTGCTGAGTGGAAAGCCTGAGACGCACGGCTTATTTTGACTGCTCTACGGGACCGAGACCGTGTTGTGCCAAAAATTCACGAATGGCGCTATAGGCGCGGCGGTTCTCTTCATCGGTAAACTGGCCGTGTCCTCCACCTGTAATCGTGACGAGGCGATTGGGAACACCAGCCTTTTCCAGCGCTTCGTGAAGACGGACGGCATGGCTGTAGGGCACAACCGGATCCTTATCACCGTGAATGATGATAATTGGCGGCAAGTCCTTTCGAAGGTACGTCAACGGAGAAGCTCTGTGAGCAATCGCATCTCGATCTAATGAAGATCCCAACCATTCGGCTGCATACGTTTTGCGATTTGGGCCGGCCAGCAGGTCGGCCACATCGGTTATGCCGTACCAGTCGACGATCGCCGCAACGTGAGGCTCGGGGCCTTCTTCCGGGCAGTTATTGTCCAATCCCGCTGCTTCGGTGAGCATTCCAGTCATCAAAGACAAATGACCGCCGGCGGAATGTCCAGTGATGACAATCCGGGTTGGGTCAATGTGATATTCCTTCGCATGCTGAACCACCCACCGCAACGCGCAACGGCAATCCTCGATGGCCGCGGGCGCTTTCGAGACATTGGCCATTCGGTATTCCACGTTTACCGCGACCCAGCCCATTTGCAAATAGGGAAGCGTCTCCAAGACGGCGCCTTCCTTGGTTCCGAAAACCCATCCCCCGCCGTGTATGTAAATGACCGCGGGAACTGAGGATGTGATGGCGTGCGGATAGATCACGTCCAGTTTGTTGGCATAGTTATTGGCGACGTTATAGACGATATCGGGATGGATCCAGTACTGATTTCCAACGTCTTCGGACCACGTGGCAACTTCCTGGCCCACAGCTGTAACGGCGATGCTGGCGGTCAGAAATGCCAGCGCGAATAGCTTCACTTTTCCTCCTAATAAGGTGGTCAGGAATCAGTGCTGAGTGCGACTCCGCTCCCAGAAACACGATACATCTTGCCTTGATACCGTAAGCCGCGCAGTTCGGCAGGCGCCTCTAACCCTGCCAGGTGTGGCGAGGCCCTCAGCGGCTCATACATATCCGCCTGAATTCCGAACAAACCCTCCAGAATCGGTTCCGCGAAAGCGCTACCGGCTACACATGCCCAATCGTTGATCCACGGCACATCAGAGGGCGATTTGCGGGCTGCGCCGCCGGCCTCGGCATCCACAGCCGTTTCCGCGAAATTGGCCTGTGCAATAGGTCCTTGCATGGCGGTCCGCGCAAGACCTTTCAGCCATCGATTTGCGATCAGGGGTTCTCCCGCCTTGTATATCGCGTTCAGGGCTAAAGCCGGCCAAGCGGCGTAAGCGCCGGTCCATTGGTGGTCCGGCCGGACACTGAACAAGACGTCCGCATCATGCGTGGAAAGCGCGCGCATCCAGGCAGGAGTTTGCAGCTCACGCTGGAAGAAAGCGACCATCTCGCGCTTGTGCACTTCGCTCAGGTCCTGGGGAATCGTCGACAGAACCGTTCCGAAGTCATAACAGTGCCGCACCGGTTGCAGCCGTCCATCCGGCAAGCGGCAATTCCAGTACCCGCCACCAAGTACGTATAGATCTAATACGCGCCGCGCGAGCGCAGATGCTTCCTGCCGCAACGCGGATGAGCGCCGAGTGTCGCCTCGCCGTTCCAATAGATCCGCGACAAAGCGCATGCAGAATACGTTGGCGGCATTTAATCCGGCTACTTCGTGAACATAACTGCTGACCGCTTCCAAAAGGTTGTTGACGCCGCCGTAATCGGCAAGACCGTGCCCATTCACATTGAGAGCGCGCCAATGGGTGGCGTAATTGAACAAGCGATCCATTACAGTGACGCCGCCAACTTTCTTATCCAGCCACGCAACCTCACCGCTCCAGCGTAGGTAATCACGCGCCATGCGGCACATCGCGAAATCATTGACTGAATACCAGGGCCCCACACCTTCTCCCGTAAGGAGATCCGTGCCGAAGTGCTTATGGATATCTAACGTCATCCACGTTTCGAGCATGCGTTTCAGCACCGTGGGGTCGAGTAGTGCAAGCATGGTGGAACTCAGGCTGATGTCCCACAAAAACGTGGTCGTCTCCCAGTAACGCGGGGCTAGCGTGACGTAGGTGGTTCCGTATATCGATGCCGGCGTGCTTCGGCGATGAAAAAGCAGCGTCACCAGAGCGGTGTGATAGAGACGTAACAGGGCGGGATCACTGGTGATGAGAGATGGTAAACAGCCGCTGAATCGCCCATTCCCGCGAGTAAAAGCGGCCCGGAGTGTGTTATCCCATTCGATCTGGGCACTGGCCGCAGCGGATTCAAAATTCTGTGCAAGCTCAATTGCCGCGGCGAGCACCGTTTCTCCATCTGCGCCAAGCACATTGCTGAAGGCGATCTCTTTTGACTCGCCGGGCGCGAGTTCCAGGTTATAAACGAAACCGGAACGCGAGACGGCTGAGGGTTTGGGGCTGACGGCTTGGGCCGCTGCGGCCTTAGAATGCCGGGCCTCAAAAACAACCGCACACTTTTCCTCCTCGACAGTAATCCGGTTGTCCGATTCACCGGGAGAGACAGATCCCCATGCCTGCGTTTTCTTTGTTACACCGCCCTGAATTTTCAGAGCGATTTCGATCTCTCGCCGCTCGCCTCCGCCATTCTCAATCCGCAGTTTAAAGGCCGCGCCGTTCTGTCCCGGCGGTACGATTGTTGTGCTAGAAAATCGAATCCCCCGCAATGATGCTCGACGCTCGATTCGATCGGGCCGCCAAACGAATGTGATTGGCTCACGCGTCGCAGTGAAATAAACGCCATCAACGAAGAGAACTCCATTCAAATCGCCGCGGCTGCCGAGCACGTCCACGCTGATCTCTCCCTGGGCAAACGGAGGGAACGCGACACTTCTGATGGCGGTCAGGTCTACTGCAGCTTGCGCACAGCCCAGGAAATTCGTCACCGCAGGAGGATTGAACAAATCGCCGAAACGGTGAGGCATGTCCACGCTGGTGAGAGATTCGCAGCTCGGCATGGCATCCCCGGCCGCCTCCAGCCTGGAGATCGCCGTGGCCGCGGCCGCTGTCTTGACGAAATCCCGTCTGGTCACTAGGCGTTCTCTATGAAAGGGTGAACTGCTAGTTGTGATCGTAAATGAATAAAACAATCATGTCAATACTAACAATTATGGCTAAAACGCAGATTTCCTGACCGTTCTCGTTGAAGTCGCGGCCCTGAATCGTGTAGTGTGGTCATAATGTTGGTCGGCGCAATCGATCTGGGAGGAACACATGCAACCTGCGCGCTGGTGCGCGATACCGAGGTTCTTGCCAGAGAAACGCTGACGGCCTGTGGGTCCGGGGGGTTGGCGCCTTTCCTGCCGAGGCTAGCCACAAGCATTCGTAACCTGAGCTGCCGTAGCGGAATTTCGTTGAGCGACTGCGCTGGCCTGGTGCTTGGTTTTTGCGGCATCGCCGATGCGGATTCGGGGCGGGTCCTTTCAACCAACGGCAAGTACGACGACGCGCCCGGTATCGATTTGCCTGGATGGTGCGAGACCGAACTCGGGTTGCCATTTCGTATTGAGAATGATGCGCGTTTGGCTCTGCTTGGCGAACGCGTTGCCGGCGCCGCTCGCGGATACGACGACGTGGTGATGATGACGTTGGGTACGGGCATCGGCGGCGCTGCCATGATCGGCAGAAAACTTGTGCGGGGCAAGCACTATCAGGCTGGCTGTTTGGGAGGCCATCTGGCGATTCACCCCCGTGGCCGCCGGTGCACCTGCGGGGCAATTGGTTGCGCTGAATCGGAAGCGTCCACCTGGGTTCTGCCTACTTTGTGCCGTGAGTGGCCGGGCTTCGAGCAGAGCGAACTCGTGCGAGAGACGGCTCTGGATTTCGCAACCCTCATTCGCGTCATGGAAACAGGCGATGTCATCGCCGAGCAGATTCTCGCGCATTGCCTAGATGTCTGGGCTGCGCTCGCCGTCAGCCTCATTCATGCCTATGACCCTGAAGTCCTGGTGATGGGCGGCGGCATTATGAAGAGCGCAGATCGCATTCTGCCAGTCATTCGCGAGCGCGTTCAAAACTTCGCCTGGACACCTTGGGGAAAGGTACGCGTCGTAGCCGCGGAATGCGGAGATCAGGCGACGCTGCTGGGTGCTGTTCCCTTGCTCGAGGAGTTCCAGGTTTGAGTACTTCCTACGATAAGTTCCCCTATGTGCCCGTAGATGAGGATGCGCGGCTCTGTCTGCGCGGATGGGCCGCAATTGCCGAGAGGCTGAAGGCAGCCGGGCAACAAGGCTCCGTCCTCTGCATTGAATGCTATCCGGGTTTGTTCGAATCTGAAGTGGTGGAGGCGCTGACCGCTTATATCCGGCCGGCCGTTGTGATTCGCGCACAGGATGCCTTGCGTCCACCTGAGGAAATCGAATCTATTGTTCGGCCATTCCTGACCGACGATCCGGTGTTCGGACTCATGAATGATCTGCGCCTTCAAGATCTATTTGATCCGGCGCTCGTTGCTGAGCTGCGCCGCCAGGTGCAATCTCAGACTACATCCGTCACGCTGGTGGTCGGCACCGGCGCATATTTCATCGCGCCACAATCTCATCTGCTCGTCTATGCAGACTTAGCTCGTTGGGAAATTCAGCAGCGTCAGCGCCGCAACGAGATCACAAATTTCGGCGCGGCCAATCTCAGCGATCCGCCCAGCCTGAAGTACAAGCGCGGCTTCTTTATCGATTGGCGTGCCGCCGATCAACTGAAACAGCAGTTGCTGAATCGTATCGATTTTCTGCTCGACACTAACACGCTGGGCGATCCGAAGATGATTACGGGCGATCAGTTTCGGCGAGGCCTTGACCTCGCTTCGCAGCGACCCTTTCGGGTGGTACCCTTCTTTGATCCAGGTCCCTGGGGAGGCGACTGGATGATGAACAAATTCGACCTTCCTGGCGACCGTCCGAATTATGCGTGGGGCTTCGATTGCGTCCCGGAGGAGAACAGCCTGCTGCTTGGTTTCGGAGATGTGCGCGTCGAAATCCCAGCCATCGATGCGGTATTTCGCCGGCCGAAAGAACTGCTCGGCGCCTTCGTGCACAGCCGCTTCGGAGCCGAATTTCCGATCCGGTTCGATTTTCTGGACACAATGAATGGCGGCAACCTGTCGCTTCAGGTGCACCCGTTAACCAGCTATATCAGGCAACACTTCGGCATGTCGTACACCCAGGACGAAAGCTATTACATGCTGGATGCTGGCCCCGACGCGTCGGTGTTTCTCGGCCTGAAAGAAGGAATCGACTGCAAGCACATGGTTGCGGATCTCCGGTCCGCGCAGGAGGGTGAACACTCGTTTCCAGCAGAGGAGTATGTCAATCGATGGCCCGCGCGCAAGCACGATCACTTCCTGATTCCGGCCGGCACGATTCACTGCTCAGCGCGAAACAGCGTCGTGCTCGAGATCAGCGCTACGCCCTACATCTTCACGTTCAAGCTGTGGGATTGGGGGCGCATGGGACTGGATGGCCGCCCGCGGCCCATTCACTTAGAGCACGGAATCGCGAATATCCAATGGGACCGCACAACTGAATGGGTACGACGCAATTTGGTAAATCAGATTCAAACCGTAGAACACGGACCTTGCTGGCGTGAAGAGCGTACCGGCCTCCATTCGCTTGAATTTATTGAGACAAGACGTCATTGGTTTACGGGTCCCGTACCTCATGAAACGAACGGCTCCGTTCACGTTCTGAATCTAGTCGAGGGCGAAGCGGCTGTGGTGGAGAGTCCGACCAACGCTTTCGATCCATGGATCGTGCATTACGGAGAATCGTTTATTGTTCCGGCCGCAGTAGAGCGCTATACGATTCGTCCGCTTGATAGTGGCGCACAGTGTGCAACCATGCGCGCTTCGGTTAGGGAGAGCAATGCGGGCTGATTTCGGTTTGGACGTACAGGCCAACTTCCATCCGCTCGGCTTTCGCTATGGACCCGGTGTCATGGGACCTGAGCCGGAAGTGCGGACGCTCGACGCGATACGGCCGAGTTTGCGAGATCCAGGCTGCAGCGGCCCTGACCCGGTATACGCGATCGCGATGGACGTCTTCCGGCCCGAAGATCGGGCCGAGCTCGATCGGCGGCAGCTTGTCTTCGGGGTCGTAGCGTATGCGGCCGGAGGCCTCGGCCGGGAGCCTGTGCGCAGTCAGGGCCATGTGCATGCACGCTCTCGCTTCAGCGGC
This sequence comes from Bryobacteraceae bacterium, assembly GCA_036269625.1. Classification (GTDB taxonomy): domain Bacteria; phylum Acidobacteriota; class Terriglobia; order Bryobacterales; family Bryobacteraceae; genus Bog-105. Next base: position 13,961 of record DATBEF010000198.1, on the reverse strand, counting down.
TGGTCGACTCCCGAACTTTTTGAAATCTGGCAAGGACGAGCGTTCATCTACGCTCAGGAATTCGCAGCAGACGATCCCGGCCGCTGCATCGCCGTGGATGCCCGGCCCGGAGATCGCGTCGTGGTTCCGCCCGGTTGGGCTCACGCGGTCGTGAGTGCGGACACAAATAATCCGCTGGTCTTTGGAGCGTGGTGCGTAAGTGATTACGGCTTCGTTTATGACGATCTGCGCGCGCGTGGCGGTGTAGCCTGGTTTCCGCTGCTTCATGCCGACGGAAGCGTTGAATGGGAGCCCAATCTCCGATATCGCACAAGCCACATTCAGATTCGCCACGCGCGGCAATACCCGGAATTGGGTTTGCAATCCGAGATTCCCCTGTACGCCCACATTGCGAATGCTCCGCATAGTCTTGAATGGATTTCGCAGCCGGCCTGCTTAGCCGAGGTTTGGCCAACATTCGAACCATAGAGAGAGGATGCTTTCGAAGAGAAAACCAAATGCTTTCTGCCGGAACTGACGTTCGTAGTGGTTATGTCTATTTGATATCTGCCGTCGCGGCTCTGTCCGGATTGCTATTCGGGTTCGACACTGCCGTGATTAATGGGGCTTTGCCATTTCTGCGCGAGGAGTTCCGGTTAAGTGATATCAACGTCGAGCTAATCGCCGGTGTTTTGCTGGCTGGATGCATCGCTGGCGCTGCGCTCGCGGGCTATGTCAGTGATCGCCTGGGGCGCCGACGGTCCTTGATCATCTCAGCTGTCGTGTTCGCCGTCGCTTCTATAGGATCGGCCGTTCCGCGCGGGTTGGCGGGACTGGCGCTCGCACGGCTCGCAGCAGGTCTTGCGATTGGTCTGGCGTCGGTGCTCGGGCCAATGTATATCGCCGAAGTTTCGCCGCCACGCGTGCGCGGGTTGTTGGTATCGGTAAACCAACTCGCTATTGTTTCCGGCATCCTGATGGCGTACTACATAAATTGGCAATTGGCGACTTTTGGCTCAGAAAATTGGCGCTGGATGTTCGCCACGGCGGCCGTTCCGTCCATCGCATTTTGGCTTGGGCTTCTGGCCATCCCGGAAAGTCCTCGCTGGTTGGCGGCCCATGGGAAAGAGCGCGATGCGTTCCAGATTCTGAACCGCGTGGCGGGTCCTGCGGAAGCCGAACGGGAGCTCGAACAGATCCGTTTGGCCCTTCAACAGGAGCGCGAAGTATCTGCGTCTCAGCTTCTGAGCCCAGCTGTTCGGCGTCCTCTGCTTCTGGCAGTCATACTGGCGGCCTTAGGCCAAATCACGGGAATTAACACGATCATCTACTACGGGTCGATTCTGTTCCGCGAACATGCCGCGCGGAGCGCTTCTTCCGCAGTCGGCGCTAACGTTCTGATTGGCGTGATCAATCTGGCGGGGACAATTGTTGCGATGTTCACCATTGAGCGCTTCGGGCGGCGTGCTTTACTGCTCGCCGGTTCTGCCGGCATGGCTATTTCGCTCGCCGGGCTGGGCCTGGCGTTTCACCACAACGCGGGGTCGTTCTCTATTATCGTTGCGCTGATACTCGCCTATGTTTTCTGCTTTGCGGTCAGCCTCGGACCTGTCGTCTGGGTCTACATCTCGGAGCTATTTCCCAATACCGTTCGAGGACGCGCCATGTCGGTTGCGACCATGACAGTATGGTGCGCCTGCCTCGCCGTCACTCTCACATTCTTGAGCTTGATACAAGAGCTCACCACAGCCGGCGCATTCTGGTTCTACGGCGGCCTTTGCGTCGTGACATTCTTCTTCGTGTTGTATTGGCTTCCGGAGACCAAAGGCCGAACACTTGAAGAAATTCAAGAATTCTGGAAGTGAAGCTTCATCGGGCGCGTGAGCACGACTACCGCATTATGCGCCGATCGGGATCTGCGCGATGGCGGGCTGGCCATGTCGGTGAGCAGGGAAAAGCGACTAAGTAGAATTCAGCCCCCAAAACCGTAAGCACTCCAGTTCGCCACGACCTTCTCCTGAAGATCGCTGGGATAGTTCCACTTGAAACTGGTGCGGCCCGGCAGGCGATTACCCCAATCTGCCGGCGGCAGGCAGTTGTAGACCAGCTTGATCGTCTTTCCTGTTATCTTTTCTGCAGTTTGCAAAAACGCCACCAGAGGACTGGTGGCTTCTTTATTGAAGTGAATCTCGTCGGGTTTGAGCGTGCCTTCGCCAGACGGCACATAGTCCGCATACTCGCCCATAGGGCCTTCCAGAGCATCTTCGCTATCGGAAATGTAGCCTTCAATCATGATCTCGGAGGTCGCCGGCACTTCGAGATCGATGGTCTCGCATTTGACCACTTCAACTGGCTCGCCGAAGTATCCGCCCATATAGTCGACTTCGTTTACACCCATGGGGAGCCGGCATGCTCGACACAAACGCAATGAATGGTGGTCCGCCCTGAAACATGGCGAAGGGCATCGGTTTCCCGATCCTTTTCCACGTGCCATGAATCTGGCCGAGATGCTGTAGCGTGTGAGCGATGCCAGTCAGGCGATTGCGATCGAGCAGCATCACCTGGGCAATGGCCCAGTTGGTCCATCTGCCATCGGGCGTCCGAGCGACCACAGTTCCCCAGGTCTTGAGGTATCGTCCGCCATCGCGGCATGTGCAAGTGGAGACGGCAAGCGCGTGAGGTCCAGATTCTTGCCGTCCAGCTTGTTCTCTTTGCATGGTCCGTCCAGTACGATTCACGGTGGAATACGAGCAGCCTTCCGCGCCGATCTTAGCCCCTCCACGATGTCCCGGCCTGATGCGGTTGACGCTAGCTATAGCTAAGCCAGAGAACGCACCACATGCTGGGATGATGCAAGAGCGCTGCGCACGAATCAGGCGGATTGGCTTGATAGTGCCTATCCTTGATTCTCAACGAAGCCACTGCATCAGATTGCGGCCGATAAGCTTTTCGAGTTCGAGAACATCGTTACCGTAGTACTCAACGAGCAACGCCTGCCTTCGGACCGAATGCCCGGCACTTCCATCTGCCCGGTGTCATGATGTTCGTGTCGAGCGGTGAAGCCGCTGTGCACCCCCAGGAAGGTTAGTATCTGAGCGAACCATGACTGGTAATCTCTCGTGCCATCTTCATACAAAGAAATACAAATCTATTCACGAGGAAAATCAGTGATGTATCTTGCAACCTGTTTGTTGTACATCCCGAACTCGAGAAACGGGTGGAATACGCTGAATGTGTCGCCAGGGTTCCGAAAACACTCGTCCAGATGCTCACGAAAAGAGTGGTGGACATGACCATCCCAAACGCTATTCTGATATTGAGCGAAGGCTCTGGCAGCCGGATCCATCAGCACAATAATGATTTTGGAGTGGGGTAAGTGCGAAGCGATTGCACTGGACGCTGACTTCGACCAAAGATAGCAGACGCTTCCTTCGCCGACCGCCTTCTCATCTCCAGCGCCTTGGAAAAGCCGCAGATAATCGTCCCACTCCGAGACAATTCCGCCAAATCGTCGTTGGTGCATACCGCCTTGCGTGTACTGCTTCGTCGATTGGAGTTGTCCCCGTATTCGTTCCCGCAAGTGTGGGGCGAAGTTTTCCGGACGTATCTCCGATGAAAGTAACATGGCTCCTTCAGCGGGCTCATATAAACCTCGGGATGCTGGTCAAGCTCGTAGTAGAGGGCATCCGTTCCCGCCTTGGGAGCGCCTACAATGAAGAAGTTTGGCGGCGTTGTCACGATATCTGCTCCTGGAGGCGTTTCAAAAGCAAGCAGCTCTGTTTTCCCCTGCGTATATCAACAATGGCATTCGTGTGGAACACATGAAGGTCCGTTGCCCAGCAGGACCGGAAGAGACGAAGGCCAAATCAACATGGTTCCGCACGACCACTCGACCGGCTCGCTCAATTGAGGCTCCGAATATAGAGCAAGGATCGCGCGGGTCGCAATCGCCGTCATTATTCTGACAATTGATGCCCCGACACAGTAGTGCGGTCCAGCCGAGAGCGCAAGATGCCCCGCGACATCCCGCGTGAAATCAAGGCGATTTGGCTCAGGAAATCGTTCTGGATCCCGATTCGCGGAACCCAATTTAAGGATCAGCCGGTCGCCACATCGAATCTTCGTACCTCCGATGTTCATGTCTTTTCCAGCCTGGCGAAACAGCGTATGGACAGGTCCTGCATAGCGCAATAGCTCTTCTGTCGCCGTACGCGTCCAGTTGGGATGTATCCGCAGCTGTTTCGCTTGGGGGAGATGCTGAAACAATGCTGTCCATGCGCTTGCGAGAAAATAGGGCGCCGTCTGAGCAGTTCCAAGAAACAACGACTTTGCATGTGAAGCGGACGGCGGAAAAAAGAAACGATCCAATTCCTTATTCGCTTCTTTGGCCCGGTATTTGAGATCAACGTTCTCAGGGGCGGCATCGCGTTCAGAAAGACACCTCACCACGTGATCGAGCCGTTGGGCATGGGCTGGATCGACGCCTGTCGCAGTGACGGCTGATGCAAGGCACCATGGCCGAATGAAGCCTGCAACCAGATCAACCGGGCGGTATCTCGATAGATTGTGTAACAGGATCGATGCCCGCTCCTCAATTTCGATCTGCCACTTAGAAGTGGGAAAGCTCGGGAGCGCAGTGACCATGTTGGCTTGTAGCTTCTGGCATTCTTGCTTTGCGCTCCAGTCGGCCGTAGGTTCTGGCGGGCGCGTCTGAGATAGATCGGCTGACCGCAGCGCATTCAGTACGTCACGATGACGGCTTACAATCCAGGCTTGCTGCACCGGGTCGAAGTAGAGGTCCTTCGGCGCGGACGGAGATAACGGAACATGAACGAACAATTCAGTGTCTATCATCGGCGACGATTGAAGTTGGTTCTGACAGCTCTTTGGCTATCACCACCATTAGCGAGACATCTTGATTTGCGCGGAAGGACGCGATGGTTGCAACTGCGCTTCCAAGTCTATCCTTGGATGACCGAATGACCATGCCATAGAATCCGCTTCCACGCGTGCCCGACCGTTCATAGGTCTCCTCGGAAAAACTCACTCGAGCGCATTCTTGCCTTCCGATCAAGCTTGTAACATTTTGTCGAGAAAATCGTGTACGCCATGTAAAGAATTTGTATAGGCTAGCCCATCTTCCTTCCCGCAGCGGCTATCGTCCACGTGGCGGCTCAGATACGAGCGTCTCAATTACTTCCCGTACCCGTGCAACCTGGTCGGGCTTAATAATCAAGTAGCGGCATTTGCCTCCCGGATCGGGCGTGAACGTGGTGGTGCTTTTCGTACCCAACGACACACGGCCCGGAGCTGATAAATCGAAGTAGCCGCGATCGGGACGGATCGCCTCAAGAACTGCGGTCGAGTCCCAATTGGGCCGATCCTGCGGTTTGCCGGCGGTATAGAGCCGGAAGCCTTCGGGAACCGGGTTATGGGGTGTATAGTCGAAATCACGGTCGAGGGCGCTCCAGGGAAACGTCACCTGAAGACCGAGCTCAAAGGGACTGAAGATCATAGGTGTGGGCCATCGATCAAACAGGATCTTGGCCGAATCGGGATCGATGTAGACGTTGAACTCTGGTTGTGGCTTTGAAAAGTTGCCAGCCATTAAACAGAGGAGCTTCACTTTAGCAATGACGAGCTCGCGGCCGCCAGGCGAATCGAGCAGGCGCGCCAAGTTGGTGCTGAATCCGATTTGGGCGAGTGTGACGGAGTGGTCCGGCTGGGCGGCAAGCATGCGGCGCAGCAGCGCAACTGCGTCCTCTGGCTGTGAAAGAATAGCGTGGGGATAAACAGCCGTGTTTTGCGCCATGACGCGGAGCATGGGCGAATCCTCCGGCGTCTTGCCATGGTGCACGACACCAATTGGTATTTGCGGACGGCCGTAATAGGTGTTCACGAGGCTGACGAACGGCGCGGCGTAACGATTATCCTTCGTGATGGTGACGGCGAGCAGATGGACCTCTGAGCGGCTTTCGAGCGCATGAATCATTGCCAGCGCGAAGAGGTCGTCTACGTCGTTCCCGATATCGGTGTCGAGGATGAGTCGCACTGGCTCGGCAGCGCGCGCAGTTTGCGCGATTGATGACACCACGATCACAGCGCAGGCAAGGCAGAGATGCATTCGGCGTCTGATCATTTTTCACCCGCCGCGGTTAGCAACTTCTGGATGCCTGGTGCGATCTGAATCAGCAACTCTTCATGTGGTTTGAGGCCAATATCAACGATGGCCGCGGCCTTCTGCTTGGCATCGGCGCTCATCGACTTATTTGAGGACACAGCATCGAGAGAGTCCAACCCCGCTTGACACAATTGCGCCAGCACATCGGCTGCATCGATGTCTTCGGCCAGCAGAGCGTTGCTTTGGAGCACGGGGCCGACGGCTGTGACATTATCCGACCACTCAGTTAATTGATTGCGAAGAGCGGCGGCGAGAGTGGCGTCATTGGGTGCGGTGAGATAGCGGTCAACAGCATCTCGGAATTGCCGCGCTACGTCACTTTCGGGCGGAATTGCGTCGGGCAGGCGGTTCAGCGGAGTGAAGGTCTTATAGTTTTTTTGGCGAGCATATCCTTTCACGGGCTCCAGCACGGAAGCGAATACATCCAGTGGCCTTACCGGCATCGAAGCTGCGAGACGCTGACGCATCAAGACGAGATTCGAGTGCTGGGTGAGTCCGAGCCATTCAAGCCAATGATTAGTTACATACAACCGCCGATACATAGATTGCACGTCTGTGACGGACGCGGGCGACCAAAACCGCTCGGCAATAACGGCCAGACGCGGCCAAAGCTTGGCATCCAGGTTCTCGGCGTCGGCAATCTCGTCCCACATGGCCGCTTCCCCACCCAGGATGTGCTTCTGCTGTTCGGGCGTCAACTGGGTCGGCGCAGTGCCTGGCGGGCTGTTTTTTGGTGGAGCAATAACGAACGGATCGACGGCGTAATGTTGTGAGGCGGGCTGCATGAGATCCAAATAGTAGCCAGCCGAGAGAATGCCGTCGAAGCCCTGTTCGGCGGCAGCGCCGAGTGACTTTTGACCGCGCCAGGACTGGATAACGATGGTCTTCGGCAGATCGGGATTGAGGATTTCGTCCCAGCCTTCCATACGCTTGTGGTAATGGGTGACAATCTTCAGCAAACGCTGATTGAAATAAGCTTGTAAAGCTTCGTACGGCTTCCCTTGTTCCGAGAAGTGGTGTTTCTTCAGGAACGCAGTGATCTTGGCGTTCTCTTGCCACTCCCGCGGATCGACTTCGTCGCCTCCGATATGGAAGTACTCGTCGGGAAACAGCTTGGCCATCTCGCCCACAAACCCGTTCAGGAAACGGTAGGTGGATTCGCGGGTCGGGTCCATGAGCGCTGTCAAGACGCCGGGCTCGCGCACGATATCGTATGGGCCTTTTCCGCTGGCCAAAGACGGATATCCCGCAAACCAACTTGTCGCGTGTCCGGGCATGTCGAACTCGGGCACCACTCGGATACCGCGATCGTGAGCGTAAGCAATGATTTCGCGCACCTCGGCCTGCGTATAGAAAAGAGCGTCGGAACCCTTTTTTTGAAGGAGTGGATACTTTTTGCTCTCGATACGAAAGCCCTGATCATCGGACAAATGCCAATGGAACACGTTGAGCTTCACAGCCGCCATGCCATCAAGGGTCCGAAGTATGCCGTCGACGGGAATGAAGTGGCGCGAAACGTCGAGCGAGAGACCGCGCCAGGCAAAGCGCGGTTCATCGTCTATTTCAAGACCCGCGATGGAAAAGCCGCCACCTTCGCTCGGACCGGCAGGCTGAACCAGTTGGAGGAAGGTCTCTATTCCGCGTAGCACGCCTAGCGGCTCGTCTGCGGATAGCCGAATATGGCCGTTTGCCACCTTGAGGGAATAGCGTTCGTCGTCGCCGAGGCGCTGCGGTCCGGAATGGCCGCGGCGCTCCACAATGACCTGAAGCGTGGCGCTGGCCAAATCAGCAGCAATATCGCGTTTAATGGGTATACCACTCTGGCGTGCCAACCGGTCAAACGTTCGGTGGATAGCTTGCTGAACGCGCGGATCGGAGGCGCCCGCGCCGGAAACGGAAGCCGTGAATTGGATATCGATGGGGATGGAGCCAGCGCCGGAAACGACTTTCGCGGGCAAGGGCATGAGCGGTAGGCCGGCCGCGGTCTGCGCCCAAACAGGAGACGACAGAACCGCACAGGCAGCTATCAATGCCGGCAGACCAAAGAGGCTCGTATTGGCAATCTTACTTATATCGGGTCGCAATTGACAAGTGTACTGAGTTCGGCCGGACCGAGGGGAACCAGCGCTCGCGTGAGAGCATCATCTTTGAGTATGAGATCCGCTGTTTCCCGCCGGAACTTTCTTGAAACAATCATTAACGCGGTGACGATGATCGGTGCGGGGCGTGTTCTGTCGGCCCAGCAGCAACCGACGTTCACGACAGAAGTAAAGGTCGTTGCGCTGCTCGCAAATGTAATGACAAAGAAGGGCGCGATCATCCGAGATCTGACCAAAGATGATTTTGTGTTGGCCGAAAATGGACGCCCCCAAACAATCCGCTACTTCTCGCGCCAGACAGATTTGCCTTTAACGCTGGGCCTGTTGGTGGATACAAGCATGAGCCAGGAAAAGGTGCTCGACCAGGAGCGGGCGGCATCTTTCCGATTTCTCGACCAAGTGCTTCGCGACGGCAAGGATCACGTCTTTGTCTTGCAGTTCGATCTCACGGTGCTGGTACGCGCGGGGATGACATCATCATTCGCCAAGCTTAATGATGCGCTGACCCAAGTGCAGACACCCACGCGCGAAGATTTGAAAAATCAGACGGGCGGTGGAACCCTGCTTTACGACGCGATTGTTACAGCGTCGGAGGACATGATGAGCAAACAGCAAGGGCGCAAGGCGGTGATCGTGATGACGGATGGGGTGGACTTTGGCAGTCAGGCTACTCTGGATGGGGCAATCGACGCGGCGCAGAAGGCCGACACTTTGATCTACAGCATTCTCTTCTCGGATGCCGGATATTATGGCGTGTTCGGAGGTGGAGGCGATGGCCGTAGAGTGCTCCAACGGATATCGCATGAGACCGGCGGCGGATTTTTTGAGGTGACCAGGAAACAGAGTATCGACGATATCTTCAGTGTCATCCAAGATGAGTTGCGGAGCCAATACAACCTTGGCTTTGTATCGGACGCGCCTGTGGGCGTCTCGGAGTTTCGAAAGCTTACCCTCAATACTCGGCAAAAAGGGCTAGTGGTGCAAACCCGCGATCGTTACTGGGCCGAGCCATAAACATTTGTGATTCGCGATTATTGCGCGGATGGCGATACGAAACTTTTAGCACGATCAAAAGATCTTTACTTTAGGCCGGTCTCATTGTAGTCGCCTGCCATCGTTGATGCCGGGGGATAGGCCGTGGGCTGATTTTTATGATCCGCGAACTTGAGACCGCTCGCCTCGTGCTCCGGCCATTACAGCTTGCTGACGCGGAGGCAACGCAGCTGCTGTTCCCGCAATGGGAGATCGTGCGCTTCTTGGCCAAGCGCGTTCCTTGGCCTTATCCTGCGGATGGAGCCCTAACTTACTACCAGCATTCCGCCTTGCCCGCTATGGAGCGCGGAGACGAATGGCATTGGAGTTTGCGACTGAAGAGCAATCCCGGCCAATTGATCGGCGCCGTGTCCTTGATGAGAGGGGAAAAAGAAAATCGTGGATTCTGGCTGGGCTTGCCATGGCAGCGGCAGGGTCTGATGACTGAGGCTGCGCAGGCCGTGACAGATTTCTGGTTTGATGTACTTGGCTTCCCCGTTTTGCGTGCACCGAAGGCCGCTGTCAATGTGCCATCAAGGCGAATCTCCGAGAAGTGCGGCATGCGCATTGTGGCCATCGAGGAACGCGCTTGCGTTTCGGGAGAATTACTGACTGAGATCTGGGAAGTAACCGCCGATGAGTGGCGGAGCAGGCGAGGCACTGAACCTCGCCGGAGTCACGCATCTACCTAGCCCGGCAGCCACTTGGTGCTTGGTCGGCACAGGCAAGAAATCGCCAAGCCTCCATACGGGCGTTGCCGGGCGATTACTTGGAAGCGGTGGCCGTCGCGGCGTGAAATTTCGTTGGATCTACTTTCAGATCCTTTTGATACTTCTCCGCGACTTTGATCACCTCAGCGTCAATCTGCTCGCGCGTTGAGTTCGGACCCGTACGGGCGCGGGTAAGCTTGCCGCTCGCTGCGGCGCCCGGAACGTGTTCCAGCGTGACTACTTCGGGCGCCACGGCTAAGTGAATCTTGGGCGTAGGCGCTGCTTCGGGCAACTTCATAGTCTTTATCTCGGCGGCGAACTGCGCTCGAACGGCGGTGTCGGTGATCCGGTCACCCACGTCCTCTTCTTCGGGTTCCCGTTCACCGCGCTTTGGAGGCGGTCCTCCACCGGCAGCTCCGGATGCACTTCCTGAGACGTTTGATGGAACCGTATACGTTGCCGTGAACTCGCCATCCACCCCAAATTCGGCGTTCGCGGACGGGGGCGTCACACGCACAAGCGTCCAGCTATTGTCACTTTGGGCAAAGCCAACGTTAGTCTTATCCTGCCAGGGTGTCACATCGACTTCCGTAACCGCTGGATTCATCCCGGTGGCTCCTTGCGGCCAAGGGAGCTGAATAAAGTACTCGCCGGTCGGACTGTCCCAATGATGCATCAGGGATCCGCAGCCGCCTTCATTCCCCACATTGCGCAGGAAAAAGGCCCAATGGTCTTTAGTCGTCGTTCCGATGACATCGCGCCTAGTGCGCACCGCCATTGCAAACACGGGGTGCGATTCCGTGTATGCTCCGTGATTCGCGTCAAGACCGATCAACCCGATCACCACCCCATATAGACCATGTGTCCCGTTGAATAGCGCGATCAGGTTGTGATCGCCTACGTCGTGCAACGTCCGCACTCCATCGGACATAACGTAGCCTTGGGTCTGCTGCCACCACTTGCTCCCCATGTTGTTGATCGTTTCCCTCGGATCGAATTCCAATCCTAGGGCAGTTGCATTTGCGGGCGGTGTTCCGCTCTGGGTCAATCCGAAAAAATGCTGCGGCTGGAGCTGCAGGTTGTAATCGCAGTCCCAAAATCCGTTAATTGTCGTGATGGCCTCCCATGTCACTGGACCCGTGTAGGTGGCGATCATCCAATTGAGATGCCCCTGTAGCGGCCATCCATCACACACGGCTCCCAAGGCCCAGTGCGTATCGGCGGTCGGGTCCTGTGAGGTGCACTTTGCGAGTTGTGTCGCGTCAATCGTGGTGCCGGAGTCGCCCGGGAAAGCGTCCTTGCACATCACCCCGAAGTCCGGCTGCTGATTGGGATTACTAAGCTGCCAAGCCCATTGCGGGTTTTGCGGCAGGCCATTGAAGTCTTCGCTCCCCATATCCCACGTAAGGTCGAACGGCTTGCAGTGGGAAGACCAGTCTGGGCCTCTGGCGATTCTCTCGCGACCGGAAACCACAGTGATCTCCACCCAAGCCGGCCCAACGTTCTTACATTGGTCCTGAGTGCCATCGTCGTGAGAGTAGTAGCCGTTATCGCCCAGGCCGTCATCCTGATAACCGAGCTCCAGAAAGTGATCTGCGGGCGCACCCGGGTTCTTAGGTCTTGGTACGGTCCAGGGCTGGCAACCCATCAATCCGCCGATCCGTTGAAAGCCTCCCGGCGTTACACCTTGAATTTGCGCCGTACCCGCGTACATGTTACCCGCGCCGTCTCCCTGCGGCCAAACATAGCTTTTCCAAGTCCGCCCACTGCCCCCGGTCTGGACACAACCTCCTGCGTTGAACGAAATTGCGTCGCCCGGCTTGAAGGCAATTTCCGGATAGTTCGCATTCAGATCCGCCGTATTGGACCAGACCTGCGGATTGTCGATGCGCCAAACCTTGGTTTCGAATCCGTTGACGGTCACATCTCTCGAAATCGAGATGATGTCGAAGTCGGTGGCGTGACTGCCATCGGCGTGTTTAGCCGAAATCACGCAGCGGAGGTCTCCATTAACGTCGCGGATGTCTTTGCATGCCGCCGCATTTTCTAAGGATGTCTCTTTCTGGTTTCCGAAGAAATCCTTACATTTCGCCACTAATTTCGTGCCGTTCATAGTGGCGCCGGGGCAGAATGGTGGATATGGCCCCAAGGGGACGCCCCCGAACGCTCGCGAAGCGACTAGCAGTCCAAGTCCCGCCAGAATCGCCTTTGAGGCAGGATAGCCAAAGTGAAATCGGGATTTGGCTTGGCCAGCCCGGTTCTGAATCATGGGAATATACTATCCTCGAATCACCAACAAAGCCAGAGTAATTTCAAGATTTCGTTATTATTCCGATAATTTAGCCGTTTAATTTCGTTTAGATCACTCGTATCTCAGCACGTGCAACGGATCTGAAGACGCCGCGCGCCGCGCTGGGATAAAGCCGGCCAGGAGTGCGATCGCTGTAAGGAGAAGAACCGGCAGGACGAGTGATGCGGGATCGGCCGGCTGGATGCCAAACAGTTCACTTCGCACGAGGCGGCCCAGGCCAAACGCGAGCGGGAGTGCCACTGCGATGCCGATGGCCACGATGAGTACGACCTCGCGCATGAGCAGCCAGACTACGCTGCCCGACAACGCGCCAAAAGCCATACGGATGCCGATTTCCCGTGCGCGCTGAGTAACCATATATGCCATCACACCGTAAAGTCCCAGAATGGAGAGCGACGTAGCGAGCGCGCTGAATCCTGCCGATAACGATGCAATCATGCGCTCCGTTACCAGAGATTCCTCAAGCTGGTGTTCCATCGTTTTCATGTTCATGATGGGCGCTTTGGGTTCCATCTCGTGTACCAGTCGTCTTGCGCTGGCCAACACGCTGCGAGCGTCGCCATTGACCTTCAAATAGACAGTCGTGTCGAACTCATACGCCTGGGCCGCGCACAAGAATACTTGGCGCGGGGCTTTCTGTTGAAGGTCTTCGTAGCTAGTATCATTGACCACACCAATAATCTCCATGTCGGTGCGCGTACCGGGATCACCTCCCCTACCAATCCGGCGCCCTACCGCGGACTGCCGCCCGAAGTAGTGTTCGGCGAAGCTCTCATTCACAACCACAACCTTCGGACGCGCCGCTGTATCGCTTTCCCGGAATACGCGGCCAGACTCAATTCGAATACCGAGCGTGCCGAAGTAACCTGGGCTTACGGCGTTGATGTAAGACATCGTATCTTCGCCCGGCTTATTCTCACGGCCCTCGACAGTGATCGAGTTTTCCCAGTTACTACCAGCGAGTACGGGGTTATCTGCAATGCCCTCGGCCTGCACGCCCGGCAAACTCCTTAGGCGAGATTCCAGACGACTGTGAAAGTCGTGAGCGCGTCAATGTGGTAACCGATAGAGTCCACGTCCACTTCAAACTGGACCAGGCTTTGAGTTTGAAATCCAGGATTGGTCGCATACAGATTGGCGAGGCTCCGCGTGAAAAGACTGGCGCCGACCAGCAGCAACAGAGACAGCGTGACCTGAACGGCAACCAGAGCCTCGTGTTGTCACACCATGTACCAGGCGCTTCGCGACCAATTACGGTGTGTTCAGCCCGGATGATGTGCCGCAGGCACGTCCGATTCACCGCGGCGATGCAGTCGCAAGCAGTGTCCTGAGTGGCGAACTCCGGAACCATTCTCGCTTGCACTGGGGCGGCCGGAGGACAAGTGTTCACCGCGAACACTTGATCCGCTTATGAACGTCCGCCGGCACGCGCCAATTACTCTTCTTCATTAATGGCGATTCCTTTCGAAATAAACTACTGGTACGTATTGACACCGGTTTACCGGTGACTGGAGTTTCTACATTTCAGGCAGCGGCGGCAGCGACAAACTGAGCTGAGCGTGGCTGAATATCGAGATCGGCGAGTAGAGCGGGACGTTCGACAGCCTCTTTCCTGAGGAGCGTGATGAGGTCGAGGCAGGAAGGACGCC
>DATBEF010000179.1:0-22960 GCA_036269625.1 Bryobacteraceae bacterium | reverse complement strand
TCGCAACACGCCGGCGCTAAGTTCCTCGGCGGAGGAACCAATCTGGTCGACCTGATGCGCGAGAACATCGAGCAGCCGGACGCGCTCGTCGACATCACACGGCTGCCGCTCGTCAGTGTGGAAGAGCTGCCGGACGGCGGTTTGCGCCTCGGCGCTCTGGTGCGCAACAGTCATTTGGCCGGCAACCCGCTCGTTCGGGAGCGATACCCGGTGCTCTCGCAGGCGATCCTGATGGGCGCTTCCGCACAACTGCGCAACATGGCCACTACAGGCGGCAACCTGATGCAGCGTACGCGTTGCTACTATTTCTACGACACCGCTGGCCGCTGCAACAAACGTGCACCGGGCACGGGCTGCGATGCCATCGGCGGGTTCAACCGCATTCACGCAATTCTCGGCACATCGCCCGAATGCATTGCGACTCATCCTTCGGACATGTGTGTCGCGCTTGCTGCGCTCGACGCGGTTGTGCAGGTCACTGGCAAACACGGTGATCGCCGCATCCCGATACTGGACTTCCATCGGCTGCCGGGTGACACACCCCAGCTTGACACGAACCTGCGGCCGGGTGAGCTGATCACGTCGGTCGATCTTCCGGCACTTCCCTTCGCGCGCAGATCGCTCTACCGCAAGGTTCGGGACCGTGCGAGCTATGCGTTTGCGCTGGTCTCTGTAGCAGCCGCGCTTGAATTAGAAGGCGGCGCGATCAAAAACGTGCGGCTTGCACTGGGCGGCGTCGCCCACAAGCCGTGGCGAGCATCGACAGCGGAGCAGTTTCTCCTCGGTAAGAAGCCCGATGAGCAAACGTTACGCCAAGCAGCTGCCCTGGAGTTGGAGCCGGCCATGCCGTTCGCGCACAACGGTTTCAAGATTGAGTTGGTCAAACGAACTATCGTGGGCGCTCTTACCAAGCTCGCGCAGGAAGGAACTGCTCAATGAGCATCATTTCCAAACTCACGCAAGCCGTCGTTCAGGTTATGCCTGATCGCGACCAAGACAAACTTAAGGACGCTCACCGCTATATCGGCAAGCCACTTGACCGGATTGACGGCCGCGACAAGGTGACAGGTGCACCGAAGTATTCGGCCGAGTATCCGCTCGAAAACCTCGCCCATGCAGCGCTTGTCTTCAGCACCATTGCGAGCGGGACGATCGACAGCATCGACACGACCGCAGCCGAAAAATCGATCGGAGTCATTGCGGTAATTACGCATAAGAATGCACTCAAGATGAAGGAGCCTCCGCTCTCCGATCCCACCGGAGGCAGCACAGATTCCGCCGGCAGCACGGTTAACGTCCTCAATACGGACGAGATTTCCTGGAACGGGCAGCCGGTCGCCGTTGTCGTCGCGGACACGCTGGATCGCGCTGAACACGCTGCTTCGCTTGTGAAGGTGACGTACAAACCACGCGCGGGAGTTCTCTCGTTCAACCAGGCAAAAGCCCATGCAACTGCGCCGAAGAACGTGTTGGGCGAGGACACCGAAGTGAAGCAGGGCGATGCGGAAAGAGCACTCGCTGGCGCCGCCGTAACGCTGGATCACACCTACGTCACACCGCGATACAACCACAACGCCATTGAACCTCATGCGACAACTGCCGTATGGAATGGCAACAAGCTGACGGTCTACGAAGCGACTCAGTTTGTCCACGGATCCGCCGGCACACTAGCCAAGATCTTCTCTTTGAAGACGGCAGACGTGCGCGTGATTGCGCCCTATCTTGGCGGCGGCTTCGGCGGCAAGACCTTTTGGGGCAACGCACAGATCTGCGTTCTTGCGGCTAAGATGGTCGATCGGCCTGTACGCCTGGCGCTTTCCCGCGAAGGTGTCTTCCGAATTGTCGGCGGCCGCACGCCGTCCGAGCAGCGCGTGGCGCTTGGGGCGGACACAAGCGGAAAGCTGACATCCCTGATCCACACCGGCGTGACCGCCATTTCGCCGCATAACAACTTTCCTGAGCAGTTCTCTTTTCCGGCCCGGCACTTGTACGCCGCCGAAAACGTACTGATCGGCCAGACCGTTGCCGTGCTCAACATGGCGGCGAACACCTACATGCGGGCACCCGGCGAGTCAATTGGTACTTTCGCGCTGGAGTCCGCAATCGATGAACTCGCGCTGAAACTTGGGATGGACCCGATCGCTTTGCGTGCTCGCAATGAGCCGGTAAAAGATCCGACCAAGGGTACGGAGTTTTCCAGCCGGCATCTTACGGAGGCGTACCAACTGGGAGCAGAAAAGTTCGGATGGCGCCGCCGAAACCCGCAGGTTGGTTCGATGAGCGAGGGTGACTGGTTGATCGGCCAGGGGTGCGCGACCGCCTACTACCCGGCTTACCGGCTTCCAACTGCGGCGCGCGTTCGGATCAGCGCCGACGGCACCGCCTTGGTACAGACCTCCGCCCAGGAAATGGGTATGGGCACCGCCACCGCGCAGACGCAACACGCTGCTGAACGGTTCGGCCTCGCCATCGAAAAGGTCCGCTTCGAATACGGCGACACCACCCTTCCCGCCGCGAACATAGCAGGCGGCTCCTCGCAGACGATCAGCATTGCGTTGGCCGTGCAGGAAGCTTTCGACAAAGCGCAAAAGGAGTTACTTGCGCTTGCCAAGAAGAGCGACGGTTCTCCTCTCGCGCAATCGAACCTGGACGACGTTGAGGCGCGTAACGGAGGTTTATATCGTAAAGACGCGCGCGGTTTGGGCGAGAGCTACGCGGGCATTCTCGCGCGGGCTGAGAAGAACTACGTCGAGGCGGAGGTTCTTACAGGGCCTCCTCTAGAAACGATGAAATATGCAATGCACTCCTACGGCGCTCAATTCTGTGAAGTGCGTGTTCACAAACAGAGTGGCGAGGTGCGGGTCTCCCGGTTCGTCGGTGCATTCGATTGCGGCCGCATCCTGAATCCCAAAACCGCTCGATCGCAGTTCATGGGCGGCATCATTATGGGCATTGGTATGGCCTTGACAGAGGAAACGTTCTTCGATGAGCAGACGGGCTCCATTATGAATCCGAGCCTGGCCGAGTACCACATACCGGTAAACGCGGACGTGCCCAAAATCGAGACCTACTTCCTCGACATTCCCGATCCGCACACACCGTTGGGCGCACACGGCATTGGTGAGATTGGCATCACCGGAGTTGCCGCTGCGATTGCGAATGCGGTCTTTCATGCGACCGGCAAGCGCATTCGGGAACTCCCGATCACTTTAGACAAGCTTCTCTAGGCGCGCGGCTGACAACGGCCCGTATTCAACTGAAACCAAGAACAGGCCCGAAGCCGGCGCGGTCGGACCCGGGGAAATGGCGCAGCCGGGCTCTAATCGGGAGGACACTTCGAAGGGGGTCAAATTTCCTCGTCCCACTTGCAGCAACACGCCAACAATATTGCGAACCATGTGCTTCAGGAAACCTGAACCAGTAACCCGGTAGATCAACATGGCATTTTCGCGGCTCAATTCAGAACGGTATATCGTTCGGACCATGGAGTGTCCATCGGCGTACTTCTCATCGGATGCGGCGAATGCAGTGAAATCGTGTTCGCCTTCCAGCACGCGGGCGGCTTCCATCATCGGGCATTCATCGAGCGGATATGGATGATGACACACGTAACGCCGGTTGAATGGAGGACAGATCTCTTCCCTGAAGATCCGATATTCGTAAGACTTGCGCTCCGCATCAAAGCGAGGATGAAACGTCAGATCAGTCTCTTGCACATTGCTGACGCGAATCGAACTCGGCAGCAGCCGATTGGCGGCACGACGAAAATTGTCGGGCGGGATCGGGTTCTCAATGGTAATGGCCGCCACTTGCGCAAGTGCATGCACACCAGCGTCGGTGCGTCCTGAACCGGCGACATGAACCGCTCTGCCTTCAATCGACGAGATCACTTCTTCGAGCGCGCCCTGGATGGTAGGCAGTTCGGGCTGGACCTGCCAACCGTAGAATTCAGTCCCATCGTAGGCGACGTCAAAGCGTAGCCTGCGCTGCGCCATGCCCACCAGAATCGCATGAAATAAAAAACCCGCTCTGGACTTTGCAGTCCGGAGCGGGCCAAGTGTGTCTTCTTTTCTTTTGTTCGTGGAAACTGGATTAATAGTCCATCTCAGGGCCATGGCCGCCAGGACCGGCCGGAGATGCGGACTTCTTCTCGGGGATCTCGCAGATCATGGCTTCGGTGGTCAGCATCAGCGAGCTGATGGATGAAGCATGCTGCAGGGCCGAGCGGGTCACCTTGGTTGGATCGATGACACCGGACTTAACCAAGTCTTCGTACACGCCGGTTTGGGCGTTGAAGCCGTAATTGGGATCGGTGTTGGAGCGAACCTTCTCGAGGATGATCGCGCCTTCCCAACCGGCATTGCCAACGATCTGGCGGAGCGGCTCTTCAGTCGCCCGGAGGATGATATTGATACCAATCTGCTCGTCGCCCTCGCCCTTCAGGGACTGGAGCGCCTTACCAGCGCGCAGCAGGGCCACTCCGCCACCCGGAACGATCCCTTCTTCGACAGCCGCGCGAGTCGCGTGCAGCGCGTCCTCGACACGGGCCTTCTTTTCCTTCATTTCAGTTTCGGTCGCGGCGCCAACCTTGATGACCGCAACACCGCCGGCGAGCTTCGCCAAACGCTCCTGCAGCTTTTCACGGTCGTAATCGGACGTGGTCTCATCGATCTGGGCGCGCAACTGCTTGATGCGGCCTTCAATCGTCTTCTGGGTGCCGGCGCCGTCAATGATGGTCGTGTTGTCCTTGTCCACGGTGACGCGCTTGGCACGGCCGAGGTCCTCGAGACGTACGCCTTCCAGCTTGATGCCAGTCTCTTCCATCAGGGCCTTGCCGCCGGTTAGGATGGCAATGTCTTCCAACATCGCTTTGCGGCGATCGCCGAAGCCCGGGGCCTTCACGGCGCAAGCATTCAGAGTCCCGCGCAGCTTGTTGACCACGAGAGTCGCCAGCGCTTCGCCTTCCACTTCCTCGGCAATGACGAGGAGCGGCTTGCCGGAGCGGGCAATCTGCTCGAGCAGAGGGAGAAGATCCTTCATGTTGCTGATCTTCTTTTCATGGATCAGAATGTAGGGATCTTCGAGCACCGCTTCCATGCGGTCCGGATCGCTAACGAAGTAGGGCGACAGATATCCGCGGTCGAACTGCATGCCGTCGACGGTCTGCAGTTCGGTGACCATGGTCTTCGACTCTTCGACCGTGATGACGCCATCCTTGCCGACCTTCTGCATCGCTTCAGCAATGATATTGCCGATCGTTGAATCGCCGTTGGCCGAAATGGTGCCGACCTGAGCAATCGCATCGCCCTGGGAAGGAACGCTCTTCGAAAGCTTCTTCACTTCGTTCACAACCACTTCAACGGCCTTTTCGATACCGCGCTTCAGTGCCATCGGGTTCGCACCTGCGGCCACGCTCTTCACGCCCTCGCGGAAGATGGCCTGCGCCAGAATAGTTGCGGTCGTGGTGCCGTCGCCGGCGATGTCGGAGGTCTTCGAAGCAACCTCGCGTACCATCTGCGCACCCATGTTCTCGAGCGGATCCTTCAGCTCAATCTCTTTTGCGACAGTGACGCCGTCTTTGGTGATCGTCGGGCCGCCAAATTTCTTTTCGAGCACCACATTGCGGCCCTTGGGACCGAGTGTGACTTTAACCGCGTCGGCTAACTGATTCACACCGCGCAGAATGGCCTGGCGCGAATTTTCGCTATAAACAATTTGCTTTGCTGCCATTTGAATCTCCTTTCCTAATTAAGCTTTCGCTCCAACAGCCACGTGCTCCAACACGCCGAGGATCTCGTCCTCACGCATAATCAGATACTCGTTGCCGTCGATCTTGATATCGCTGCCAGAGTATTTCCCGAACAGGATTCGGTCGCCCACCTGCACATCGGGCGCAATGAGCTTGCCATCATCGCCGCGCTTACCCTTGCCGACCGCGACCACTTCGCCTTCCTGTGGCTTTTCCTTCGCCGAGTCTGGAATGTACAAGCCATTCCGCATGTTCTCGTTATCTTCAATCCGTTTGACCACAACGCGGTCGTGTAGCGGACGAATATCCATACGCATACCTCCAAAAGGGACTACTGACTTGAATTTCGCTATTGAGTGTCGGTCAACTTCAATTGACCGCCCACGTGTAGTTTTAGCACACTCATCAAGAGAGTGACAATAAAAAGTTATATCTACTTGAAACCAATAAAGTTATTTTCTTGACACTCTTTGCCATGACAATAGGGAACTCACATTTTATGCTAGTCATCCCGAAATACAGTCCCGCTCCTACGCCTGTTACTCTATGGGGGTAAGCATCCATGCGGCGAATCTCTGTGTTCCTTGCGCTCGCCGCGATCCTTCTCACCTCTGTGGTCGCCTACACCTATCATCTGCGGGTGGCCCGGGAGACGAAGCATCCGGTGGCGCGCCGTCCTTCCATCGAAAACAGACTCGATGCCCGGGCCGATCAAGGCTGGGTCTACAAGAAGGACGATCCTGTAAATAACCGGCCGATCGTTTCGGCGTCAGCCCGGTCCTACGAGGCTACGAAGTCGCCTTCGGTATTCGAACTGACCGGACTGGCGTTGCGCCTCTACAGCAAGGATGCTTCCCACTACACCTACGTCCAGGGGGAAAAAGCGCTCTTCGACGAAGGCTCGGGCGTGCTTACCTCGACCAGCCCGGTGACCATCCTGGTGAATATTCCTTCCGATAAAGACGCCTCGAAGCCGGAGCAAGTCTCGAAGTACGTTCATGTGGTCACCTCCGGCGTCACCTATGAAACCCAGACCGGCCATGCCGCCACTGAGCAACCAGCTTCTTTCACCTTCGCCGATGGAAATGGCACGGCGGTGGGTCTTGAATACGATCCCACCAAGCGCACTCTTCACCTGAAATCGAAGATTTCGCTTTACTGGACTGGCGGCGGCCCTATGGAAGACGCGTTGCACATCGAAGCGGGTGATTTGGTTTACAACGAAGGTGAGCAGAAGGTTTACCTGTCGCCCTGGGCGAAGCTGACCAAGCAGGCCACCACTATTCAATCTCAAAATGCGCTCGTCACCCTGGACGACGGCGTGCTGCGCACGATCGATGCGGACCATGGAGTTGGCAGCGATGACCGCGAGGGGCGTCATCAGGATTATTCGGCCAATACTATGCATGCGCTCTTTGATGATGACGGCGTGCTGGTCAACATCATTGCGCAGGGCGACGCCCGCATGGAATCGACACAGATTGCGTCGAAGAACGCGATTACCGCGGACCGAGCCGACCTTCGGTTTGTTGCCGCCACCCGTCAGGTCGCGGGGAAAACCAAGTCCGACAGCGACCTGCATCTGGTGCTTGCCGATGGACACGCGCAGGTAATCTCCACTCCCCTGCCCCAACCTGGCGTGACCATGCCGGAAACCCGTATGCTGCGCAGCGAGCATGTCGAACTCGAAATGAAGCCCGGAGGAAAGGACATTCAGGAGATCCGCACCATCGCTGAAGGCCAGCTCGAGTTCAAACCAAACCGTCCCGAGCAGGTCCATCGAACGGTCGATGCGACGAAATTTCGCATTCTATACGGACCGACAAACGACATCGAGACGTTGACCGCATCGAACGTCGCGACGCACACCGATAAGCCGCCCGTCCCGCCGAAGAACGGCAAACCGGCAAGTCCGGCCGCGCCAGCGCTCACTTGGAGCGACCGGCTGGCAGCGAAGTTCACGCCCAATACGAATCAGATCGCCGAGATTGAGCAGATCGGCAATTTCCGCTACGAAGAAGGCCTTCGAAAAGCTCGCGCTAAGCGTGCCTTTCTCGACCAGAAGCAAAACAAGATCACCCTGGCAGAAGCGGCGCACTTGTGGGACGACACGGGATCCACGTTTGCCGACTCCATTTTGATGGATCAGGCGAGCGGAGACATGAATGCCACCGGGCACGTGATCTCTACCCATGAGGCAGATAAGAACGCCAAGCCCGGAACCTCCATGCTGGACGATAAGCAGCCGCTCCAGGGTAGGGCGGACAAGATGTGGACCCGGGAAGATAACACCAAGGTGCGCTATGACGGGCACGCCGTGATATGGCAGGGCGCCGACCGGACCGCCGCCGATGTCATCGATATCGACCGGGATGCGCAAACTCTAAAAGCGTCCGGATCGGTAGTCAGTGAGCTAGTAGACCGCACGCCGGATAGCGGCAGCGGGACCGCCGCACCCGCCCAAGCGCCCATATTCACGATTGTGCACGCGCCCGAACTGGATTACCAGGACGATAAGCGTTTGGCGCACTATTCCGGCGGGGTGAAGCTTGTCCATGACAAAATGACAGTCACTGGTAACGATATCCGCGCTTTCCTCACGCCCAAGACGCCCAACAGCAACGATTCGGCGCTCGACCACGCTGTTGCGGACGGGAAAGTAGTGGTCCTCGAGGTTGCCAACGACCGCACACGTACGGGCAGATCGGAACACTGCGAGTACTACCTTAAGCTGAATAAGGTTGTGCTCAACGGCGGAATTGCGTCGATGGTGGACAGCATAAAGGGCTCCACCACGGGCCGTCAGCTCACCTATTTTACCGACGATAACCGAATGCTTGTAGAAGGCCGGAAGAACGAACTGGCTTTCAGCAAATTATTGAAGAAATGATGGGGCGGCGCTGGTTTACCCGCGGCGAATTCGCGCGCTTTCCGGTAGCTGGAGGGCGCAACCACAAATAGCGACGAGGCTTTTACGGACTCTAAAAAAACCGATCTCTCATTTCGCTTTGATTTGGGCAAGAGGAGTGCGTTTGCGCGGGGCTGGTCGGTCGGCCGTGGGTTTAGTGTGCCACCTGTTTGTTCTGTATTACTTCCTGAGCCCGCTCGGCGGTTGCGGCCCGGGCGGCTTCGTCCAACTTACTGAATAACTGCATTTCCCGGCTTGCATCCTGAGTGCGGCCCAGAGCCCGGTAGACTTTGGCCAGCAGAAAATGAATGCTCGGATCGTTCGGCGCGGCTTTCTCGGCAATCTCCAGATCCGCAACCGCCTCCTGATTGCGATTCAGCTTTGCCAGCGCACGGGCCCGGTCTTCTCGGGCGTCGGCCAGATCAGGGCACGCGGTTAGAGACGTGTCAAGGGCGGCCAAAGCTTCTTCAGGAGCGCTACCCTTCTGCAGGAGGATATCGCCAATCTTCCACTGTGCCATGCAATTGCCGGGATCAATCTCCAATTCCGTCTTGAATTGCTCCGTGGCCTGGTCCCATTGCGAAAGGTTCCAATACGCATCGCCCAGTTTGTAATGGTTGCCCGGCAGGCGCGGCGCCATCTCAACGGCTTTTTTCAATTGGACGACTGCCCCGTCGTAATTGTTCATACTCTCCATCACCTCAGCCGAGAGTTGGTGCGACAACACTGAATTTGGATCGATGGCGTTCATCTTTGCCAGCGCTTGCTCCGACATCTGCATGTACACTCTGGCCAGCAGGTAGAAGACTTCCTGATTCTTTGGCTGCTTCAAGGCCATTTTCTGCAACGCTGCCGCCGCCGCGTTTGGATCGCCAAGTTTGATCAAATCCTTGGCTAGATACATTTGCGCGTTTGGATCATTCGGATTAGCCTTTAGAGCGCTTTCAAGGAATGGGCGAGCGCGCGCATATTCGGCGGTTTCAAACAGCGAGATACCGAGCAGCGCTGTCGCCGAAGGCAAACCGGGACTCACCTTGAGGCCTTGTTCCAGAACGCCGACGGCCTTGGAATAATTGCGCTCGCGAAAATAGAGCGCGCCAAGGTTGTTGTATGCGGCGGCCAGTTTTGGAGCGATGCGCAGGATATCTTCATATTTCGCGATAGCCGAGGCAATGTCGCCCCGGCTCTGAGCTTGTTTGGCCTCGTCATAGAGTTGCTCAACACGCGAATCGTTTTCACCCGAAGAGGATTGGCCAAACACTTGCGGCAACACAAAAACCACGCATACGAAACTAAGGGATAGCGTTTTTTTGAAGCAGAGCATGCGCCTTCGTCTCGATTATCTCTTTTTGCCCCTTATTGTGCTAAGTCTTCTGGCTGGCGCTACAAACGTTAGCAACCTTCAGTTTGTGGATGTAGCTATCCAATCCGGCATTCACGCGGACATGCGGTGCGGCGGGCCGGACAAACGCTGGATTACCGAGGCGAACGGAAGTGGAGCGGCATGGCTGGATTACGACAACGACGGTTTGATGGATCTTCTGATTGTCAACGGATCGACCATGGAACAGTTGCGCAAGATTGTGGGCAACTTGCCGGTCACACCATTGAAGAACAGCGTGTACCTGTTTCACAATCTGGGCAACGGCAAGTTTGAAGACGTGACGGAGCGCGCGGGACTGAGCGACGCCTATTGGGGAACCGGCGCCAACGCCGCCGACGTCAATAACGACGGCTTCACCGATATTCTGATAACCAATATCGGGGTCGACTTGCTTTATAAGAACAATGGCAATGGCACTTTCACGGAAGTGAGCGCCGCGGCCGGTTTGAGCCGCAAGGTGGCGTGGCACACGGGAAGCGCATTCGGTGATTTCGATGGCGACGGGAATCTGGATCTGTTTGTCACCGGATACGTGGACATTCATTCGATTTCTTTGGAAGATCCCGCGCCCGTATGTCCGTATTTGGGGGTCGAAGCGTTCTGCGGCCCCATTGGCTTGAAAGGCGAGCGGGGCATTCTTTACCACAACAACGGCAACGGCACATTCACCGATATAACCAAACGGGCCGGCCTGGGGAATGTGACGCCTTCGCACGGATTCACGGTTGTGGCGGACGACTTTAACCATGACGGCCGAACGGATATTTTCGTGGCCAATGATTCGGACCCCAACCTGCTCTTCCTCAATAAGGGGGACGGCACGTTCAAAGAGGCGGCGCTGGAGCAAGGCGTGGCCTATAACGCCGACGGCAGAGTGCAGTCCAACATGGGAGTGGCAATCGGCGATGTCCAGAACCAAGGGCGCATGGGCATGGTCATTACCACGTTCTTTGACGATTTCTTCCCTTTCTTCCGTCAGGATCAAACCGGTAATTTCGATGAGGTATCCACGCCCTCGGGGTTGGCCGCCTTAACCAAGCCGTACTTGGGGTGGGCATGCGGATTCGCGGATTTTTCCAATCGCGGCGAGCGCGATTTCTGGGCAGCTAACGGACATGTATATCCAAAGCTGCCGCAATATCTACAGCCCTTTCTGGTTTTCGAAAACCACGGCGGCAAGTTTTCGCTGGGGTACAAATTTCCGGCGTCGCCGGACAATTCGTATCGCGGCGGATGCCAGGGTGATTTCGATAATGACGGGAAGCTGGATGTAGCCGTTCTTCCAATCTCCGGACAACCGCTGCTGCTGCGGAATCAAACCGAAAACGGAAATAGCTGGCTGGGTCTGCGTTTGCGCGGCACTTATAGTAATCGAGACGCTATCGGCGCCAGTGTGGTTGTAGACGCTTGCGGGAACCGGCAGTATGACACTGTTCGCAACGGCGGCAGCTATATTTCCGCGAACGATCCGCGATTGCACTTCGGATTGGGCGCCTGCGCACAAATAGATAGCGTCACCGTCAAGTGGCCGCGCGGCGGAACGCAGGTGGAGCGACGTTTGCCGGTAAACAAATATTCGCTGATTGAAGAAAAGCGAGCTCACTAATGTGAGATGCCCATTGCTTTTTCGTATTTGGTCTGAAGATCTTTCGCTTTTTCGGTTTGGCCCTGGTTCCGATAGATTTGATCGAGCAACTGCACGGCAGGCTGGAGCAGAGAGTCGAGAGCCAGCGCCTTTTCCAATTGTCTGGCGGCTTCCGCCGGTTGATTTGTGGCCAGCAGTGCTGAGGCGGTATCAACGTAATAAGGAGCATAGCGAGGATTCAGGTCGATCGCTCTTTCAAAACGCTTCAATGCTTCGGTGGGCTGTTTACCCTTCATCAGGACCGACCCAAGAATTGTCAGCAGCAAGGGATCGTTCGGAAAGTCCTTCTCTATGCGGTTCAACATGCGATATCCGCGGATCACTTCCGCGGATGATCCATTCTCGAATCCGGCCGTAACCAGCGCGATAGCCAAATTGCGATTCTGTAAGGGTGCCTCTGGTTCACGCCATGCAGTCAAAGTGTCCGGCTCCGCCTTTTCAAAGTTCGTGCTGGGATTGCGCGCGATTCTGTGGTTCGTGAACGCGGTATGTCCACCATCTTTCGCCGGCAGTTTCGGCATGTGGCATGCGATGCAATCGCGACCCGGAGCAGCATGCGAGGTTTCAAGCGTAGCAGCGTGACAGCTCAAACATCGGTCACGAAAATAAGCCGCAGGCTGAGCCGGTTTGTCGTGTGGATTGTGACACGTGCCGCACCACAGCTTATCTCCGCTCTTTCGCGCACACTGGCTTAACGCCAACTGTTCGGCATGGCTGACCACTTTAATGCTTTGTCCGGAGGATTGTGCCGCCACATAAGTGGTGTAGTAGTCTTCCAGAGTTTGACCCGGTTTGAAGTCCGTAATCGACTTCCCTGGATTCGGAATGCGCGTTTCGCCGGTCAGGTGGCATTGTTCACAGACGCTGGCACGTGCCGCCCCGCCGAGCTTTCTGGGATTGAGAATCGATCCCGCAACCGGGTTCTTCAAATGCGCTTGCGTGTCGCCATGGCAGCGTTCACACGTGATGCCAAAAGCCGCAAACACGCCTGGTTGGTATCGATTCTGCCATTCCGGCACTGGCAACGCCTTGCCGGAATGGCAGAAAAGGCATTCTGCGGTAACCGGGCGAGAGAAATCCGGATGAGTGTCGCTTTCGTAGCCGGGAGCGACGTCCCAAAGATGACGGCTCGTGTAATACGCAAGAGGCGATTGAAAAATGTGATCTCCCGTTTGCGTCAAATAGCCGAAGGCATGATTTCCGGAACCAATCACGAAGGCCACGGTCTGTTGAATGGACTCGTCCTTGCGCACCAAAATTTGCGACATTGTCGATCCATTCGAACGGACAAAGAATTTCGTCTGTGAAAACGTATGTTTGAATGTCCCGTCTGGCGGGCAAACAGACAAGTCGATGGGCTGAAGCGATCGCGCCATGCCCGTCTTTGCATAACCTGCTACTTCTTTCGGATGACACGTTACACATGGTTGATCGGCGCGCAGAACCATCACGGACAGAATCAACAGCCCCAGTATTCTAAACTTGTCCTGTCCGTCTGATGTCAAGCCGCGCTGCACTTCGAGTCTATTCTCTCCTTTCGTTTTTTATATGCGGCGCAGCTGCGTGGCAAGCGACCACACCCCTCACGCCGGGAAATTTTGTCGACATCACGGGGAAGAGCGGCGTGCGGTTCCAGCATGTAGCGTCCCACACGTCGAAGAAGTATCTGCCGGAGACGATGGGTTCGGGCGTTGCCCTGTTTGACTACGATAACGATGGCCGTCTGGATATTTTTCTGGTTAACGGCGCAACTTTGAAAGACCCCACCGCCAAGGGGAGCATCCCGCAGAAAACCGGCGAAAAGGAATGGAACCGTTTATATCATCAGAAGCCCGACGGAACGTTTGAAGACGCAACCGCAAAGGCGGGGTTGCAAGGTGTTGGCTACGGCATGGGCGTTGCTGTGGGCGATTTCGATAACGACGGTTATGAAGATCTCTACGTCACTGCCTATGACGGTAACAAGCTCTATCACAACGATGGCAATGGCACGTTCACCGATGTGACCGCCAAAGCAGGCGTGGGCGGCAGCGGCTGGTCCACGAGCGCGGCATGGGTTGATCTCGATAACGATGGGCTGTTGGATCTGGTCGTCTTGCGCTATATGCAATGGGACTTCGACGATATCTGGTGTGGCGAGCACACCGAAGGGGGGCGCACTTATTGCCATCCGGACACGTTTAAGCCGATCACTCCGTTGGTTTACCACAACGACGGCAATGGACATTTCACTGAAATAGCCGAAAAACTGCACCTGGACAAACTGGGCAAAGGGCTTGGTATCTCCATTGCCGATTACGATCTGGACGGTCACGTAGATCTGTTTATTGCGAACGACTCCATGCCGGAGTTCCTGTATCACAACAAGGGCGACGGAACGTTTGAAGAGCGCGGTTTACTGGCGCAGGTCGCCGTGGATGAAGACGGCAAGACGTTTGCCGGCATGGGGGCGGATTTCAACGATCTAGATAACGATGGATACCCGGATTTGATCGTCGACGATCTTTCGAACGAAATGTACGCCGTGTTTGAAAACAACAAGGACGGAACGTTCAATTACGTCACCAAGAGCTCCGGGATTGGGCGCATGACGCAGTTTTATTCCGGCTGGGGTTTGAAGCTGTTCGACTACGATAACGACGGCTGGAAAGACCTGATTGTCGCGCAGGGGCATGACCTGGACAATATTGACAAGACCAGTCCGAACTTGCATTACAGGGAACCGATGCTGCTGGCTCGCAATACGGGCCATGGCTTTGTTGACGTTTCAGCCAAGTCAGGAACGGTATTTCAGCAGGCCTGGGTGGCTCGCGGATTAGCCGTCGGAGATCTGGATAACGACGGCCGCGTGGACGCAGTGGTAACTACCAACGATGGTCCTGCTTATCTTCTGCACAATGAGACTGCGTCCCGCAATCACTGGTTGAGCTTGAACCTGGTAGGTCACAAAAGCAATCGCGATGGCATTGGCGCAGTCGTAAAGGTGGTGACGAAAGCGTGTACCCAGTACACAACGGTGTCAACAAGCGGGAGCTATCTTTCATCGAGTGACAAGCGGGCACATTTTGGTTTGGGTGCGGATGCGGTGGCTGACAGTATCGAGATTCGATGGCCCAGTGGGATCATTCAGGTCTTGAAACAGGTCCAGGCCGATCAGAATTTGACCGTTGAAGAGGAAGGGTCCGCGGAGTAAGTATCAGGACTTGATTTCATCGAGGAACACGATTTCGGATGAGTTCGGAGCTTCCTTCTCCACAGTGATCCCGATTCTCATCAATCGTTCTCCGGACGCCCTGTAATCCCTCGAACTGCCATCGTGAAAATTGACCTTGTATGTGGATGCTTTCTGCAAACCTCGCAATCTAAAAATGTGTCTACCCTCCGCCTGTGATGATCCACGAAATGCGAACAGGACGCCACTCCTCGCGACGGAATCGAAATACTCTATTCCGTCCCAATGCACTCCATCGGGCCTTTCGGAAACGTGGTAAACATCGGAATCGCGAATCAGCGGCCTCAATTTGTGTGCGTAGAGCGCAAATTCTTCGCGTGCAGCGCCGCGCTGCTCGCGCGTCCAAGTTGTTGAATCCTGCATGAGTGAGAACCAGCCCATCATCCCGCTTCGCAACATGTAGCGAAAATTGTCGAGTTTTGGCGCAGGCCATTTTTCAACGTAGGTCTCCAACATTGCGGGCGGGAATACATAGCTGGCGTCAAAGAAGGCTCGTCGATTGGAAAGCGGGTCGTAAGCATCGGTAATGGAGAAATAGTCTCCGTGCGCCGCACTTCCGAAATCCACCATGCGGCCCCCGTCATTGCATATTTCAAACAACAAAGTAGGGAATTGCCGCCGCAGACTCGACTGCACGTCGTAATAGGCGCGCGTGGCGTAATAGCTTACATCAGTGTCGTTTGGACCTTCGACCCACAGGAAGTCCTCGTCTTTATAGCGCCGCGCCGTCGCCAGGTCCAGCGGGGCATGAGGATGGTCCTGCCTTTCACATCCCTGAGCTACCAGATATCCGTCGTGTTCCAGCATGTCGAGATGATAGTTGCTCACCAGTTTGCTGAGAGTTGCGGCGGCCCATTGGCGAGCGGCCGGAACGCCGATATCGATCGTGATTCCCTTGAACGCCTCCGGCCTCCATCCGGCAGGCGGGTCTACTGCCAGCCAGTCCCGTACTTTTGGGTCATGCACATTTAAAGCTCCCGACTCTGTGCTGTTACCTGCCTGTGTCCAATCGGTCCACAGGCCGAACTTCAAACCTATCCGGTGCGCATAATCGGCGACTGCTCCAACGCCATTGGGAAATTTGGCCGGATCTGAAGCCCAATCTCCTACACCGCGAAACCATCCGGCATCCAGATGAAACATTTCCAGTCCCAGTTCGGAAGCATCCTGGATCATCCGGCGCGCCTGTTGCTCATTGATGGCCATGCCGCTTCCCCAGCTATTGCTGACGAGCATCGGGTATGAGGGATTGCGAAGCGTCACTCGGCTATTAAGAGTTTCTCGAATCCAACGGCGGAGTATATTTCCGGCCCCATCAGGCCCGTTGTCGAAAGCGCCCAGGAAAATGATGGGCGTCTCGAACGCCTGCCCTGGCAATAGCCGAGTGCGATAACGCCCCGGATTTGGGTTCAGGCCAAGTTCACCCGCGACACTTTCCTGGCGGCGTTTTAGCGTGATGCGCGTTCGACCGCTAAACTCGATCCCGGCGTACCAACCGGATTCTCTCGGATCGGCGTGCTCAACCAGCAGATAGGGAATGATTTCTCGCGGTTCGACATCGCCCTGTTTGAATTTACTCGCATGCGCATAAGTGCTGGAGGTGCCGGTCCATTCGCCACCGTCCCTCAATGCGACATCGTGTGTGCCTTCCGCTGAAGGTGAACCGGCGCCTTTTTCCACCCAGAAATACTTGAGTAACTGCTCGGGTGGGACTCGAAAATCGAATCGCAAACTGTCTTGTAACGGGAGCCAAATCTCCTTGCCGCTCAGGTTCTGGATTCGGATGCTGTGTTCAATCGGTCCATGTGATGTCCGAACACGCCACTCCCAGAAGAGTCGCAGGTGCGGACTGCTCGCCTCATAAACGAATCGGACGTGCGTGCGATCGTTGCTGCTGTAGGCCGATCGGAGTCGCCATTCGATGGCATTCGCTGACCCATCGATCTCGACGTGATCGATCAGGATCTCCGAGGCCCGGTTCTCCCAAACGTTGCCGCCCTTTCCCGCCAGGCTCGATAAGTAAGGCGCTGCCGGACCAGCCTTCAGCGTCACCTCCGTTTCCGCACTTGAAAGTTGCACGGCTCCTCTCTGTGCGATCGCAGAGACAGCGAAGACGAGTCCTTCAGCTATAAGCTGGAATCGTTTCATGCGTCTTAAAGTGAAGAATACCGGCGTCGAAAAAGTCAGGGTTTGAGAGGGGCGAGGGCTTCCCACTGAGCGGGTTGGGAACGGTCCAGACCATGCAGACGGAATGCAATCGCCAGCATGCAGATGGCGGTGAAAGCAAAGTAAGAGCCAAACCACAGAAGATCTTGGTGTGACCCTGGCCCGAGTTTGATCCAGTGAAAGGCTAATGCGAGAAACGGCAAAGCAAAAGCAAGGGAACCCGCTCCCGCAATGCTAAAAAACCAGCCATCCGCAACATGATGCGAATGTCGCAGAGTTCGAGCGATCACGAAGTTGAAACTGCCGATGCTTATCGCCATAAGGATGATCATGAGCGCGATGGTACGAAGGCTAATCCTAAAGCCGAATATGCCATTCAAGGTCAGTCCGAGTGCCGTAAGAGCAAGGCCATTCAGCACCAGAAGCCACGACTTGCCTTGTGTGGACCTCCAAAGGCCAGCCACAATCGTGCAGACGCCTGCTGCCAACGCGACCTCGCCCAGAAACAGCATGGTGCTCTTCAGTACGCGTGTCCGAAAAGTCAGGGATCCATTGGCATCCTGCATAAAGACGTTCACGGCCGAATAGATCAGATCCAGAATGCCAACCAAAGCCAGCAACCACCAGTTCTTCATCAGCGTTTGGATCATGGACAAACCTCCCGGATCGCTCTGGCATAATCATATCGCCGCTTGAGGATAATGCGAACGCAGTATCATTTCAGAAGGTCTCCCCGTGGTCTGTGCGCTTGGGACGTTCACCGTCTGATCGAGCAATCGGACAGTTTGGCTCGCGACCGCGTTCCGCTGTCCGCTATTCGGGAGTTAGATGAGCCGCATTGGGCGCACGAGCGCGTTCGACAACTGACCTGCCGTGAGATAACCGGGCATGTACGCCTGATTCTTGATTGCGATCTTGCTTTCCCGATCATTCTTTCGAGCGATGGCCGTGTCATGGATGGCATGCACCGGATCTGCAAGGCTCTACTGCAGGGCCTCGAGGACATCGAAGCTGTACGCTTTGTCACCGATCCTGAACCCGACTATATCGACGTTCACCCCGACGACTTACCGTATCCTGAGTCTGACTGAGGAAAAGGCTGGTTTACACTGCCACTGTGGACCGGCGCGATTTTCTCCTGCGATGCGGCTGGGGCGCGGCGGCAGCGTTGCGGCCCGCCGGTCTTCCTGGTTCTCTTGGTGCTTCTACGCCCGCGGGCCAAGGCGAATTCCATGTTCAGCCGCGCTATCGCGAACAGACGCCTCTCGATTCCCTGCTGAATATCGGCGCTGGTCTCGACAACTTCCCGGCCGAGAAGATTCACGATCAGATTGCCGCCATTCTCGCCGGATGGAGCGCGGGTCTTTTGCAGTCTCCTCACGATGTCGGGGCAATCAAACAGGTTCTGTCGACCACTTTTCAAGGCGCTTCTCTGCGCCCGGCCGAAACGAAGGTGCTCAGAAAAGGTCCCCCGCTCGAAGTGCGTCGTGTTCGCTTTACTGCGCAGACAGCACTTGCGCCGGATGAATTTATTCAGGAATTTCGTGCGACGCTCGCGGACTTCTCCGGTCTCATCACGGCCGAGTTGCAGATTATCGGCATCACAACGCTCGCATCCGGCGCTACTCAGACCCAGGTCCGCTATGAACTGGTTGGCGCCGGCCGCGATTTCCATCGCGAACAGCGGATCGGCACATGGAATCTTGTTTGGGATGCCGAAACGAATGGTGAGTATCGCATTCGCAGCTGGCAATGCTCGGAGGAAACGCGGAGCCGATCTGACGCGCCATGGTTCGAAGACATCACGCAGCACGCGTTTGGTGGAAACCGCTCATATGCTGAGCAGATGGTCCATGGCGTTGATTACTGGAGGACTGTTCTTGACGGCGCATGCGGCATCGATATATATGGACACAACGGCGTATCGGTGGGCGACATCGATAACGACGGGCTAGACGACATCTATGTTTGCCAGCCTGCCGGTCTTCCTAACCGCCTCTACAGGAATCGGGGCGACGGAACCTTTGAAGACGTCACGGAACATTCCGGCCTCGGGTTGCTCGACAATACTGCGTGTGCTCTGTTCGCCGATTTCGATAACGATGGCCGTCAGGACCTGGTCGTGGTGCGTGCAGCGGGACCGCTGCTCTTTCTAAACGAGGGAGGCGGTAAGTTTCGTTTGAAGCAAAACGCATTTCGCTTCGCCAGTCCTCCGCAAGGCACGTTCACCGGTGCGGCTGCGGCCGATTACAATCGCGACGGACTACTCGACATCTATTTTTGTCTCTACGTCTACTATCAGGGCGCGGATCAATATCGATATCCCGTTCCGTATGACGACGCAGAAAACGGTCCGCCAAACTTTTTGATGCGCAACAACGGCGATGGCACGTTCCGAGACGTAACGGCCGAGTCGGGTCTGAACGTGAACAATACACGCTACAGCTTCTGCTGCGGCTGGGGCGATCCGGACGCGAACGGGTGGCCTGATCTGTATGTGGTTAACGATTTCGGCCGCAAGAATCTTTACGGCAACAACGGCGACGGCACGTTCTCCGACGTCGCGCCACAAGCGGGGGTAGAGGACGTGGGTGCCGGCATGAGTGTCAGCTGGCTCGACTATGACAATGATGGCGCGCAGGACCTTTATGTCGCAGACATGTGGACCGCGGCCGGTCAACGCATATCCCAGCAGGAGAGCTTCCAGAAGAATGCATCGCAAAAAGCTCGTCAGCTCTATCGAAAGCACGCGATGGGCAATTCGCTGTTCCGAAATCAGGGCGGTGGAGCTTTCGAGGACACGACAGTGGCGGCCGGACTGGGCATGGGCCGCTGGTCCTGGTCGAGCGATGCCTGGGACTTCGACCATGATGGCTTCCCCGATCTGTATGTCGTAAACGGCATGGTTTCCGGCCCTTCGCGCGAA
This sequence comes from Bryobacteraceae bacterium, assembly GCA_036269625.1. Taxonomy (GTDB): domain Bacteria; phylum Acidobacteriota; class Terriglobia; order Bryobacterales; family Bryobacteraceae; genus Bog-105. Next base: position 2,950 of record DATBEF010000179.1, on the reverse strand, counting down.
GATCTGAATAGTTTTTTCTGGCGTGAGGTGGTGGCAAAATCCCCCAACAATTCTGGAAATTCGCCCAATTACGAACAGGGCTGGAACGCGGTCAACGAACTGCTCCGCGCCGATTACACCTGGAGCGGGTATGAGCGCAACAACTTCTTTGTGAATCATCGGAACGGCACATTTTCCGATGTATCCGGTGCCCTGGGCCTCGACTTTGTCGAAGATGGCCGGTCGTTCGTGCTGGCCGATTTCGATGGCGACGGCCGGCAGGAAGTTCTGATCAAGAACCGCAACGCCCCGCAGTTTCGCCTTCTGCGCAATATCCAACCTGATCTGCCATTGGCCATTTCATTCCGGCTTCGCGGCACGAAAAGCAATCGCGATGCGATCGGCACGGCGGTTTCTATCGAAACGGATGCAGGCCGCCAAACGCGGCTGCTGCAAGCGGGATCAGGCTTTCTTTCGCAACACAGCAAAGAACTATTCTTCGGCTTGGGTTCAAGCAAAGGCCCGATTCGCGCGACGGTCCGCTGGCCCGGCGGCGTTATACAGCATTGGGACGAATTGCCCGCCGGCCACCGAATTTTCATCGAAGAGGGCGCGGATGCCTACCGCTCGGAACCGTTTAAGACAATCGCTAAATCCGTGGCTTCTTCTCCGCAAACTGCCGAAACTCTGCCGGAAAGTGTAGAAACCTGGCTCATCTCTCCGATCGCCGCGCCCAATTTTCCCCTGCTCTCTGCCGTACGTGGTCAAGCGATGCTCCTCCATTTCTGGACTTCGGCATTCCTGGCCAGCCGCGAATATGCAGCCGCGCTTCGGCGCGCTCAAACCAACGTAGTAGCCCTCGATTGCGAAAAGGCGCAGGACGACGTGATTGCTGTCTACAACCTTCTCTATCGCTACGTCTTTGACCGCCATCGTGACCTACCGGTCCCCGCTTCCTTCCTGATCAATCCTCAAGGAGACATCGTCAAGATCTATCAAGGGCCAATCGCTCCGGAGCGCATCCGGCACGATTTTCAGATTCTGACCGCCACGGACACGCTATCGCGTGCGCTGCCGTTTCGTGGGGTGGCAAGCACTTATGAGTTTGGGCGCAACTATCTGTCTTTGGGATCAATTTTCTTCGGGCGCGGATACTACGATCAAGCTGAATCGTCTTTCTTTCGGGCTTTGCGAGAAAATCCTTCCAGCGCAGAGGCGCTGTATGGGTTGGGCAGCGTCTATCTGAAGCAGAGTAAGACGGCTGAAGCGCGCGAGCAATTCGAGCACACGGTGAAGCTGCAGGGCAGCTATCCCGATACGTTGCCAAATGCCTGGAACAATCTTGGCTTGATAGCCGCTCGCGAAGAGCGGACCGATGAGGCCATCAATTACTTTCAACATGCGTTGCGGTTGAGTCCCGATCACTTTATCGCACTCGACAATTTGGGGAATGCTTACCGGCAGGAGAAGCGTTGGGAGGACGCACGGCAAGCTTTTGAGCGCGCCATTCAAGTTAAGCCACAAGACCCGGAAGCAAACTACGGTTTGGCGATGGTTTTCGCGCAGACCGGCGATACGGACCGCGCTTACCAGCTATTTCAACGGGCTTTGCAAAGCCGTCCCGCCTATCCTGAAGCGCTGAATAATCTAGGGGTGCTTTATCTTCGAACACAACGCCGCGATCAAGCCGTCCAGACGTTTGAACGTTGCATCGAAGTGGCGCCGAACTTCAACAAATCATACTTGAATCTCGCGCGTGTCTACGCGGTGGAAGGCGATGCTGAGAAGGCCCGCGGAGTGCTGCGGCAGCTGTTAGAGAAAGTTCCGCAAGACGAACAGGCTCGGCAGGCACTGGAGGAGCTGAAGTGATTGCGCAACTAGCCATCCTGACGTTCCTGGCCCAGGCGGCGCAATATCCCATCCATTGGTGGACGCCCGTCATCGATGCGAATAAGCCCGATTGGGAGATTCTTCCGCAGGCTGCTAAACCCGGCGAAGTGATCCTCTCCAAGCGCAACGAGCTGGGCATTCTGTCAAACTTTTCGGCTACGCCATTCACTCTTCGCGGCAAGCGCTATGCAAGCGTGGAGGGCTTTTGGCAAATGATGCTTTATCCGGAGGACGCCAAGGACCCACGGGCGCTCGCGCCGGGTATTAAATGGCCGCACACGCGAGAAGAGGTGGCGCAAATGACGGCCTTCGACGCGAAGGCTGCGGGTACGATTGCGGAGGAGAACATGGCCAAGATGGACATCGATTGGGTGACGTTTGAAGGCCAACGAATGCCGTATCGATCGATGCAAAAGGGCGAGCATTACCGATTGATTGTCGAAGCTCTTCACGCGAAGCTTGAGCAGAATCCAAGGGTGCGCGAGATACTGCTTGAAACCGGTGACTTGATCCTCCGACCTGATCATATTCAGGAGCCGAACGCTCCGCCAGAGTGGGCTTACTTTCAACTCTGGATGGAAATTAGAAAGGAGATACAGCCGAAGTGAGCGGCGGTGTGCGCTCAGTCATTATCGATACCGATCCTTCGCCCGATGATGCCGTGGCGTTTCTGGTCGCGCTCGCGTCGCCTGAGGCCCTGAAAGTACTTGGCATCACTGTGGTCGCTGGGAATGTCCCGCTAGAGTTGACCGCCAAAAACGCCCGGAAGGCGCTCGAGTTGGCGCGAAGGACGGATACACCTGTCTACGCGGGCGCCGCTGCGCCGCTGGTTCGCCGCCTTGTTACGGCAGAACATGTACATGGCCGGACGGGATTTGATGGGTACGAACTGGCTGAACCGATCACGCTACTTGCGGACGGTTTCGCCCCGGAAATCATGGTGGATCTGGTGATGGCCAATCCGCCCGGCGAAGTAACGCTGTGTTGTTTGGCTCCGCTGACCAACATTGCGCTGGCATTAGCCAAAGAGCCGCGTCTTGCCGGTCACCTGCGAGAGATCGTCCTAATGGGAGGCGCGTTT
>DATBEF010000178.1:0-28637 GCA_036269625.1 Bryobacteraceae bacterium | reverse complement strand
CGCTCGCGATTGCCACCCGGCCATTCCAGGCGCATATCGTGACATACCTCATCGAGCATGGGAACGGTCGCAGTACGCTGCTCCATCGCAAACATCGTTACCAGCAGGTTGTCGCAGATCGCGTTGATCAATCGCGGTATGCCATGGGATCGGAGATATATCTCGTTCATCAGATCCCGCGAAAAGAGCGTCTGATTGGTCACTCCGGCGCGCGCCAGCCGGGATTCAATATATTCCGAGCACTCGGCTTGTGTTAAAGGATTCAGCGTACAGCGAAGGACCAGGCGCTGTTTCAGTTGCCGCAGATTGGGGGCATCCAGCTTGCGGTCGAGTTCCGGTTGCCCGCTGAGCACGATCTGCAAGAGCTTGCCGGTCCGGTTCTCCAGATTGCCCAATAGCCGAACCTCTTCGAGCACATCCCAGTCTAGGTTATGCGCTTCATCGATGATCAGGGCGCAGGTTCGTCCACGTTCCGCCTGGTCGATAAGAATTGAATTGAGGGCGAACAGAACGTCGGTTTTCGATTTGCGGTCGCACTGCAGATCGAAATCGTACGCTATCATTTCGAAAAACTGGTCCGGAGTCAGGCGCGAATTAAAGATAAATCCGAATTCAATTCGATGGGCTTCCAGGTAGTCCCGCAAGCACTCGAGCATGGTGGTCTTGCCGGTCCCCACCTCACCAGTAAGCGAGATGAAACCCTTCCGGCTCCGCACGCCGTAGATCAGATTAGCGAGAGCCTCTTCATGCTGCGGGCTGCGAAACAAGAAATCGGGGTCGGGACTGAGGTTGAAGGGATTGGCCCGAAACCCGAAATAAGCGTTGTACATAGGGACAGTGGCGCAGAGCGGGCGGGGAAGATTTATCCCGCATCTACAATCATATCGTTTTATCGGCGGATTCGGGTTAGATATGAGAGTACTAGAGTTACAAGTAGTTCTCAGGATGTAGGGGCGGTCCGGAATCTGCTATCGCCGTCTAATCGGGCGTCGTTTGCGCTCGGGCATGCCCTTACCCTCCGCAACGGTCAGCCAAGGCGGAGAACCCACACAGATGTCACACTGCCCGCACTCTTCCCATTTCGGTTTTTCGCCGAAATGCTCGCAAATCTGCCATTGACGGCAGACGCTGGTCTCGGCGAACCGGCGAACGCGATGATAACGCTGCCAGGAACGCTCCCGCTCCTCCGATTCGGTGCCGGTTTGTATGAAATGCGCTAATAACGCAACGTCGCGGTATTGCCATAGGAGCAGACAATCGGAAGGCAGGCCATCGCGTCCGGCGCGCCCTGCCTCCTGATAATACTGCTCAATCGATTTCGGGAGAGATAGATGGACTACTGTTCTGACGCAGGCCTTGTTGATACCCAGCCCGAAGGCCAGGGTGCCGACCATCACCGGCCGCTCGTCGGACATCCAAAGTTCCTGGTTTTTCTTGCGGATAGCAGCATCCATCTGGCCGTGGTAGGGAACCGCCGGAATGCCCAAACGGAGCAGCCAGTCGGCCGTTTCCATGACGCGCTGGATGGTAGAAGCATACACGATGGCAGCCGAACCCTTATGCTCGGTGAGCGCGGCCCGCAATAGATAGTTTTGTAGCTCCTCATTGGCGCACTTTTTCACCGTAAAGCGAAGGTTTGGCCGGCGAAAGCTTGCGATCAACTTGTCGGGATCGCGCAGTCCCAGTTGCGAGAGGATGTCGTGGCGTACGCGTTGGGTTGCGCTGGCGGTGAATGCGGCAATGGGTTTATCGGGAAATTGCTCGCGTAAGGCGATCAATTGCCGATAGTCGGGGCGAAATTCGTGGCCCCACTCGGAAATACAGTGCGCTTCGTCTATGGCGAAAAACGAAACCGGCACCCGCCGCAGCCATGCGATGGTGTCCGGATTTGCCAGCCGCTCCGGTGAAAGGTAAAGCAGCCGGAAAGCGCCTTGGGCCGCACTCATCATAATGCGGGATTGCTCGGGGCGGGGCAGGGTAGTGTTCAGAAAGGCCGCAGGGATGTCCATCGCCCGCAGCTGCACAACTTGATCCTGCATCAGCGCAATTAAGGGAGAAATGACGATCGCCGTGCCGCCGAGAATCAGCGCCGGCAATTGATAGCAGAGCGATTTGCCGCCGCCGGTCGGCATCACGACGGCGCAGTCGCGGCCAGCCAGAATGCTTTGGACCGCCCGTTCCTGTAAAGGCCGGAAGCTCAAGTAGCCCCAGTACCGCTGCAGCGTTGCCGCTACCGAATCCGCTTCGACCAAGCCGGTTCTAGACCAATTTCCCCACGTCTACTGTCCCGATCCGCTGGAAACCGCGAGATGAGGAAAATCGGCCCCGCTTGCAGCCGACATCTTTTCGGAGGCGGTGATATCGATGCTTGCCAAGGGGATCTTCTTTACAGGCTGGCTGGTGAAATCCCAAAATGTCTGGTCCATCACTGCGTAATTCTGAACCTGCAGGCGCTTGCCATCCTTCAACACTACGGTAATCGGGGTTGCCGGAGCAGCCGAGCTCATCGGCGCCATCGGCACCTGAGGAGGCGGTTGCGGACCCGCGTTGAGCTGACTCAACTCCCCGCTGAGCTGTTGAATTTGGTCCGAAAGGTAAGCCGTTTGCGGGTCAGGCCCCTGTTGTGGTCCATATCCAGAGGCGTAGGGATCGTACCCGCCGTTGTAATCGGCGCCATAACCCGGCGCTGAATCGTATCCCGAGTTATCGAACAGGAACGGATCGTAGTAGTTGGGATAAAGAGCCCATAGATACGGAATCTGATGATAGTAGCGGGACGTCCCGCGAGCGCCGTAACCGTTATAGCCGTAGCCGCCTCGATTCGTGATCGGCCCAGAGTGCGGAGTACGAGGCATCCCGGATGCCATGTGAGTACCTGAGGAGAAGCGCGGGGCAGGACTGGACGAGAAATGCTGGGCAGCAGCGGCGGAGAAATGCTGGGCAGGAGCCGAGGCATGCATAGCGGCGCCCCCGCGTTGTGCCCATGCCGATGCGGCAAGGATTAAGAAAATTGCTGCAGATACCGTGAAGCGCATTGTTTGCACCCCCTATTTCTACTCTACGCCCCTTAGCCGAAAGCGCGATCTTCAGTTCCGAGCAATGCGTCGCGCGAGTAGGTCCTTCGCGATCGTCACGCGCTGAATGTTGCTGGTTCCCTCATAAATCCGGCCGATTTTGGCGTCCCGGAAAAGCTTTTCGACAGGGTAATCCTTGGTAAATCCAACGCCCCCAAAGATCTCCACTGCTTTTGACGCAACTTCTTCGGCAATCGTGGAAGCGAAATACTTCGCCATAGCGGCTTCGCGGACAAAAGAAAGCCCTGCGTCGCGGAGCCGCGCTGCATTGTAAACCAACAGGCGTGCGGCTTCAACGCGCGTGCCCATCTCCGCCAAATCGAACTGAACTCCCTGGAACTCGCCAATCGGCTTGCCGAACTGTTTACGCTCGCCGGCATAGCGTAGAGCATGGTCAAGGGCGCCTTCCGCCAATCCAAGCATCTGAGCGGCGATGCCGATGCGCCCTTCGTTCAACGTTTCGATGGCGATTTTGTATCCTTTGCCAGGCTCGCCCAAAAGGCTTTCGGCGCCAATCGCGACATCATCGAGCAGCAGCTCACAAGTGGACGAAGCGCGGATGCCGAGTTTATTCTCCTTCTTCCCGACGGCAATGCCCGGAGTGCCGCGTTCCACCACGAAGCAGGTGATTCCTCGATAGCCGGCGGCGGGATCGAGCGTGGCAAAGACCAGGAAGATGCCGGCTTCGGCAGCGTTTGTGATCCAGAGCTTGCGTCCTGTCAAGCGGAAGCCCTCGCCGTCGCGGACAGCCAGAGCTGTTAGGGCAAATGCGTCCGAGCCCGACTGAGCCTCCGACAACGCATAAGCGCCGACGCTCTCATTGGCCAGGCGCGGCAGATACTTTCGTTTCTGCTCAGGCGTTGCCCACCGCTCGATCGCATTGGTCACAAGCGTATTCTGTACGTCGACAACGACCGAAACAGCCGGGTCCACCTTGGCAAGCTCCTCCACAGCAAGAATGGATTGGAAGAACGAACCGCCCTGGCCCCCGTACTCCTCCTTGACGTCGATGCCCATCAATCCGCAGGAAAACAATTCGCTAAGCAGGCCCTGGCGGAGTTCGCCCGCTTCATCCATTGCCCGCGCGTAGGGCGCGATGCGGTCGTTTGCGAACTCGCGCACGGAAGCTTGAAATAACCGTTCCTCTTCCTCAAGAACAGTCAATGGAGTGGGCATCTGGGGACCATAATAACGGCTGGCATGTTGCAATATACGAATGCCTTCTTCAGAGCAAGACAAGGAAGTTAAAGCCGCCAACGAACTGGTCATCGAATCGCTGCGTGCGGGTTTCGGTCCGCTGACGACGAGATTGAACTGGGAGATTGAGCCCGCTCCCGTCTACTCGCCGCACGTTCGGACCGTCGATGGCTCAATCGCTGAGGCGGCAGAATGATCCGCGAACAAGCGGCGCGTCTGCGGGCGGGGTCTACCTCTTGCGTTGAATTGACTGAGCAGGCCCTTGAGGCGTTGAAGCGCGATCAGTTGAATGCCGTTATCACGCTGATGGAGGACCGGGCCCTTGAAGCTGCCGTGGAGCGTGACAAGGAACTGGCCCGTGGCATGGACCGCGGCCTGTTTCACGGCATTCCACTGGCTCACAAAGATCTGTTCTACACGCGCGGCGTGCGGACCACTGCCGGATCGATCCCGTATAGGGACTTCGTTCCGTCCTACAATGCGACGGTCATTGACAAGCTTGAAGTTGCGGGCGCCATCACGATCGCTAAGCTCAATCTGCACGAGCTTGCCTATGGCATCACGTCCAAGAATCCGCACCACGGTTTCGTTCGGAATCCACACGATCCGGAGCGCATTCCAGGGGGCTCCAGCGGCGGCTCGGCGGCATTGGTGGCACAGCATGCGATCCCGATGTCGCTGGGAACCGACACAGGAGGATCGATACGCATTCCGGCATCCTATTGCGGCGTGGTGGGACTGAAGCCTACCTATGGACGCGTGAGCCGTCGGGGCGTGCTGCCGCTCGCTGCGGGGCTCGATCATGTCGGGCCGATCGCGGCATCGGTAGAGGACTGCGCGCTCGCCATGAATGTGATTGCCGGGCCTGATCCTAAGGACGAGAGTTCCGCCAAAATACCAGCGCCCGAATTCAACCTGCCGCCTCTTAAAAGCCTGGCTGGTATCCGGATCGGGTTGCCAAGCAACTTCTTTTTCGAGCAAGTACAGAATGAGATTGGCGAGGCTGTCCGCAAAGCGGCCCGGGAAGCCGAGCGCCTGGGAGCGGAGGTTGAAGAAGTGCAAGTACCCGAGTTCCAGGAAGTGAATCTGGCCGCCCGCGTCATGCAACTGGCTGAAGTTGCGGCACTATACGCCAACCACCGCGACTCCTCACAATTTGGCCAGGATGTCTGGGCCTTGCTTGAGCAGGGCCGAATGATCGCCGGCCACGAGTATGTGAATGCCCAAAGACTTCGGACCGTTTTTCGCCGCGAAATGGACGCGCTTTGGGCGAAAGTGGATTTGTTGTTCACTCCCACAACACCCATCACGGCTCCACGCATGGACGAGTCTACGGTGGATATCAACGGCCAGCCGGAAGACGCGCGCATGGCTTCGACACGCCTGGTTCGCGGCCTGAACTTCGTGGGCGACCCGGGATTTTCCATTCCCTGCGGCAGAACTGCTCAGGGCCTGCCGATCGGTCTGCAGATGATTAGCCCGCCGTTCACCGAACCGCAGTTGCTGCAGGTTGCGCGTACGCTGGAACCGTATTTGTTTACGCCAGCTGCGGGATGATATACGGCTCCCGATATTGCGGATGCGCCAAATCATTTGCCGCCGAATGATCAAATCGCTGCGTAGTCTGATCGAAGTTGAGCAGCGTCCCGCCTAGCCGATAGCTGATGTTCGCCAGATGGCAGAGATCGGCCGACTTGACGCCGATCTCAACATCCGCATGCAGGTCCTGATAATTGCGGCTACGAACGCCTTTCAGGAAATTGGTGATATGCGGACCGGTATCGGTCTTATGCGGTTCCTCATACTTCGCCTGCTGTGTTGGATTCTCGGGATCTTCGCCGTAAATCCGATATCCGTTGGCGTCCAAGGCCATCCAGCCCTTCTCGCCGTAGAACATCACTCCAATCGTGTTCGGAGCCTCGGCTGTCATGCCACCCTCGACACCCGTTGGCAGGCCACGTACTTCAAACACGAGTTCCTTGTCGCCGTAATCAAAGCGCGCGAGCAACGTATTTGGCGTCTGCTGGTCGTCGTCATAGGCATACTTGCCTCCGTTGGCGACTACCGAGCGAGGCAGGTCGACGCCCAAACCCCAGCGTGCAATATCCATCTCGTGTACGCCCTGATTCCCGATGTCGCCGTTCCCGGTGTCCCAAAACCAATGCCAGTTGTATAGGAACCGGTTCTTCGAAAAAGGGATCATCGGCGCCGGGCCAAGAAACTTGTCCCAATCCACTCCCGGCGGGATCGGCTCAATAGGAGTGTGGCCGATTGATTTGCGCCGTTTGAAACACAATCCGCGAGCCATGTAGACGTTGCCAATGGCACCGTCTTTCAGCAGTTGTACGGCTCGCATTTTATGCGCTAGGCTGCGGCCCTGCGACCCAACTTGCACCATGCGTCCGTAGGTTCGGGCCGCGGCGATCATCTGCCGTCCTTCGTACGGGTCATGGCAGGCGGGTTTTTCAATATAGACATCCTTGCCGGCCTGACAGGCCCATACCGCCGCCAGTGCGTGCCAATGGTTTGGCAGGGGCATCGAGACGGCGTCCACGTGAGGGTCGGCGAAGACGTCCTTCATATTCTGGTAGCTCTTCGGTGTATCGCCGGTCAGCTTTTTCACCATCGCCACGCCGCGCTCCAGATTCGCCTGGTCGACGTCGCACAGCCCATAAATGCGAGCATCGCTTTGCTTCGAGTACTCGGTGATATGGTTGCGGCCTCGGCCGCCAACGCCCACAATGGCCACGTTGATCCGATCGTTAGCGCCCCAAGCGCGGGTTGCGGCAATTGCCGATAGGCTGGACGCTTGCAGAAAAGTGCGGCGGCTCGGCCGGCTGCTGTTGTCCTGATTCATCGATAGTGGGCTCCTGACCAAACACTCTATACCAAGGCGGCATCTGTTTCGCCCAAGAGCCCATCGGCGAAGCTAGTAGGTTGAACGCCTACGCTCCGTTCCGCTTTCGTGATTACCGCTATTTGCTTGCCGGCAACCTTCTTGCCAGCCTCGGATTACAGATGCTTTCGGTGGCGGTCAGCTGGGACCTCTATCTGCAGACCAAATCCGCCATGGTCCTTGGCAATGTCGGCTTCGTGCAGGTGACGCCATTCCTGGTGTTTGCGCTGTTTGCCGGCCAGGTCGCGGATAGGTACGACCGCCGCCGCATCATGGTGCTCACGCAATTGCTACTGTTGGGCGCATCGCTGTTTCTCGCATTCGTGCCGCGTTCGGTTATATCGATCTATTCTTGCCTTTTCATGACCGCGCTCGCCCGATCATTCCAGGGTCCCGCGCGTTCGGCCGTGTTGCCGCACGTCGTTCCGTCGGAACTGTTGCACAAGGCGATCACCTGGAACAGCAGTGCGCAGGAGATCTCGAATGTTGGCGGACCAGCGATCGCCGGGCTTTTGCTCGCGATCGCCGGAAGCCAATCGGTGTACCTGGTCCAGGTGGGATGCGCCATCGCGGTGCTGTTTTGCTTCTCCCGCCTGCGCTCGTACGCGGCAAATGACGTTGCCGACACGCCGCCTAAACCCGGGGCGTTGCTTGAGGGCGTGCGATTCGTCTGGAACCATAAGCTCATCCTTCCCGCCATGTCGCTCGACTTATTCGGAGTTCTCTTCGGCGGCGCAACCGCGCTCCTGCCCATTTACGCAGTCGAGATTCTGCACACGGGAGTCCAGGGCTTGGGGTGGCTTCGCGCAGCGCCGTCGCTTGGGGCCGTATTTATGGCGTTTCTCTTGTCTCATCGGCACAAGGTCAGTGATGCGGGGATTACTCTCTTATTGGCGGTGGCCGGTTTCGGCACAGCGACCGTGGTCTTCGGGTTTTCGCGCTCTCTACCGCTCTCGCTTGCCATGCTTGTGCTTACGGGCGCTTGCGACAACATCAGCGTCGTCCTCAGGTCTTCTTTGGTGCAGATGAAGACACCGGACTACGTGCGCGGCCGGGTGAACGCCGTCAATAATATATTCATCAGTTGCTCCAACCAATTAGGCGCGGTGGAGTCCGGCTGGACCGCCGCCTGGTTCGGCCCTGTCGCCAGCGTCGCCGGGGGCGGCTTCGCCACGATTCTGATCGCAGTTAGTTTTGCGCTGGCCTTTCCGTCACTTCGATATTGGCGTGAGTAGCCTCCCCACTGCACGATACGAGGGCGCCCTCATCGATAAGCGAAAATAAAGCCATGAGCGGAATCCAGTTCGTGACCGATGAAAAGGGTCGTAAGGTAGCTGTGCAAATCGACCTAAAAAAACACGGCGCGGCCCTAGAGGACTTTTGGGACGGGCTGATTTCGGAATCGCGGCGCAAGGGGAAGGGAATACCGCTGGAAAAAATCAAAGCGGATCTCACTAAACGCGGTCGGCTGCGTGAATAGCTATAGTGTCGAAATAAAACCCCCCGCTCGGAAGGAACTTGAAGCGTTGCCAGATCGCGTGCTGGCGCGTGTTGTCCGCAAACTCGAATCCTTGGCCCAAACGCCACGACCCCCTGGATGTAAAAAATTGAAGGGCTACAAAGATCAATGGCGTGTCCGCGTCGGAGAATGGCGCGTAGTCTACCTGATCGACGACGTAGCAAAACTGGTGAGCATCACGCGCATTGCTCACCGGCGCGAAGTTTACGAATAATACGAATAATTTGAAGCCCCGCGAGCGGAGCCGTTTCAGGTTCAAGCAGTTGTCAAGACAAAGGGCCATCTGCCCATGCGTGAGATAACGGCCGCGTTGTAACGCGTCTGTGCACGGTTTACCGCTTGAAGGAAGCGGCTTTCCTCGTCGAGATACCTCGCAACAAATTCTTGCACCAGCGTCCCGCCCATCACTTCGACGTTGGCGGTGGTGGGTTCCTCAATGCGAGTCGGCGAGGCCAAACCGCCTGATCATCGGCATAGTGAGAAACTACTAATGAAATACCTCAATCCCTCTGTTTCGAAGCCTTCCGGCGATGTTTTCGAAACCGACCGGTATGCAACAATCTCAGAACAGAAGCCATTCCGAGGGTCTTTAGTCCATGGAAACGAATCGGATTCGCAGTCCTTGCCTTGGCCGCGGCTCTCCCGGCACAGCCGTCTTCTGAGCCAGCGGCGCCGAAATTCGACGTTGTTTCGATTCGTGTAGTACCGCCAAACGCACCTCCACTCATTCGGGACCAAGACTTCACGCCGGTGTTGCCCGGCGGCCAGTATGTTGATCCGCGTACGAACATGCTCTTTATGATCGGGTTCGCCTACAACATGAAGGCCTGAACCTGTCCAGGCAAGTGGTGGGGTTGCCGAATTGGGCGAAAAACCAAGCCTACGCGGTCGCATCCAAGCCGGCGGAGGGTTTCCCGTCGCTTCCGCCAGAGGAAAACAAGGAGCAGGTGCGCCTGATGATGCGCGCCATGCTCGGCGATCGCTTTCATTTGCGCGTGCATGCCGAAACTCGCCAGGAGCCACTCTTTAAGCTCGAGGTCGCAAGGGGCGGCGTCAGGATTAAGGAGGTCGATCCACCAGTGTTTCCGGCCAAGGAAGGCTACGTCGGCGCGGCGATGGGCGACAGAGAGGGCCGGCTGATCGGAAAGAAGTCGACCATGTCGGGCCTGGCGGCTGCATTGTCTACATTCCTGGAGCGATCGGTGGTGGACCAAACCGGACTGAAGGGCTATTACGATTTTGACGTACGCTGGAGCGTCCCGGAAGCACCAAATGGGCAGACGCCTTCCCCGAGATTCGGAGCCGAAGGAGCCGGGTTGCTGATCACGAATTTGCAGAGTCAGTTTGGATTGCGCCTCACAAAAACCGCCGGTCCAGTGAAATATTGGGTAGTAGACCACGTCGATCCGCCCACAGATAATTGAGTCAGACATTACTCGGTGTTGTCGGACGGTGAGGGCCGTCGGTGTTCACCCGGCTTCGGCGCAAGTTGAAAGCCATGCGACTAAAGTGCGAGCCTGATCGTGCGCGAAATACCTTTTGTTGCTCTAACTTTCGCCGCAGGAAAATGATGAAGACGCCGGACTACGTACGCCGCAGCGTGAACGCGGTCAACACTATATTAGGCGCTGTAGAGTGCGGCTGGACCGCCGCGTGGTTGGGTCCACTTATTCAACTAACCATTTCTGCATGACAACGCGCGGTATGGCCTCAAAACCGATGTGGTTGTAGAAATCGACGACCTGCGTGTTGGTGTCTCGCACAAGCAGCATAACTTTGACGACCGTGCGGTCGCGAAGCCATTGCTCACCTGCCGCAACCATCTGCCGCCCTATGCCCTGCAACTGACAGTCTGGCGCTGTGGTAACGCAATAGAGCCAGCCGCGATGGCCATCATGTCCGGCCATGACGCTGCCGACAATCCTTCCTTCGGGGCTGACACCGACAAGAATGTCGGAGTTCGGCTTCGCGCGGGCGAAACGAAAATCCTGCGCCAGATCATTGTACGAAGTTTCCAACCCGCAGGTACGCCATAGGGTGACAATGTCTTCTTCGTCGTCGGCAGAGGCGCAGCGGATCGAAAGAGTAAACACGGCGGGACACCTTGAACTTTCTAAGGCTGTAACCTGTGCCAGGGTATCGCGAACGAGCAGATCATCGGGCGTTGCACACGAATTGGCGTGTCCACAAAGGACCCAATGACACGGGACGGCTTCGGCTCGTTGCAGTTCGGCTTTTTGTTGTAACGCCAACATAGCGCCCGACATCTCGGAGGAGGACGGCCAAACGCCGCCCGGTGCACCGGCGTGGCGCTGGTATCTGCCGAAGTTTTCAAGATCTGGCTGAACGGGTTTTGCGCCCTCCAGAAATACAAAGCCCACAGCATCGCCTGGAATCCGGCTGATAAATAGTTCCGCGTGTTCAAGCATGCTTCGGATGCGCCGGTGAAGGCTGGGCACGTCAATGGGCCGCACGGTCGCCAAGACGCGAAATTCCTCCGCCGTAAACCGACTGTGCCGGGTGATGTCGGAGAGCATTTCTTCCGGAGACTTTAGTCTAGTGAGGGGCACGGCAGACTCTTTCAATCTGTTCGGCCAAACGGCGCCCATCCAACCCTATTCAAGTTCGTCAAGGTCGCCGCAGTCGAGGGATAAGCCGGTACCAACAGGACGGTTTTGGGAGTGCGAAGGTGAAAGGATATATGGTGTGAGGCGACAACCGGTAAACATCGTGGCCGCTGTCATTGCTCTTACCGGGCAAAGTGCTCTCACTGTCTTGCCGGCGGATTTGCCGGAGTTCGCAGTAGCGTCGATAAGACCAACGCCGCCCGGAAACGAAAATTCGCTCACCTCTATCTCGCCGGGGAGCTTCACTGCACGCAATATTACTGCGGTTAGCCTTATCGCCATGGCATTCAAGGTGTTGCCATTTCAAGTTACTGGATATGCACGATGGGCCAATCGGGAAGGATTCGAGGTCGAAGCGAAGTTCGCGGAGAACGCGTCGTCCTGGCAGCGAGATGTCCCTTTAATGGTGCGGGCTCTGCTGGAGCGGCGCTTTAATTTGAGAGTCCACGCGGATAGTAGACAAGGGTCTGTGTATGCCCTGGTGCCTGCTCAAAAAGAGCTGAAGTTGGGAAAACCCAGTGCATGTATGAATTCTTCAGGAGGAGGCCCCAACTCCTTCAGAGCAAAAGGAACGACGCTCAGCGCACTTTGTAAACATCTCTCCGAAGTACTCGGGCGCGAAGTGATCGATCGGACCGGTGTTGGGGGCTGCTACGACATCGCACTCACCTGGGAAGGAGAGCTTTCTGCGTTCCCGAATGCAGCCGGTCAGGGAGGTCTCGAAGATGAGAGCACTGAACGGTCCAGTACCGATCGTCCATCACTTGCAACCGCATTGAAGGAAACACTGGGGTTGAAGTTACAAAGGCAAAAAGGTTCCGTATCAATGATAGTCGTTGATCATTTAGAGCATCCAAGTGAGAACTGAATCAGCCACGACTTGGAGTTTTCGCTATGCTCATTCACGAAACATGATTCGTTCACTTTTCATCTTGTTCTCTCTTTTGGCGGGCGCTGCTACCGCCGACCAGCTGACGGTCGGTGAACCGCTCCCGATGCTTAGCGGGCATACAGTATCCGGGAAGCTGCTGGAACTGCCGTCAGCGGCCAAGGGCAGCAATCGAGTTCTGGTGTTCTCATTTGCCAAGTCCGCCAGCGCGGACTCTCGCGCTTGGAGCCAGCACCTGGTTGCCGACGCCGACCCCAGTAGTCCCGTTATCAGTTACAGAGTAATCGTGCTGGAATCGGTGCCAAAGCTCTTCCGCGGAATGGCGGTTTCGGGAATTAAGAGTGGCGTGCCGCAAGCGCTCTGGGACACGACGGTTCTGCTGTACCAGGACGAAGCGTTATGGAAGAAGCGGCTGGCCGTAACTGCGGACGATCGGTGCTATATCGTCCTATTGGATGGTGAGGGCCGCCTACGGTGGGTAAGTCCAGGGCCCTTTTCGAATTCCGCTTACGGGCGTTTGAAGGAGGCGGTGTCCCATATAAGGGGCCGGTAGCAGGCGGCCGGCGTTAACGTGTTTTCTTCTCGATCGCGAAGGCGACGAGAGAATCGCCCGGCGCCGACAGACCATGGCCGCCTGCTGAAATCACCACGTATTGGCGGTCATCGGGACCCTGGTAGGTCATGGGTGTAGCGCGGGCACTGGCCGGTAGCAGGCCCTTCCAGAGTTGCTTACCCGTCTGCGCATCAAACGCATAAATCGCGGGATCGAAAGTCCCGCCTGAGAAGACGACGCCGCCGGCGGTCACGATCGGTCCGCCTAAAACGGGCGAGCCAAATTCGGGGTGACCGGGAGCAAATTCGCCGAGCGGAACCTCCCATTTCTTCTCGCCGGTTGAGGCTGATATTGCGAGCAGCGTGCCCCAGGGTGGAGGTGTGCAGGGAAGGCCCGTTGGGCCGCGCAGGAACCGCCGCATCATGCCGTAGGGCGTGCCTAGTTGGCGGGCAAATTCCCAATCGCCGTTAATCTTTCGCTCTTCCGCCTTACGTGTTTCCGTCCTGGTCTGGTCCAATTGGTCGCGGGGGATCAAGCGGACTTCGGAAGCCAAATGGTTCTGTGGGAGGATCAGCAGATCGTGCATTTGGTCGTAAGCCTCGCCTCCCCAGGCCATTCCTCCGATGTTGCCGGGCATCATGAGAGATCCGCGCAACGAAGGCGGAGTGAATACACCGTCTGTGCGAAGCTTCTCAATCTCAGCGCGGCACCACTCCCGGTCCGATTCGTCGATGCCCCATGCATCTGCGGCGGTCATCTTCTGCGGAGTTACGGGTTTGGGCAGCACCGGGAACGGTTGCGTGGGAGAAGAGGTTTCGCCGGGCACGTCGGATTGAGGTACGGGCCGTTCTTCCACGCCGAAAATGGGCTTGCCGGTCAGGCGATTCAGGATGAATAGATTGCCGGTTTTCGATCCAGCCGCAAGTGCGGGGATGGTTGTGCCGCCGCGGTTGATATCGAACAGAAGCGGCGGCGATGCGACATCATAATCCCACAAATCATGATGAACAGTCTGGAAATACCAGACCATTCGGCCGGTATCGGCGTTCAGGGCGACAACTGAATCCGCAAACAGATTCGCTCCCAAGCGCTCGCCGCCGTAGTAATCGGGACTGGCGCTGCCGGTGGGCACGAAAATCAGGTTGCGGGCTGGGTCAGCTGCGATCACCGACCACGCATTGGCTGCGCCTGTACGTGCGGCGCTGCCATTCTTCCATGTGTCGGCTCCAGTGGCCTGAGGGTCTTGCGGGATTGGATCCCACGTCCACTTTTTTGCGCCAGTCACAGCATCGAAACCGCGGACTTCGCCGCTCGGCATGTAAGTTGCTCCGTTATCGGCAATGCCTGAACCCACAATCACGGTCCTGCCAACAATCGCCGGGGGCGAAGTCTCTTCGTAGTCTGCGTAGCCGCGTATGCCGATGCGCAAGCCTTCGCGAAGATTTACGATTCCGTTATCGCCAAAGTCCTGGAAGGGTTGACCGGTCTCGGCGTCTAGCGCGATCAGACGTGCATCGATAGTAGCTATGAAGATACGGCGGCGCCCCGTGGGTGACACCCAGGTGGAAACGCCGCGATTGGCGTAATCGCCGTAGCCCTTGTCACGGTCGATGTGCGGATCGTATGACCAGCGCTGCTGCCCGGTTATTGGGTCGAGAGCGATCACACGTCCGAGCGGCGTTCCGATATACAAGGCGCCGCCGACGTAAATGGGTGTGGCCTCGAAAGCAGTTGGCCTGCTGTCCTTAGGCTGATAGGCGTCACCAGTGTGGAAAATCCAAGCGAGTTTCAGTGAACTCACGTTAGAGCGGTTGATTTGGGTAAGAGGCGAGAAGCGTTGCCCACCGAAATCGTGGCCGTAGACTGGCCACTCCTCAGCCGGGTCGGGAACTTTTGAAGCAAACAATCCGGCCAACCCGGCCGAGAACAGAAATAACGCCCAGGCCCTTTTCATACAGTTCAGTATTACCTGATGGCAGCGCGTTACGGAGGAATCAAACAGAGGAAACGAAGCACTGAGGGCGTTAGACCGGCAACGCACTGAGTGCGGCTTCGATCTCGGCCTGCGTATGGAGATCACCGCTGCGGGTGGCGGCCGCGATGCCTTCTTCATACATGGCGCGGGCCTGCTCTAACTCGCCCAATTTTTCGAGAGCTTGCCCGCCATGGAAATAAGCCGCAACATATGTGGCATCGTTTCGTTGCAGCTCACGATATTCAGCTACGGCCTGCTTCCAGTCGCCGGTCTTGCCGAACTCCATGGCGAGCCCATAGCGCGCAAAACTATTCCGCGGATCTTGCTCCACCATCTGCTTTAATATTTCCAAACGGTTGGTCGCCATTCCGCTATTGTCCCA
Source organism: Bryobacteraceae bacterium (assembly GCA_036269625.1). Lineage (GTDB taxonomy): Bacteria > Acidobacteriota > Terriglobia > Bryobacterales > Bryobacteraceae > Bog-105. Next base: position 13,525 of record DATBEF010000178.1, on the reverse strand, counting down.
TCGCTGTTTATTCTTGATCAAAAGAAAACGGCCGCGGGGCGGCTGGCGTTTCAAGGCCAACCGCACACGGCCGTTATTTCACACTTCGATCAGGTTAGGGGGCAACCGCAAACTTGACGTGCGCCTGAGATCGGTAGGCGACCGAACGGGAAGGCTCGCCTTCGAGCTGAACGCGGACCAGGCGAGGTCCGTCTTCGGTGGTTTCAAACACCAGATTTGCTTTGGCGTTTGGGCTGGGGGCGCCGAACGGCGACGTGAGAACAGCCACTCCGTGGCCTGCTCCCTGGAGCAACACTAGACCGTTTACGGTCTCCGATTGTACGTCGTATTCGCCAGCGGCCATCTTCTGAGTGCCCACCGTGAACGCGAACGGAACGGTCACACGCATTGAGTCCTGTGCGAGGGCTGGAACCAGGGAGGTTACGGCCAGAGCACCAGCAATTGCCATTGTTTTAAACATTTTCATAGATATTGTTTCTCCTTTAATGAGAGGATTCGGTCACATTAGGAGCAGACGCTGCGCCGGAAGGGATCCAAGACCAGTTGGTCCAGGTCCAAAGGGACACCGGTACCTTTAGAAAAACCTCTTGCTTCAAGGAAGCAGAGAAGGCACCTACATGGGGTTTGCGGCGTGGTGATTGCCGTGCTTCCGTGTTTGTAACGACACACCAATAACGTGTGGTGGACGTAAAACGAAAGAGCTGGAGACTACAAGGGTCCTTGTGGCTCGTGTGGGGAAGCTAGATACTTCAGTTCGGCGTATCGCGGCCGACCTGCAAACCGAATGTCCAAGACCAGAATACACTGCGGGGAGAAAAAATACAATACCGGTGGAATGTGTTTTAGGATCAGGAGAATTTATGACCCTTATTACATTAGAATTCCTTCACTGTCACAGACTCAGGAAATGCGGGTTGAGTATACGCTAACTGGCTCATACTAAGGCATATGAGCCGCTTACACCTGCTATGTCAGGGTGTCTAGCTTTCCATCTGGTTACAGAAACAATAACTCCGAATTATATTTATTGAATGAAAACAAATGATTTACAAAAACCGCACAATTTATTCTGTAACTGGCTTTGGAGCAGCGCCGGGTAATACGGCTAGGTCCGTTCTGAGAAACGCGAACTTCCGGCCGAATTCATCAATCACGTTCACTTGGCAAGCGTATCGGCCAGGCTTGATATCGTTCACGGGCACTTGAATGCGAACGGGCAGCACGCCGCTGCGTTTCATGAGCAATTGATGGGCGCTGAACGGCTTCGTCTGGAGCACCATTTTATTGCCCGAATACAGAGCTAGCGTGGCCTCCACGTCCGCCACCCGGAAGCGTTCGGGAAGGCCGTCGGGAATCGTCGGGTCATATACCTCGAGATAGACGAACATGTCCTGGCCGGGATGGAACACCTTAGTGACGTTCGGGACCAGCTTGTCTCCCTTGTCGTTCACTAGAGGGTTATTTTCGAGCAGTTTCTTCGGGTTTTTCGCGCCCGCAATCGTCGAAGTTAGCGACTGCTGCTGGTTGCTAAATACTACTGAACTTAGGCGAAGCGAGGAGCCCGTATCCAGGTCGGGTATTGAGAATTTCTCTTCGAAAGTGCCGATCTTACCCTCGCCGTTCTCACGCGCCACAAAGCGCAGCCTATATTTACCGGGAGTCAACGTCACACCCGTGTCATACTCGATGCTCTTCTGTTCCACGACTCCGGCCACGGTTTGGGTGACCTTAATCGGGATCGTATCCTGAACGGTCGCCGCCGGGCGATTGCGGGCGTCGAATACCTGCGCGATGAAATCGAGCTCGGTCGCGGCCTTCGCACCCTTGTTCTTGAATGCCAGGGACGAGCCTGGAATCTTCACGGAAATTGGGGTGAAGTATTTGTCCTTCTCGATTCGGAAATAATCCACTTCGATCGCCAGCGGCAGGTCGGTCACTGGGTTGTCGGAGAGGAGCGCTTGCGAAAGCTGAGCTTCCTTATCAACGTCCCTCATCTTCGCAAACGTGGTCGGGGCATAGTAACCCTGGCGATATTCCACCTTCGCCTTCAGCGTCATATCTTTCGGCGCCAGCTTGACCTGAATTCGCCTGTAGCGCCCGTCCTGCGCCTGGTTGGAGCTGACATAAGCAAGTACATAGTAGCTGGTGAAATCCTGTTGCACCTGGCGGATACCCTCCGTCAGATCGTTTGAATCGAGCAATGCCTTGCCGCCGGTGTCAGCGGCCAGAGTATAGAGGGTTTCCTGTTGATTATTCAAGTTATCGCGCTGAGTTCGCTGGGCGGACCCGCTGAACTGTTGATTACCGAATCCGGATCCGGTGGTGGTGGCGTCGCCGCTAGGAACCTGAGCGGTGAGCCCTCGCGCATCAATGGGATAAAACGCGACGTTGGACCGAACGGCGGTGTTGACGGTGGCGAGCAACTGCGATTGATTATCGACGCCGTTCTTTTGAATACCGCTCGAGAAATAGACCAGCGCCTTCTTTTCCGGGTATTGAGCCAAGCGGCGGGCGGCGTCCTCCAGGGCGGCGAGTTTGAGATCGGAATTGAAAATATTAAACTCGGTTTCGTCCGCGACGAACGAGCCGCTAGCATCCTGGGAATCCGATCCTTCGTCCGCCATGGAGGCGTTCTCGCTGGAATCGCCGATCCGAAACTTATTCAGCGTATTGATGAGAAGATCCCGGTCAGCGGTAAAGTCCTGCACTGTCTTGAGCGCATCGCCGAAAACCATGATCGCTACCGAGTCGCTACTGGTCATTTGAGTTTTCAGAAATTTGATCGCGGACTCGCGGCTGCGGATTTGTTCTGCGGGCTCCATGGACGAGAAGTCAAACAGTAGCACCACCAGCCGCCGGTCCTGATACTTGCTCAACATGCTCAACTTCGCAGCGGCTTTTTCCCGGTCAGGATTGTACGGCTTTGGCTTTTCCTCCTCAGCGGGAGGCAGCGAGTCCGCCGGGGTCAACGGCGGCAGCTTATTCAGTTGCAGCTTTTGCAAATCGACCGACTGCAGCGTCTGTGGTTTGCCATCTTCGAAGAGCTGAAAATCATCCTTCTTCAAAGTCTCGATCGGGTTCCCGTTCTTATCTAAAACGGTGACGTTGACGATGACCACGTTGCTGGTGATGCTGAAGGTCGGCCGCTGCTGCTGTTGCGGCAGCAGAGGATAGGCAGCCATAAGCACGATCGAAACGAGCGCTGAAGTAGTCTTTCTCAAAATCGGAACCTCGCGACAATATCCAGTGTGCGCATTGCGCCGGCCGCGCTCGGCAGGCCATAGTTGATGGCGTTAACAGTTGTGTACAGGCTGGTGATGTTCACGTTATTCACGACGTTGGTCCCTTCGATTCTGAATTCCAGCCGCCGGCGGGATTCATTTAGTTGAAACGAGCGAGCGAACGCCGCATTGAGAATTACTTCTCCCGGGCCTTCAATACTGTCCCTGCCGGCGTTCCCGAACTGGCCCTCCGGTGCAACAGCGAAGGCCGCCAAATTGAAGTAACCCGATCCACTATTGACCGGAAGACCCGTGGCATCAGCCCGTTCACTGCCGGTTCCGTTAGTTTGCGCAAGTTGCACGGTGTTGCCTAGCTGCTTGGGCGTTAGATTGTAGAGACCGGACTGGGCCGTTAGCTGGCCGCTGAGCTGCCAGTCTTTGAAAATGCGCCCTACTTTGCTGGTGGGCGAGATGCGGGATCCGTTAGCCGCGATGGGCGATGTCCAAACAAAGCTGCAATCAAAATGCTGCGGTACATCGAAGTTGGACAAAGCGCGCTCAGCGGAGAGGTCGAGCCAGTTCTGCGCGACGCCGCCTCCGAAGAGGGAAGTGTCGTCGATCGACTTCGACCATTGGTAGAAGGCGCTGAACGAGATGCCCTTGCGGAAGCGTTGAACTGCCCGCAGTTGTAGCGCGTTGAATGTCGAATCGCCTACGGAGGCATCAAAGGTGAAGCCCGACGCATTCCCGAGTTGTGTGCGGGAGAGACTGGAAGCGCTGCCCGGAGGCCCTTGATTGGGAACGAACCGTACGTCCAGATCCGTGCCTTTATTGCCGAGGTAACCGGCCTCGACAAAGAAACCGCGCGTGAAGTCGTGCTGAAGCGTCAGGTTCCAGCTCTGCGCATAGGGTATGCGATAGTTCCGATCGACCGCGAATGTATTGGTGACCTCCTTCGAAGTGACTCCTTCAAAGCCATTGTTCAATGTCAACACGTTCAACGGACTGGTATTCAAGCTGAACGATTCAGCGAAGGGCGGTTGCTGAGCCAGCAGAGAAGTGAACTGGATATACGCCTGGCCATCGTAATATATGCCGTAGCCGGCGCGCAGCACAGTTGAATTCTTAAAGCCTGGAATTTTCCAGGCGAGTCCGACGCGGGGCGACCAATCTCTCATATCCGGATTGATCAACCCATTCGGGAACGCGCCACTGTAGGGTCCGGGGATCGCCGGCGTCACCAGGCCGACATTGGTAAAACCGGAGGCTACATCGAGGTTGGCCATGCGGCCGTACTTTTCGTAATACGGCGAGAAGAACTCATAGCGGGCGCCGAGAATAAGTGTGAATCGGGGATGAGCTTTCCACTCATCCTGAAAATAGCCGTTCCATTGATTTTGAATGAAATAGTTCGTCTGATCGCTCAAACGAATGGACGTAGATTGCGGATCACCAAGCAGGAAATCGGCCAGGTCATAGCCGGTGCCAGCAACGGGCACGCCGTTTGTAAGCTGGCTGGTGGCTTGGCCAGTGAAGTTGAAGGTGCCGCGCCCATTCTGATCGGTCAGGGTACTTAGATCGTAGCGGCCATAACCTACGCCGAAAGAAATGCTGTGCGATCCCCGTAGAAGATTAATCGTCTCACTGGCGATCTGCGATTGGTTGCGGGTGAGTGTCGGATTGGAATCGCTAAGGCCATTGAAGTTCGTGAAGTTCAGATTCGGCGGGCCGAAGTCGACCGGGTTCGTCGGGGGATTGCCTATGCCGAGCTGCGCTGCAACATTGGGGCCATTTGCGAAGTAGGGATTGATCTGTGAGTAGTTCCGATTGAATCGAAACTGGAGATTACTGATTGCGTTCGCGTTGATGTTTCGCGTCCATTGAAGCGTGGTGTTCAGCCCATAGCCGTTGGTAGTGTCGAAGTATTGAAATGGCTGAGCAGTCTGCCCATTGCGACGCTGGTATTGGAAATTAAGTGAAAGACGATCCCTTGGTGTAATGCTGCGTTGAATGCGGACACCCAGGTTGTCCGTGTTCGCTACATTGGCCGTCTCATAAAGATAATTATTCGTCGCGCCGGCTTCATTTGGAAGCGGATAGTAGTTCAGCAGCCCTAACGAGATCGGATTCAACAGACTGGTCGGAATGATGTTGTTTGCGATCGGCTGATGCGTTGTGGGATTGTAGAGGACCAGTGGCACGTTGGTCTGGCCGGGGCCAAGCGACTGAGTGGCTTGTGAAAAATTGCCTTCGCGTTCAAGCGACGTAGGGACCGTTTCGGTAAACGAGTCAGGATTTCGAGCGCGGGTGCCGAAGTAGGTAATGAAGAACTGCGTCTTCGAGTCGTTGATCAGGTGCGGAATCACCAGCGGGCCGCCGACGATTGCACTGAAACGGCTCTGAGCGTAAGGTGCTTGCGGAACATCCTCGCCATTGATGGAAAAAGGCTTGGCGTCGACGATGGAGTTCGCAAGCGTGAACGAAAGCATGCCATGAATTCCCTGACGCTGCCGACGACGATTTCCGAACTGCGCTCCAGCTACCTGACCGGGCCTTCGATTGCCGCCGCCACCGCCAAATCCGCCACCACCGCCTCCGCGGCCACCTCCGCCGCCGAAACCACCACCACCTCCTCCAAATCCACCGCCACCTCCGCCCCCAAATCCGCCTCCGCCCCCGCCGGCGCTGGTCGTAAATGCACCGTCGCTTTGTGCGGCCCCCGGGGCGCCAAACTGCCCACCCATGCCGCCTGGGCCACCCGGTCCGAACTGCCGCATATCAGGACCGGAATCCGCCTGAGCGTTCTGCGCCATGCCGGGGCTGAGGCTGCCTTGTACGAGGAACGAATCGTTACCGGCTTCGCCGGCACTCGATGTGAAGCCCTGCGTCTCATTGCCGCCGAGGGCGGCCTGCAGTTGCTGGTCGAAGTTCTGGTCGCCCGAACCAGCCCCAGCGGTTCCACCACCTTGGCCAGGGGATCGTGACGCGTTCTGCGGTCCATTGTTTGCTGGGCTGCCTGCGCTATTCCCTTGGCCGGCTCCGCGTGGGAACCCGCCGCCTCCACCTTGGCCTGATCCGGGACGGCCTCCGGCGCCGGGAGCTCCATTTCGGCGTGCCTGGAATTCGCGCAGCCTTTGAAGTATGGCCGGCTCTTTCAGTTGCAAATCGAAATTGACAGGCTTATCGGCCGCCGAGTAGTTCACGTCCTTCTTCAACGGGTCGAATCCAAACATGTCTATGGTCACGGACCACTGACCGCTACCGAGCGGAGGAAACCCGTAGTGTCCATCCTGGTCAGTGACTGTTGAAAAACTCTGGGACCCTTGAGTGGCTGTAATCGTCGCTCCGGGGATTGGCTTACCGCCGGACGTGACAAAGCCACTCTGGGCGCAAGCGGCGCCGGCGAAGAGGAGCGATAGCAGCAAAAGTCCAAGGGGGGCCGGGGTCGACGCCCGCCTGCGGTGGTCAAGCGGGAATTGCGGTCTAAAAAATGCTCGGTTCACTCGTGTCGATAACGATGTTCTAAAAAGCGCTAAGGTTACGTTTTTACACGTATTTACAAGGGGTTCGGTGGGCTTCTGCTGCCTCCGTATTCCTCCTGCGCCGGTGCAGGTTATACAATCTGATAGCTTTGAAGCGAATGCGTCTCGATCTCGAAACTTTGAAGGCCGAAATACAGGCATACATGGGGACTGAAGGGATGACCATTTTCCATGGTTACTCCCGAAGCGTCGATTCGCCTGCACAGGTGTACTGGGACACCGAAAATCATCCGGATTTCCGCGCGTTCCTGGAAGTGGGACGGCGCGCCGGAGCAAAGCTATTCGTGTTTTATCATCGTGCGTTCTCGCTTGATCCAATTGATGAAGCGCTGGACCATTTGGAAGACGCGGACCTGTCCCGCGAAGAGAAGCGTAGCTTTGAAACTCGTCTGCGGGAACTCCAGCCCTATGAAGGTTTTACTTGTGAGATTGAGCTTTCCTTCTATTTGGACGGCCGCCTCTATCTTTTCGAACTGCGTACGGAGTGGTACGAGGCTCTGAACGATGTTTTAGCCGAGATAGACGCCGCTACGGATGAAATCGAAGACGACGAAGATCACGGACCGATTTCGGGGTATTTTTCAAAGAATTGATGTCAGATTCTTTTGAGGAACACGCGCAAGACGGGCCCGGCGTGGCCGCCCGAATTTCTGATACTGTCTTGGTGGCACGCCGTGCCCTTTGCGCTGCTACGGTGGGAGTCCAGGCTGCGCGTTGGACCCGGCCCGCCGCCCGCTGGAACCTTCCGCCGGTTTCAAGAGATCCGGTAGAACGGCTTGCCCGCGAGTTATCGATCGACCGGGTCACGGCCTCCGTTCTGGTGCACCGAGGCCTCGGCGAGCCGACTGCCGCGCGCGAATTTCTGTCGCCCCAACTGACTTCGTTGGGCGATCCCATGTTGATGCGCGATATGCCGGCGGCCGTTGAACGGCTCTTAGAGGCCGTGCGTGAGAAGCAGCCGATTCTGCTCTACGGCGATTACGATGTGGACGGCACGACTTCGATCGTTGTCTTGAAAAAGGCCATCGAACTTTTGGGAGGTCAGGCCGATTTTCACGTGCCGCACCGGCTTAAAGAAGGCTACGGCATGCGAAGTGAGGTGGTCGAACAGGCCGCGGTTAAAGGCGTGCGCCTGATCATCAGCGTCGATACTGGAATTCGTGCCAACGAAGTAGTGCGGCACGCGATGCGGCTCGGCATGGACGTCATTGTGACCGATCATCACTTGCCGGAAACGGACCTGCCGCCGGCTTTGGCAGTGCTGAATCCCAACCGGCTGGATTGCGGCTATCCCGAAAAAGGGCTGTGCGGCGCAGGCGTGACGCTGAAGCTCGTTCAGGCGCTTTTGATCGTCAGTGGATTACCGGTCGTCAGGCAGTCAGCCTTACTCGAATCGTTTTTGAAGCCAGTGGCGATCGCGACAGTCGCCGACATCGTGCCCTTGGTGGGTGAGAACCGCGTAATTGTGCGACGTGGATTGTCGGGACTACGATCGGTTCGGAATCCCGGGCTGCGCGCGCTGCTGGCTGTCTCCGGGTTCGCTGAGGGAGAGGCTCCGTCGGCGCACCAGGTCGGGTTCCGCGTGGCGCCGCGCATTAATGCGGCTGGTCGCATGGCCAGCGCCGCCGATGTAATTGAACTATTCCTCACGGAGGATGAAGGCCGAGCCCGAACTTTGGCCGGCGAATTAGACGCCCTGAATCGGGAGCGGCAGCTGGTTGAAAGCGAGATCGTCGAAAGCATTTTGAAGCAATGCGACGAGGCGCCTTTTGATCTTGATTGCGCGGCCCTGGTCTTCGCGCAGTCCGGCTGGCATTTGGGCGTTCTGGGCATCGTCGCCAGCCGGCTGGTAGAGCGATTCAGCCGTCCGGCATTCGTTCTTAGCGATGCAATCATAGAATCCAACGGAGAAGAATGCTTTTCAGGCTCTGGGCGAAGTGTTCCGGGTTTTCATTTGTTGGAAGCGCTGGAAAGCATGCCGGAGCTATTTACGAAGTTCGGAGGGCACCGGCAAGCGGCGGGGCTGACACTGCGGCCCGGACAGGTTGACGAGTTTCGGAGGCGGCTGCGCGAGTTCGCGAGCAACCGCTTAGGAATCGACGAGCTGCGGCCGCGCTACGAAGTGGACGCTGAAGCGCCGTTCCCTGAACTGACAGATCGCGCCGTGGCGAACATTTTTTCACTCGGTCCGTTCGGATTCGGCAATGCTTCACCCCTGTTTTGCGCCCGCCAAGCCCAGGTGGCGGGACCTCTGAGAGTTTTGAAAGAAGGCAAACATTTCAAAGTGCCGTTGAGGCATCAAGGCCGCCTGTTGTTTTGCAATGCCTGGAATTTTGGAGATCGTTCTTCACTGCTTCAGCAGGGAAATGTCATCGACGTGCTGTATCAAATCGAAGATGATCCCTATGCGCGGGCCCGCGGTGAAGGGTCATGGTGTCTGACGTTGAAGGATGTACGTCCCGGGTAGCTGTCTCGGCGGCACGCCGTGCCCTTTGCGCTTCGCGGTGAGATAACAGTAGACGTGACATTTTCGATTATCGGCACCACTCACCTCCGTTATAACCGCTGGGCAACCGAAAGAGTCCTGGACGAAATCAACGCGATGCCGGCCGAACTTCTTGTGAAGGATCTTAAGGGATCATTCCCCAGCATTTACGAGACGATGGCTCATTTATACCAGGCCGATTCGATTTGGTGGGACCGGTTGTCGGGGCGTCCGAGCGGCACGCTGGCGGACTATCCCGCGCCGGGTTGCACATGGGAGCTGAAAGAAGCCTGGATGGCCCTGCACTACAAGATGATCGATTGGGCCTCGGGTCTGACCGACGACGATTGGACGCGCCAGATGTCGTATAAGACGCTGGCCGGCATGCCGATGCTGACGCCGCTATGGGAGATGGTCCTTCATGTGGTGAATCACGGTTCGCATCATCGCGGGCAGGTCACGACGATGATTCGCCAACTGGGAAGCAAACCAGTCAATTTGGACCTGCTTGCGTTTTATCGCGAGCGTTACGGCCAGCAATGAATTGCGTGCGGTCCCACCGTGGCATTGTCTCGCGGCGGGCATCCGCGCCCTTTGCGCTCTTTAAGTCGCGCGGTTTGCCACCACCCGGCTCGGGAGCTTCCACTCCGGCCTAACGAAATGGCAAGTGTAGCCACTCGGGTAACGCTCCAAGTAGTCTTGATGCTCGGGCTCGGCTTCCCAGAATGGCCCGGCTTGCGTGACTTCAGTGACAACCTTCCCAGGCCAAAGCCCTGAGTCTTCGAGATCCGCGATCGTGTCGCTGGCGATCCGCTTTTGATCCTCGCTTCTGTAGAAAATGGCCGAACGATAGCTGGTTCCTTTATCGTTGCCCTGACGATTCACAGTCGTCGGGTCGTGGATCTGGAAAAAGAATTCCAGGAGCTTCCGATAACTGAGCTTTTGCGGGTCAAAAACGATCTCGATGGCTTCGGCATGCGTTCCGTGATTGCGGTATGTTGCATTGGGCACGTCGCCGCCTGAATAGCCGACACGCGTGGAGATCACGCCCGGGTACCGGCGTATCAGATCCTGCATACCCCAGAAGCAACCGCCGGCAAGAATGGCAGTCTCAGTGGACATACTATTTCTTCACTCCTTCTTGTGATGCTTCGAACAGCTGTCTGTAGCTACCATACCCTTCGCTTTCGAGCTGGTCGACAGGAATGAAGCGTAGCGAAGCGGAATTTATGCAATAACGCAGACCGCCGGCTTGAGGAGGGCCGTCAGGAAACACGTGGCCCAAATGGCTATCGGCAGAGCCCGAGCGAATCTCGGTTCGGGTCATACCGTGGCTGATATCGCGCTTCTCAACGACATTTCCTGCCTCGACAGGCTTCGTAAAACTTGGCCAACCGCAGCCGCTGTCGAACTTGTCGATCGAAGTAAACAGGGGCTCGCCCGACACCACGTCCACGTACAGACCTGGTTCTTTGTTGGCCCAATAGGCGTTCTTGAAGGGGCGTTCCGTCCCGTTACGCTGCGTCACTTCATACTGTTCTGGAGAAAGCCGGAAGATGGCTTCTGGATTCTTTTGATAATTCGACATTGCCGTTGCCCCAACTCCATTGGATTCCGTTGGGCCGAGTTGGTTGCAAGCACTTTCCGCTGAGTGATGTGGAAACTACGGGTCCGATTGCACGGGCGGCAATCACACTTTGATTGCAGACGAAGTGTTCTCGTCGAAAGACGCGATAATCAGAGAATGGAATTCGTAAACTGCGTCTGTGTGTTCATCGGCGAAGCCCCACCCGCTTCCGGTCGCTTCTTTTACCGGCAAGATTCCGGACTGTATCGCGCGATTCGGGATGCCTTTTGCTCGCTCGATCCCTCGTTGACAGAAGACCGATTCCTCACGATTTTCCAAAACGCTGGTTGTTATCTCATCGACCTGTGCCCACACGCTGTCGACCATCTCGACATACGATCGCGGCGCGCCGCTCGCCTTGCCGATGAGGGACTTTTGGCTGGAAAATTAGGCGGCTCCGCCCCGAGGCGATCGTGGTGCTATTGAAGTCTATCCGAGAGAACGTGCAGCGAGCGGCTGAACGCTCCTTATCCCGGGCGCTGGACTCGCCATCGTGAGATATTCCTGCGCGAACTGGCGCCGCAACTCAAGAATTTTCTGTGCACTGAACGTAAAGAATAGTCTAATGGCACGTCTTGATCTCAGTGAACGTTGGTCTCCCCCGCGATATTGCCTGGCGCGGAGCAACCGTCCACACAGCCATTTGGAAAGAGCCTGTGAGAGACCGCCTGATTCGTCGTCTCAATATTGATGGCGACGGCCAAGGCGATCTGGCTGGTCACGGCGGAGAGCATCGCGCCGTGATGGTCTATCAGCTCGACTCCTACCGCCATTGGGAGCGTCAACTCCATCGCAATGATTTCGTCTTCGGGCAGTTTGGCGAAAACCTTACCGTCGAGGGCTTGCCGGACGATGAAGTCTGCATTGGCGATCGTTATCGTATTGGCAACGCAATCTTCGAAATAACGCAGCCTCGCGTCACGTGTTATCGAGTTGGCATCCGCATGAACGAACCGCAAATGGCCGCCTTGCTGGTTTCGCATCGGCGTCCAGGCTTTTACTTTCGCGTGATCCAGGAAGGCGCGATCGGGGCAGGGGACGAGATCCTGAAAATTGACGAAAGGCGAGGAGTGTGTGACCGTCGCCGATATAGACGGTCTGCTCTATCTTCCGGGTCATCCTCGCGAGCGAATGGCCCCGTAGCTCGCTTACGCTCCGATATTCAGAGGGCGATTCAGAATGGAAACCCGACAGAGAACGAGCTGGCGACATTACAAAAGGCGCTCGGCACATTAAGGGAAGCTCGAACGGCAAAAGAACAAGGACGGCAAGTAGATCGTCAGCACGTTGAAAACGCCTTGACGGACGCGGAGAGAGTGTTCCAGAGCAATTCATTCCGACCTGCGGACCGGCAAGCGGTGCAGCGCCGGAAGGCGTCCCGAGTCTAGTTGAGGGTTGGAAGGCGGCGAAGTAAAGGTTCCCGCCTATGAAATGCTGCGACAGGATCGCGGCCTAGGCCAGCACATGTTGGGTGCGCTGCTGCGGGGTGTTTCGACGCGAGAATATCAGGAAATCTTGCCGCAGGTGGCCGAGACGGCGGGCGTCTCACGGAGTGCCATCAGCCGCAAAGCAGTCGAAGCGAGTGCCGAGCAATTCAAGCAACTGCAGGAGCGCCGTTGGGAGAACGTTGAGATCCTGGTGATCTATATCGATGGCCAACGGTTCGGAGCCCATCATGTTCTCAGCGCGGTGGGAGTGGACGCAGAAGGCAAGAAGCACATTCTTGGAATCGAGTCCGGAGCGACAGAGAACGCCGCCAGCGTCAAACGCTTGCTGACCCATTTGCGAGATCACGGCCTGCCGACGGATCGCAAATACCTGTTCCTGATCGATGGAGCCAAAGCCCTGCGTGCTGCTATCGAAGAGGTATTCGGACCTGATCAGCCGGTTCAACGATGTCGCAATCACAAAGTACGCAACGTTGTTGACGAGCTGCCAAAAGAGCAGCACGGTCAGGCGATGAATCTGACGCGAGCCGCATGGAAGGTGAAGACCGCGGAGGAAGGAGAGAAACGCCTGGAACAATTGGCGCGATTTCTAGAGCGGGATCACGAGTCAGCGGCGCGCAGCCTGCGCGAGGGAATGAAGGAAATGTTCACTCTGCAACGTCTCAAGATTCCTGAGTCGCTGCACAAATGCCTGGCAACCACCAATATTATCGAGAGCCCCAAGGTGGCGTCGAGCGCCGCACGCACAATGTGACACGCTGGCGGGATGCGCACATGGTGCAGCGCTGGGTAGCTTCAGCATGGGTGCTCACGGAAAAGCATTTTCGTCGAATCGATGGCCATGCTGATCTCTGGGCGTTGGCAGCAATCCTGGGTCGAGATACCAACTCGACGACAAAGCCATCAAAGGAGAAAGTAGCTTAAAATGAAAAAGCCGCCGCCACTTACCTTCAACTACGGCCGGGACACCTTCCACATTCCGAACCGACGGCAACGGACTGCCCACCGAGACCATGATATGGCGGCAATTCGTTGTCTCAACGGGTGTCGCAAAGAAATCAGATTATCCCAACGCGCTCGTATGTAGCGAAAGCTATCTTACATTACTAGTGGGCAGTACCGTCCGCGCTAGTAATTTGGCCTTATCTATGCGAGCATCACCGCATCCAGGAGAAACTGTATGCGCAAGCTGCTGGGCATTC
>DATBEF010000172.1:0-12026 GCA_036269625.1 Bryobacteraceae bacterium | reverse complement strand
AGCAAAACGAGATGAACGTCTCGGCATTTCAAGTGACTCAGAACCATATCGCTCCCGACCCCGCTCAACGGGCGAAGGCGAACGCCCATTTTGTAAAGTCGATCGAATTGGCCGGGCGTATGGGTGTCCCGTATATCGGGACAGCTTCGGGCAAGGACGCCAGCAAGCCGTTCGCGGAGCAGATTGATGAGACGATACGGGTGTACAACGAGCAGTATTTCCCGGCCTGTGAACGGAGCCACGTGCGAATTCTGTGGGAGCCGTGGCCGGAAGGACCGAACCTGGCGACTAGCCCTGTGGGGTATGACGCGCTGTTCAAAGGGTTCAACAACTCGCCGTATGTTGGTCTGCAATACGATCCGTCGCATCTGGTTCGGCAGTTTATGGACCCGATCCAGACAGCCTGGGATTATGTAAACAAGATCTATGACGTGCACCTTAAAGACACCGAGATTTTCCCGCAGTTGCTGAAGTCGGGCGGAATCACTCCAGTAAATGGACAACACTGGTGGACTTATCGCATCCCGGGTAGCGGGTCGATCAATTGGAGTGAGTTTTTTAGCGTGCTCCAGGCACACGGATACCAGGGCGCAATGAGTATTGAGCATGAGGATCCCTTTTACGGCGCTGATGATAATCCAGGACCGGACTTCAGCGAGCCTTATAAGATCGGCTTCATCATGGGCAAGCGATACTTGAATCAGTTCGTACCCTGAGCCGGTTTCGGTATTCTTTGGCCCGCATTCTCTTCACAACATTCGGATCGTACGGCGATCTACACCCCTTCTTAGCCATCGCGATAGGGATGCGAGCGCGTGGCCATCACTGCTCGATCGGCGCATCCGATTTTTACCGGGAAAAGGTCGAAGGTGAAGACATTGCATTTGTGCCGGTGCGGCCTGATGTCGGCGCGCTAGCGGGTCAAGCCGAGTTCGCGAAGAAGATCTGGGACCCGCGCAAGGGTCCGCAAACACTGCTGCGGGACTATTTGATTCCGCAGGTGGAGCAGAGCTATGAGGATCTTTACGCCGCCAGCGCGAATGCCGATCTTTTGGTGAGCCACTCCGCGACATATGCGGGCCCAATTGTTGCCGAGATGCGCAAGATTCCATGGCTCTCGTTTGTGTTGCAACCGACCAGTTTCTTTTCTGCGTGGGATCCACCGGTCCTACCGCCCGCTCCGTGGTTCCATCACTTGCGGTCGATGGGACACGCGCCATTCTCGCTCGCGCTCGATTTGGGGAAGCAGTCGCTGAAGCTTTGGACAGGCCCGGTTCGAAAGTTGCGGCGGCGGCTGGGACTACCGCGAGCCGCAAATCCAATTTTTGAGGGCCAGTTCTCCCCATGGGGCACGGTGGCTCTGTTCTCGCAACACTTCGCGCAGCCGCAGCCCGATTGGCCGCCGCACACGAAATGCGTTGGGTTTCCATTCTATGACCGGCAACAGGCTGGCTATTCGATGGACCCGGCATTGGACGAGTTTTTGGCGCAGGGACCGCCGCCCGTGGTATTTACGCTAGGGTCGTCCGCCGTCTATGCGCCGGGAGAGTTTTACGAGGAGAGCCTGGCGGCAGCGCAACGGTTGGGGATACGGGCGGTGCTTTTGACCGGGATTGGCATAGATCAAAATGTGCCGGCTGCTTTGCCATCATGCATTTTCGCGACGAAGTACGCACCCTATTCCGAACTGTTGCCCAGGGCCGCGGCGGCCGTTCACCAGGGCGGGATCGGCACTACGGCCCAGGCGTTGCGGGCGGGAAGGCCAATGCTGGTTGCCCCGTGGTCGTTCGATCAACCGGACAATGCGCGACGGGTGCGGCGTCTGGGCGTGGCGCGAACCATCGGGCGTGAGCGATACAAATCGGCTCGGGTGGCGGAGGAGCTGAACTTACTGCTCTCGGACGCGGCCATGAAGACGAAGGCCGCGGAGTTGGGGCGGCTGATTCGTGAGGAGAACGCAGTTATCGGCGCCTGTGATGAGTTGCAGCGGGTTATTGATACCGGATCAATCGGGGGCAGCCAGAGCGCCTTTGCTACGATCAGCTAGCATGTCTACGAAAGTTACGATCCTGAAGAACGGACCGATACGGATTGAAGGCGATTTTACGATTCAAGATGCCGAGGGTGCGCCGTTTGGGCTAGCCGGACGCACAATAATTTCGTTGTGCCGCTGTGGCATGGCGGAAAACAAGCCGTTTTGCGACGGCGCACATGGGCGGAACTTTTTCGCGTCGGAATGCAAGGCGCGCGACCTGCCACCGCCCCAGCCGAAAGTTTAAGCGCGCCTGACAATCTGACGCAACTCTCAGGAGGGCCCCATGGAATGGTATTACGCAGATGGAGGACAGCGATTAGGCCCGGTAGATGACGCCGGATTCCAAGGATTGCTGACCTCCGGCAAAATACGGCAGGAGACGTTGGTGTGGAGGGCCGGAATGGCGGAATGGCAGCCGTTCGGGAGCATCCAGACGCCCGTTCCGGCAAATGGCGGAGCAGCCGCAACGGGCACATTTTGCACGCAGTGCGGACGGCAAGTTCCGCCCGCGGATCTGTTAGCCTACGGGTCTGCGCGCGTCTGCGCGACCTGCAAAGATGTCTTTTTCCAGCGCTTGAGAGAACAGGGACCAGGTGCCGCGCTACAGTTCGGAGGGCGCCGGTACGGCGGGTTCTGGATACGGTTTCTGGCGCGGGTCATCGACGGATTGATTCTGACAGTGGTTTTCACGCCGCTCTCGTTCATTTTTTTCGCGTTCGCGGGACGCAGCATCATCCCACAGCCTGGTACGGTTCCGGATATGGCGCAAATCGGGCCGTTCTTCGCCGCGTTCTTTGGGTTATCGGCAATCGAGGTCGTTCTGATTGCGCTGTATGAGGGTTGGTTTGTATCGAACCGATATGGGACCCCGGGCAAGCTGGTCTTGGGCCTGCGGATCATCCGCTCAAACGGGGACAAGGTTTCGTTTGGGCGAGCAATAGGACGATTCATCCTCTACTACTTTGGTTTCCTGATACTCGGTATCGGCTGGATCATCGCGGCGTTCGATGACGAGAAGCGCGCCTTGCACGATCGGCTCTGCGATACCCGCGTCGTTTACAAGTAAACTTATGTCCGTGGCGGAGGGCTTAGCGGTCATTTGCCCGTGCTGTGGCTCTGAACTGCCGGGCGAGGCGCTGGGAGAATCGGGCGCGGCCTGTTCTGTTTGCGGAGCGCAAGCCCAGGCAGCGGTGTTTCCAGCATTGCTAAGAAATTCTCAGCCAGCGGTGGATGAGGCCGTGATGGCTGACGAAGCGGCATGTTACTTTCACGCGGACCGGGTAGCGGCGGTCGCATGCAGCCGCTGCGGGCGATTCCTGTGCCAATTCTGCAGAGTCACTTGGGACGGCGAGGATCTATGCCCGGCATGCCTTGAGGCCGCAAGCACGGGCAAAGTGCCGGCAGAGGCGGCCTTTCGCAATTTTCCGCCGAGTTCAACGGTGTACCGATACGATTCGCTGGCTTTATTCGTGAGCACGCTGCCGATGATCACGGTCTTCTTCACGATTATCACGGCTCCGCTAGCGCTGGGGATTGCGTTGTTCACCTTTCGGAAGAAATGCAGCGTGGCTCCGCGAACCAAGGCGAGGTTCATAGCTGCAATCCTGATCTCGCTTGCGCAAATCGCCGGATGGGTTATTTTCTTCATTTATTCGTTCCGGCGTAGGACAGGCGGATGAAGACGAACCGGGAGAGCTATCGGCGGCTGGGGCGGTCCGCATGGCTGGGCGGAGATCATCTGCTGGTGGTGAATGCGCGATTTTTCAGCGAGCGCCATATGCGGCTATACCGGGGTGACATTGAAACCATGGTGCTGTATTCGCTGCAGCGCAATCAGGGAGCGCTGCTGGTACTAGAGTGCCTTTGTGCTCTAACGCCGCTTGGCGTTTGCGCATACGCGTGGTGGCTGCGGCAAGTGTATATCGCGACGGCTTGGCGTGTATTGATACCGGGAATAGCGTTTGCACTGACCTACGCGATCTGGCGATTCGTGCAACCCAACTGGGCATGTTTATTGTCTACGAAGACAAGTAGAGCGGGATTAGTTCTGGGACGAACGGCAAGGAGAGCAAAGCGGAACTTCACCGAGCTGGTGGCATGGGTTTCGCAAGTGCAGGGGCGCCTTACCGGAGTCGAAAGCCTCGCAATGGGGGGAGCAGTTGATCACGATCCAAAGGCAACGAAGCCCTACACCCAAGCGGTTCACGCTGCTGCGTTTGCCTGCGGAGCGTCGGGTTGGATCTTGTTGGGAATCGGATCGCCCCCGGTGCTGGGACTGGCTATATTCGCGCTAATGACCTATTACGGCCTGCTCGGCGCAGCTTATTTTGCCCAATCAGCGTCCGAGTTTCCCTTCGCAGTGAAATCCGCGGCGGTGATGAGCCAGATCTCAGCAATCATTTGCCTGCTGGTACTACTAAGCGGCGCGTCGTCGAACCCGATGCGATTCTATTTTCTGATGCGGGGAGCGACGCTAGGCCAATTGGCCGGGATTTCTGCGGTGAGTTTCAGTATTTACGGGATCGTAGCGATGACACTCGCCGCGACCGAACTACCAAGGCCCGGGACCGCGCGGCGCAGCGTGCTGGGGTTGGAAGGATAAAGGGGAGGAATTGGTCACATCGCTGAAGGCGGCGAGTGGCCGATCAACGAAACCCGTTCAACCGAGCATTCATTCATCAGTGGCCCTTTACAGCGATTGTAGTAAATGTCCTTGTAGTCGCAAATCCTCAGAAGGCTGAGCTCAACGTAATGCATGGCCAACAACCAGGCCTCATCTAAAACTGCCGCGGTAACGGACCTCTTCATGCCTGGTTCAGCATGAATAATCTTGTTTCGTACCTCGGTGAGTGCTTCGGGTCCGTTTAGTTTCGCATGACTTCCGAACTTCTCGAGTGCTGTGAAGTGGGGCGGTATGTTTCTCGGTATTTGCAATTCGTGGAGCAGGAGCCCGATTTGGTCCGCAGCCCGAAGCGCCTTCAGTCCGTCGGGACGTAAGATGCGTCCCTGCTCAACCAAGACTACCCATGCCAGAGACTCCAGTGCCGCCTGCCCGAGGAAAATAGAACCTTTTAACGACGGCTCGTGGTGATTTGCTTGTGCATACGTCTCTATAATCGTCCGGAGCGCATCTTTCCAAGGCGATTCGAATCTTGACATGAAACCGTCAAAGAGCGCTGCGAGTTGCTCACCGCGCTGAGGAAACTAGTTGTAAGTCATGGACCATCGTTCTGTTTGCGGCGCCCCCAAGTTGACCCATCGGGCCTCTTCACCAGTCACACCGTGAACTAACGTTGGAACGCAAGGAATTCCGCGAACAAAGGTAAAGAAAAAGCCTAATGCTTCGATTATCTTGATCGATGCCTCGAACGTAATGAGGGCACCATCCACTCGAGAAATCGAGATGCCGTGCGTAACGGCGTATCCCCCTTCGTGTTGAAGTTCTTCAAGCAACTGTCCCGTTCCAGAGATGAGCGGGAATAACTCAACTCGCCACACGTCGTCGTGCATTGACGCAGTGGATGTGCCACCAAAGCTGCCAGCTTCTTCATCCTCCATCGATCCAGCCACCCTGGTCCACACATCTGGGAAATTGAACAGTACAGCACCGGATCTGTTCTGCAGGCTCCTTGATCCCTATATAAGCTCGTTCATGACGAGGGGAGAGCGTCAGGTCTATGTCTGTCCTGGAAAACGAGAGGCGAGTAATACGGACGGGAGTGGGATCGTTTTCTAGAAGCAGCTCACAATCCCCGGCATTCTGAATATCCCCGATGTTCAGATCGGGGCGCGGGAACTGACCGCGAAACTCGACGTGCGGAACCGGCAAAAGTTGAAGCAAGACGTTAAACGTGCGTGCCAGCGTTTTGCCGTTGATCCCCAAATTAGCTTCCGCCTCGCCTAAGGGTATTTCCTCGTTGGCGTGCTCCGGCCATCTGATCCGAAACGGGAACATCGACCGTCAGTTTAACCCGTCTCGCGAGGACGCCGGGGATTCTAAGCGGCCCAGCGGAAGCCGGGAGGCTCCTGGCGAGTAAGCGAGGCGGAAACACCCAACCAGCGGCACTCGGAGGAAGCAATAGGCTATTCCATCCGGCATCACCCAAGCAGGGCCGATGTCTGACAGCGTTCGCCAAGTCGTATGCCGGAGTACTAACCTAACAGCATGAGCGCATTGTCCGCCGCGCGGTGTCTGAACCATGAGGCTCGTGAAGCGGTGTCGCGGTGCCCTTCGTGCCAGAACTACTTCTGCCGCGAGTGCATTGCGATTTTCGATAATCGCGTCACGTGCGCGGCCTGCCTCAAAAAAATTTCGAAGGAGGAGCGCGTCACGCCAAAAACGGGCTTGGGCGCGGCCGGCATAACGTTGGCTGTGGCGGGCCTGCTGTCCACATGGTTTGCATTCTATGCGGCTTCCTGGATGATTCTGCAGTTTAGAGAACAGGTTCCCGCGCCATGAAAGAATCTAGTTTTCGCGCGGCGCTGCGGTTGCTCGAAGAGGCGATTGTGCTCGCCCGGAGCGCCGATGCAGTGAGTTGGCTGGTATATCTGAGCGGCGTCATTCCGTTCTTCGCGCTGGTTTTGTATCAAGTGACAAGCCTGGAGCAGGATCCGTTCGCGTCCGAACAGGTTCTGCCTCTGGCCTTCGTGCTGGCGCTCCTGTTTCTTTGGATGCATGTCTGTCAAGCGGTATTTTGCGGGCGTTTGTATGCGATCCATACCGAGGAAGAGCTGAGCCTAGGCGCCAACTTCCGAGAAGCGTTCGCGGTACAGACCGTCGTCGCGGGAAATAAGATCTGGGCATGGCCGATCGGGCTCAGCCTGCTGGTTCCTCATGCGGCGATCACAATGTTTTTTCAATCGTCTCTAATTGGATCGGGCGGGATTGGATCAGACGGGGGCAAGACCGATTGGCGCGCGGTAATGGGAGAAGCGAAACAGGACGCGGCTTACCGGCCAGGAGTGGCGGTTTGGATGCTCCTGGTTGTGTTTCTATTGCGCGCCATCCTGTGGATCAATTTAATGATGGTGCTGTTCAGCTTGCCGGGATTCTGGAAAACGCTGACGGGGATGGAGACCGAGATTACGCGTTGGCCGGAGCTGATTTATAATGCGACCGCAATTTGCTCAGTCGGCGTGCTGGCATATCTGGGGCTTGATCCGGTGGTGAAGGCAGCCTGCGTGTTGCGGAGGTTTGAGCGGCAATCGCGGGGATCGGGACTTGATCTCCGCCTCCGCCTGAAGACGCTGTCACGCGCAGCGGTTCTGGTGGCGATGATCGCCTTTGGATCGGCACGGCATAGTTGGGGCGCTGAGTTGAGCGCGGGCACTACGGCCAGCGCGCAAGCAGGCCCTGCGGTGACACCGGAGCGTATGCACCAGGCGGTAAGAAGCGTTTTTCGTGATCCAGCGGAGGCTTGGAACCTTCCGTTGGTGGCGCAGCGCAAGAAGTCCAACAATCCCCTATTCGCGTTTATGGATGCCGTGACGGAGCGCGCGGGCAAGTGGTGGAACGACTTCGGCGATTGGCTGCGCCGGGTGCTGGAAAAACAGCAGCGCCAATCTCCACCTGAAAGGCATGGCCCGGCCACGGGAACAAGCGCCTGGCTCTTGGTGAGCGTGTTTGCGGGGCTGGTGGGAACAGGTGTCGTAGTGGCGTGGTGGCGCCGGAGCGCCAGGCCCGAACCCAGGGAGACGCCGGGAACGGCAGCAGTCGCCGCGCCATTCGATGTGGCCAATGACGCCGTGCTGCCCGACGATCAACCGGAGGATGAATGGATGCGGCTGGCCCGCGAGCACCGGGCGAACGGCAACTCGAGACTGGCGTTGCGGGCGCTGTACTTGTCCATCCTCGCGTCGCTGGCGAGGGCCAGCCTCATCACCGTAGCGCGTGGAAAGTCCAATCGCGATTATCTGCGGGAAGTGCAGCGCCGCGGGAAACGTTTAGGGCCGGAGCTGTCCGGAATGTTCGGGCGTAGTATCCAAATGTTTGAACAAAGCTGGTATGGAACGTTTCTGGTGACCGAAGGCGTTCTTGAAGACTTCGAAGGCAACCTCCGGGAGTTGCGCGCGGGCCTTGCGGACCCGGTGCGATAGGGCAAATTTTGCATTTCGTGGAGCGACGCCAAGACGGCCTGTTTATTGGGCAGGAGCCGTTTCGGATCACTGGAGCGAACAATTACTACCTGGGCAACGTGGAAGAGGCGACTGTCGGGGGCGTGCTCGACTTGGCGGAGAGCATTGGATGCAATACATTGCGTATCTGGGCCTTTGCGGGACGGGACGAAGCGGCCTTGACTCGATTGGATCGAGCGGTTGACTTGGCTCGGCAGCGTGGCTTGCGGCTTATTCTTACGCTTGAGAATTATTGGAAGGATTTCGGAGGCGTGCCGGCTTATGTGAAGCAGTTTGGGTTGAGGAAGACGGCCGAGTTTTACCGGGACCTTGGATGCCGAGCCGCCTATCGGGAGTGGGTTGAGCAAGTTATCACTCGGAAAAACGTCTTTACCGGCCGCCAGTATTCAAATGAGCCCGCAATCCTCGCTTGGGAACTGATGAACGAGCCACGTTGCGCCCACGTGGTTCGCCGACAGGAGATTCTGCTCGAATGGATTTCGGAGATGACGCAAGCGGTCCGGCTGATGGCTCCGAAGCAATTAATCGCCGTCGGGGATGAGGGATTCTTTCATTGGCTAGATGCGAAATCGTGGCTATACGACGGATCGCAGGGCGTGAATTGCGAGGCGATTCTGGAGTTGGAGACGGTCGACTTCGGGACGTACCATTTGTATATCGATCAAGGCTGGGCAAGTGGAAACGATGCTGTAGCATTTGGGCGGCGATGGATACGGGAGCATATTGAGGCAGGGCGCAGAACGAATAAGCCGGCCCTGCTGGAGGAATTTGGAGTGGCGATGGAGCCCGAGGCCCGCGCCGAGTTGTACGGGGAATGGCTGAGCGAAGTAAACGAACAGCATGGGCTCGGGGCTCTGGTGTGGATGATCGGTTTGCCCGAAGGTCCAGGCCAGCCCTATGCGTTGGATCCGTACGCAATTACGGACGGCCCGGAATTGGCGGTGCTGCGGAAGTATGCAGAGACGGACCAATCGTTGTAACCCAAAGGATGCGCGGACCCGTTATGATCAAGATGAAATGACGGTCCGAATTTCAGAAATCGAACTTGCCCGCGACATCCATGCCGTGCCTGCCAAGGTGCAAGCTGGATTTGAGGTGATTGTTGAACAGGATCATCGCCCGGTTGCCGTCATCAAGACACCACAACGCCCGGGCAGGAAGATCGCTGAATGCATTGCTCTTGCAAGGGCATATGAAGAAAAGCTTGGCTACGCGCCGGTGCCGGATCCCGAGTTTGCTCGAGACGTACAAGATGCGGTCGACTCACACTGCGATGTTCTGGATCCGACCTTATGGGAATAGTGCTGGACTCGGGGGTGTTAATCGCCACGGAGCGTGAAGCAAAGCCCGTCAGCGAGCTTTTGGCCGCGATCGAGAAAGAATACGGCGAGATAGAGGTCTTGCTCTCTTCTATCACGGTACTCGAACTAGAGCACGAACTCTACGCGCCAACAAAGCCGAGCTGGCGCAAAGGCGGCGGGATTACCTCGACACCGTCTTGCCGCAATTCCTGTTGAGCCGTTCACCAGGGAAATGGCACAACATGCCGCGAAAATAGATGTCGATGCCAGGCGGGCGGGCCGCCTGATTCCATTCGCGGACTTGTTGATCGGCGCAACCGCGCTTCACTTCGGTTACGTGCTTGGGACACGAAACCTTCGCCATTTTCAGATGATTCCCGGCTTGAACCTCCTGCAGATCTAGCAGACTGCGTTCGGAACACGGCAGCGGACTGGAGATTGCATGCTGCGGAAGTATGCGCTATTAATGCGCCAGAGCGGCTGAAACCAGATCGCTCAAGCGGTCTAGCCCTGACGAAATATCTTCGCCCAAATGTATGCGCAGCGCGCGGCGGTGGCGATCCGCAAGAACCTGGAAGTCGCCTCTGGCCTGTGCGGCCTTAACAATGCCGAACGTATACTTTTGTTCCGGGACAGGTAGATCGGCCGCATCGTCGCAGGTGATCTGCAGAAAAACGCCCGAGTTTGGGCCCCCCTTATAGGCCTGACCAGTGCTGTGCAGGAAACGAGGGCCGAAGCCGAGGACGGTCGCGACGTGTTTGCTTTCGAGCACGCGCTCACGAATGTTCTGGAGCTTATCTTCGTACTCGGGGAACATCGGAATATAGGCAAGCAAGCCGAAGTAATCGCCCGGATGCAGGCGATCCAACTGCTCGCGAATAACGGCGCCTAGGGTCTTGCCGCCTTTCAATAGATTCTTAGCATTTACATCGTCGGTGAAGAGCTTGATGCCGTCCTGATCGAGGATGGGCTGCTCGGGCGGCAACGATCCGGACTTCTCAAAAGCGGACGTGAGATCGCGCGTGACGACTTTGCTGGCCTCGACATCGGGTTGGTTGAAGGCATTAATGCCGATGATCGATCCAGCCACCGCCGTTGCGATCTCCCATTGGAAGAAGGTTTGCCCGATATCCTGCAAGTTCGGCAGCACAATGCGAATGACCGGCTGTTTCGCCGTTTCGAGAGCGGCTATCGTTTCTTCAATTTCGGCGTCGCGGTCATCGGCAAATTTGATGTAAGCAAAAATGCGATCGTTGCCGTAGACCTGCTCCAGATTGTCCTTCGGAATGGGTTCGCGGTCGACGGGAATAAGGCCGCGGCCCTCCTTGCCCGTAGACTCAGCGAGTAACTGCTCCAACCATGCGCCAAGATCGTAAATCGAATGCGAGCAGAATAGCGTCACCTTATCGCGGCGGAACTGTGCGGCAGCAACGCCGAGAATGAGGCCAAGCGCAACGCCGGGATTCTCTTCCCCCGACTTGCTCTTGCAGAGATCGACCATAAGCTTGGTGCGTTTGAGAAAGTTCTCCGTGTCCAGGCCCATTGCGGCATGCGGCACCAGGCCGAAATCGGAAAGTGCCGAATAGCGGCCGCCTATGCCGGGTACTCCGTGATAAACGCGACGAAACCCGAGTTTCGCCGCAACCCCTTCCAGCTTCGAACCTGGGTCAGTGACAGCAATGAAGTGTTGACCAGCGCGGTCACCCACCACTTTGCGTGTCTCCTCGTAGAAATATTGCATGTAGATGTTGGGTTCGAGCGTTGTGCCGGATTTGCTGGAGACACAGAATAGTGTCCGCACCGGATCGATTTTCGAGCGGATGCTTTGAATGTATTGAGGGTCAGTGGAATCCAGAATCAGAAGCTCGGGAGCATTCGGCTGTTTCTTGAAAGTGAGACTGAACACCTCCGGGCAGAGGCTTGAGCCGCCCATGCCAAGAAGCAGAAGGTGAGTGAAGCCGTCCTCCTGGATCTCGGCAGCCAAGGCTTTAAATTTGGAGATCTCTCCCAGTTCGGCATCAACGATATCCAGCCAGCCGAGCCACTTGGACTCGTCAGTATTGGTCCATAGCGAGGCATCCTTCTTCCACAGCCGTTCCGTGCCGTTCGCTTCCTCCCAGGACTTTCGGGCTTTGTCCACGGCCTGTTCCAAATCGGGTGGAAGCGAGTAGGTGAAGCTTTCCATCGAAAACTCTTGGGTTCCAGCAGAACTCATCTTTCAAATTCCTTTCACTTTTTGCGAGCGCCGTAATTTCCGCTCTTCGCTGTTGAATCGAAACTTTTCGTAATCACGAATTTCATAGCTAGTAATTCTATGTGCCCCACCAAGGAACGGTCCAATTCCAGAATCATCATCTCGGCTCAATAGTATCTCGAATGCCAAAGCCATTAGTGCGGCTTGCGGCCAGGCATGCTCGTCAATTTGGACACCGCTGGATGACAAGTGAAGCGTTCAAGCCTCCAAAAGCGAAAGTATTGGAAAGGGCAATTTCAAGCGCAGCAGATTGAGCAGAGCCGGTGACGAGGTTGAGATTGCAGGCTGGGTCTGGCCGGTT
>DATBEF010000171.1:0-15445 GCA_036269625.1 Bryobacteraceae bacterium | reverse complement strand
CTTAGGTAACGGGCAATCGAAGCGTGTCGATTTAGGTGGCGCGTCGCTTGAGATTGAGGCTGTGCCGATGTACAACCTCACTCGCGGGCCCCAACCCGGACAGCTTTACCATCCTAAGGGCCGGGGCGACGGCTTCATCCTCACCATCGGAGGCAAGCGAGTCTACTTCTCCGGCGACACAGAATGCACGGTAGAGATGAAAAACCTAAAGAATATCGACGTGGCGTTTCTATGTATGAATCTGCCTTACACCATGACACCTGCCGAAGCCGCCGAATGCGTGAAGGCGTTCCGGCCAAAAATTGTTTATCCGTATCATTACCGTGGACAAAGGCCTGAAGAGTTCGCAGACGCACTGAGAGGCGAGAGCGGCATCGAAGTGCGGCTCCGCAATTGGTATCAATAGCGCAAAGGGTAGGGCGTGCCGCCAACCCAGAGTCAGGAACTCGGGCGGCCGCGCCGGGCCCCTCTTGCGCAAGTTAGTCAATAGCGCAAAGGCATGGCATGCCGCTTGCCTCCTAGGCTTAATACCGGACGCTGAAACATTGGTTCCCGCTACTCGGTCCACCTGTCATAGGCATGGCGGATATACCGAAACGGCCGTTCGGCAAGACAGAAGTGATGGTCTCGGCGCTCGGTTTGGGAGGTCATCACTTAGGCGACGCCGAGGATCAGAAGACCGCCGAGCGAATCGTTGCCGAGGCGATCGACGGCGGGATCACTTTCTTCGACAACTGCTGGGAATATCATCTCGGCAAAACTGAAGATTGGATGGGAAGTGCCCTCAAAGGCAAGCGCCAGAAGATCTTCCTTATGACGAAAGTGTGCACCCACGGCCGCGATAAAGACCTGGCGCTGCACATGCTCGAACAGTCGTTGAATCGCCTTCAGACGGACCACTTGGATCTCTGGCAGATCCACGGTGTGAGCTTTGAAAACGATCCGGATCTGTTTATCCGCCCCAATGGCGCGGCCGAGGCTCTCGCAAAGGCCAAACAACAAGGTAAGGTGCGGTTCGTCGGATTCACCGGTCACAAGGACCCGCAATTACATTTGGCCATGCTGAAGACGGGGTTTCCCTTCGATTCGGTGCAGATGCCGCTGAACGCGTTTGATTACTCGTTTCGCAGCTTCACCAAACAAGTTTTGCCGGAATTGAACCGCCGGGGAATTGCCGCCCTTGGGATGAAGCCCATCAGCGGTGCCGGCGATCCGATTAAGCAAGGCGTCCTTTCGGCAAGCGAGGCGCTGCGCTATGCCATGAGCTTGCCCGTTGCCGTCACCATCACGGGAATGGAAAAGCTGGACGTGCTGCGGCAGAACCTGGTGGTCGCACAGAATTTTGAACCGATGAATGACCAGGAGATGGCGGCGCTGCGGACCCGTTGTGCCGAGTTCGACGATGGCCGGTATGAGCTGTACAAAGTCTCGCTCAAATACGACAATCCAGAAGCAAGACTTGCGCACTACTTTCCGCTCGATATGCAGCAGAAAGAAGTGAAGGAAATGGTCCGCGCCACCGAAAATACGGGTAAACCGTTCCCTTCGGCCAAATGAGCCATCCACATGGAACAAGGAATCCGAATGGCAACCAGCCGGCGCACATTTTTACAGGGGGCCGCGTGGATGGGCCTGGGAGCAGCCGTGGCAAAAGCAGCAAATAGCAATGTTCCAAAACGCCCGCTGGGAAAGAGCGGCATTGAAGTCTCAATTCTTGGCGTAGGCGGATTTCACCTGGGTTCTGTTGAAGATCAGGACACCGCAACGAAGATGGTCCATGCCGCTTTGGACGCGGGCATCAATTTCTTCGACAACGCCTGGGAGTACCACGATGGCGAGAGCGAAGCGCGCCTGGGTCGGGCGTTGGCCGGGCGGCGCCAGGAAGCTGTCGTTATGACCAAAGTCTGTACGCATGGCCGTGACAAGAAGGTTGCCATGCAAATGCTGGAGGAATCGCTTCGCCGCCTCCAGACCGACCACCTCGATATATGGCAGATCCATGAAGTCATTTACGAAAACGATCCTCAACGGATCTTCCGGTCGGGCGGCGCCATCGAAGCGCTCGCCGACGCCAAGAAGCAGGGCAAAGTGCGTCTAGTTGGCTTCACCGGGCATAAACTGCCGTCCATCCACATGCGAATGCTCGATTCGAATTTCCCGTTCGATACCGTGCAGATGCCTTTAAACCCGTTCGATGGAAGTTTCCGCAGCTTTGAACAAACTGTCTTGCCGGAAGCCAACCGGCGCGGTATCGCCGTGTTCGGCATGAAGAGCCTGGGCGGCAGCGGCGAGATGGTGAAAAAAGGCGGAGTGAACGTCGCCGACGCTCTGCGCTATGCAATGAGCCTGCCTGTCGCTACCACGATTAGCGGCATGGATTCTCCCGATGTGCTGGCCCAGAACCTCGAAATCCTGGCGAACTTCACCCCGATGACCGCAGCCGAAATGCACGCCCTGCGCGAACGGTGCAAGATTGACGCGGCGGACGGCCGTATGGAGTTGTTCAAAACAACCACCATGTACGACGGGGATATCGGCCGCCAACAACACGGCTTCCCAAGCGCTGAGAAGTTGCCGGCCTGAACCCACTCTGTAAGTTTTTCGGGTGCCTGGCAACGTACCCTCAAGCCGGCTACAAAGGTCTCTTGAAGAAGGTCTAGTTCTAACTAAATGTGGATCGTTCGGCTTGCTCTTCATCGCCCCTACACGTTTGTCGTCTTTTCGATTCTGGTGCTCATACTTGGCGTGGCCTCGGCTGTCGTCGCGCCCAAGGACATTTTTCCCTACATCAACATCCCCGTAGTCAGCGTCGTGTGGACATACAGCGGACTAACGCCGGACGACATGGAAAAGCGCGTGGTCACTATATGCGAACGCGCCATGACCACCACCGTCAACGACATCGAGCATATGGAGTCGCAATCCTACACGGGCGTCGCTGTCATCCGTGTATTCTTTCAGCCGAATGTAAAGGTCGAACTTGCTCTTTCACAAATCACGGCCATTGTTCAGACCATTCTCCGTGTGCTGCCGCCGGGCACCTTTCCGCCCAATATTCTGAAATACGACGCGTCCAGCGTGCCCATTCTCCAGCTTGGCCTTTCTGGACAGGGTCTCAGTGAACAGGATCTTTACGATTTAGGACTCAACTTCATCCGGACCCGTCTTGCAACCGTGCAAGGCGCCTCCCTCCCGCTTCCCTATGGCGGCAAAAGCCGCCAAATCATGGTAGACCTGGACCCGGCCGCGCTCTATGCCCGCCACCTTTCCGCGACCGACGTCTCAAACGCCATGAACGCGCAAAACCTGATCCTGCCGGCAGGCACGGCGAGAGTCGGCGAGCGCGAATACCTGGTGCGGTTGAACAGCAGTCCACTGCAGGTCTCTTCCCTGAACGATCTGCCGGTGCGCGCTGCCGATGGCGCCATCGTTTACGTCAAGGATGTCGGTCAAGTTCGAAACGGTTATGCCGTCCAGACAAACGTCGTACGCCAGGATGGCCGGCGCGGCTCGCTGCTTACCGTCTTGAAAAACGGAAAAGCATCGACGCTCGATATCGTCCAGCGCGTTAAGGCCGCGCTGCCTCGCGTGAAAGCCGGATTGCCCCCATCTCTGCGCATTACGCCACTTTTCGATCAATCCATTTTCGTTCGTACTTCGATCAATGAGGTGCTTCGCGAGGCGTCCATTGCGGCCGGGCTGACCGCATTGATGATCCTGCTGTTTCTGGGAAGCTGGCGCAGCACTTTGATTGTCTGCACGTCCATCCCGCTCTCCATCATGACGTCCGTCTGCATCCTTGCCGCTCTAGGCGAAACGATCAACATCATGACCCTCGGTGGACTAGCGCTCGCGGTTGGCATCCTGGTCGACGATGCGACCGTCGAAATTGAAAATACACATCGCAACCTGGGCGAAGGTGAACATAAGCCCTTAGTGCGCGCAATTCTTGATAGCGCCAGCCAGGTAGCAGCGCCCGCTCTCGTTTCTACCTTATCTATTTGCATCGTGTTCCTCCCCGTTGTGCTCCTCACCGGCGCGGCCAGGTATCTGTTCACTCCGCTCGCGGAAGCTGTCGTTTTCGCCATGCTCGCTTCGTATTTCCTATCGCGCACGCTGGTGCCGACAATGATGCACTACCTGCTGCCCGCGGAAGTGCCGTTGTACCAGAGCGGCGAACATGAGCACCTCGATATCCCCGAAGCCCGCAACTGGGTCTGGCGAGTGCATGAGCGCTTCAACGTGCGCTTCGAACATCTGCGCCACCGTTATCACGATTGGCTTGCCTGGGTGCTCGACCATCGCGCGATCGTACTGATCGTGTTCGGCATCTACGTGCTCGGGTCCTTGCCGCTCATCTTCATAGTCGGCCGCGATTTCTTCCCCTATG
Organism: Bryobacteraceae bacterium; assembly: GCA_036269625.1. GTDB lineage: Bacteria > Acidobacteriota > Terriglobia > Bryobacterales > Bryobacteraceae > Bog-105. The sequence goes on along the minus strand of DATBEF010000171.1, from coordinate 11,055 downwards.
TCGATTCCGGACAGATGCGGCTGCACGTCGAACCCCCGCCCGGCATGCGCATCGAGCAGTCCGAAGAGGTGTTTGCGGCAGTCGAGGCCGAAATTCGCCGCGTTGTCACTCCACAGCGTCTGGACATGATCCTTGACAATATCGGCTTACCTAACGGCGGCGTGAATCTGGCTTTTAGCGACTCGTCAACCATAAGCGATTCCGACGGAGACATTCTGATCGCCTTGAAGCCGGGCAAGCGCGAGACCCAGGCCTTGCAAAGAAGACTGCGCCAGGATCTGTTGATGAAATTCCCCGACGACCAGTTTTATTTCACCCCGGCCAACATGACCAACCAGATTCTTAACTTCGGGTTGCCCGCGCCAATTGACATTCAGGTTGTCGGTCGCAATCCGGCTAAGAACTATCAGATTGCGACCGGCATATTGCGTCAGGTCGAGAAAATTCCCGGAGCGGTTGACGTGCACATTCACCAGCAGGTGACTTATCCGGCTCTGGACGTTAACGTCGATCGAAGCCGGGCGCAGCAAATCGGCCTGCAGCAGAGAGATGTGGCTAATAGCCTGCTCATCTCGCTCTCCGGAACCGGCCAAACCGCCCCGAACGAATGGCTGAATCCCGAAAACGGGGTCAATTACCAGCTCGTCGTCCAGACGCCTCCCTTTCGCCTGGACACCTTCTCGGCTTTGCAGAGAACTCCGCTAACCTCGCCGCAAGGCAATACCAGCCAATTGCTTGCCAATCTCGCCACGCTGAAACGCGCTGTCGCGCCAATCGTAATCGACCACTACGACATTCAACCCGTTTACGACATCTACGCCGACGTCGATCAACGCGACCTGGGCGGAGTGGCGAGTCAGATCAAAAAAATCATTCAGCAACAGACCAAGAGTTTGCCCAACGGCACGACGCTCGATCTTCGAGGCGAGGTGCAAACCATGGAGGAGTCCTTCACCAGACTCACCCTCGGCATCGGCTTCGCCGTGATCCTCGTCTACCTTTTGATGGCCGTGAACTTTCAGAGTTGGATCGATCCATTGATCATTTTGTTTGCCCTGCCCGGCGCTTTTTCCGGCATTCTGTGGATGCTCTATCTGACGCAGACCACCTTCAGCGTGCCCTCGTTAATGGGCTCCATTATGACCATCGGCGTAGCCACTGCAAACTCCATCTTGCTCGTGGTTTTCGCCAACGATGAGCGCGGGACGGGTAAGAACCAGAGGGATGCCGCGCAATCGGCCGGATTCATTCGGCTGCGGCCAGTTTGTATGACCGCGCTGGCCATGATTATCGGAATGCTGCCCATGGCCACGGCTTTCGGAGAAGGCGGTGAACAGAACGCGCCGCTCGGCCGCGCAGTAATTGGCGGTCTCCTTGTTGCGACTGTGACCACCCTGTTCATTGTTCCCGTTATCTATACCTACCTGAGGAAGGAGACTCCGATCGACTACGACGAAAAGATCGATCGCGAGTATAACGGGAACAATCCTGGTCCGCCACAGGATGCAAAAGCATGAGCGAGACCGGTCGGCCCAAAAGAGGGCGGCATATCTCAACCATCGGATGGGCGCTAATCGTATTGGTCGTCATAGGCTTCGTGCTGCTGGTCGTTTTCCTTGGGTGGCTTCCACGCCGCCAGCGCGAGCGCGAAATAGCTGAGCGCCAGAAACAACAGGCGCAGCAAATTCCGCAAATAGAAGCCACAAAAGTAGAGCCTTCCCGGTCGATAAGTGAGCTAAAAGTGCCCGGCACCACCCAGCCTTTGATCGAAGCCTATATCTATGCGCGATCCAGCGGCTATCTTTCCAAACGGCTCGTAGACATCGGCGATCACGTGAGCAAGGGGCAACTTCTCGCTATGATCGATGCGCCGGATTTTGACCAGCAAGTAGCGCAAGCGCGATCTACGCTGCAGCAAAGCGAAAACAACCTCAGGCAACTCGAAGCGCAATTAGCGCTCGCGACCGTCACCTGGGACCGATACAAAGTCCTGGTGGCCAAAGGAGTATTTTCACGCCAGGACGGCGATACGCAGCAGGCGAACTATCGTGTCGCCCAGGCCAATGTCGAGGCCGAGCGGAACACCGTCCAAGCCGCTCAGGCCAATCTCGATCGTTTGATCGTGCTCCAGCAGTACGAGCGTGTCACCGCCCCGTTCGATGGCATCATTACCCAGCGCAACGTGGATGTAGGCGCCTTGATCACCGCCCAGGGAACGGGAGCCGGTTCCAGCTCCATCAACCTCGGCGGTACCACTATCCCGGGGCAAGCCGACGCTGCTGGGACGGCGGGAACGCCTCCTAATCTGGCAAGTCCCCCAACCGGTGGAGACCAGGGCGGTACTTTGTTTGAGATAGCCGCCATCGATCGGCTGCGCATTCTTGTCTCCGTCCCGGAAGCGTATGCCGGCGCCATTCGGGCCGGCCAGCGAGCAGTCCTTGAATTTAACGATCCGTCTCGCCAGGTGATCGGGCAGGTGACGCGAACAGCCGGCGCAATCAACCAAAATACGCGCACTTTGTTAGTCGAAGTGCAGGTGACCAATTCTCGCCGTCAATTGATGCCAGGCATGTTCACCATGGTGGGTTTCGAGGACGCGTCGACTCAACATCCCATCACCATTCCGGGCGATTCAATCGCTGTACGCAACGCTAAAAACGTGGTCGCATTGATCCGCGATGACAAAGTTCACTTCCAGGTCATTGAGGTCGGCCGCGATTATGGCGACGAGACCGAAATCCTGTCGGGTCTGCATCCCGGCGACATTATTGCGAACACGATCTCCGACGAAATCACCGAAGGCGCGCGCGTCCAGCCCAAAATCGCTTCGAAAACCACGCCGAGCCAAAGCTCGCAGGCGAATCCAAAACCTCCGGGCGAAGGCCAGTATGGCAATCAGGGCCTGACAAACCGAGCTTCAACGCCAAAAGGCGGCAAGAAGGGGAACAAGTGATGAGGGTCATCCGCTATTGGCTTGCGTCCCTTTGCACCGCATCGCTGATCGCGCAACAACCCGGAACGGCGTCCGTTCCACGCAATATAGAGAACAGTACCGCATCGCCCAGGAACGAAACTCCATCCTCAGTACCGCGATCCTCTTGGTTTGATTTTGCAGCCCCGTATCGCCGGCCTTCGCTACAAGGCTTGTATCTGGGCCCCGCGGATCGAGCCCGCGCCCTCGTGCATAACGGAGCGATTTATCTCTCTTTGCATGACGCACTGGCGTTGGCCATAGAAAACAATCTGGATGTCGAAGTGGGCCGCTATGATCTGGTTCTCGCCGGGAGTGATGTCGTGCGGGCCCAAGGTGGAGGCACTACGCGGGGACTTGACTACACCGTTGCAGAAAGCCCCACTGGTGTGGGCGGTCCAGGAAGCCCGCTGCTGAATAGCGCCGCCTCTACTGTTACGCCTGCGACGCCAACCATCAACGAACTGACTCCGCTCAACGAACTCACCCAAACCCAGACCAGCCTGTCGGAAACCGGTACGACCACCTATTCCCAGGGCCCCTCGATCCCACTCTTCGATCCCGCTCTGATCGGCCAGACGGGATATTTTCAGCGCTCAAATACTTCCTCGCTCACCTCCGTCAGCGGAGTACCTCAGACCACCAATCCCGCCCCGTTACATTTCGTTCCGGCAAATCTGGCGTACTTGCAGGGGTTTGGTTTGGGAACGCAGTTTGAGGTAGATCTTAACAATGAACCACAGGTGCTGTTCAATAACGCCTCAAATTACGATCCCTTCTCCTCGCCGAACACCTCAGTAACCGTGACGCAGCCCTTGCTCCGCGGATTCGGACGCGGTGTCAATTTGCGCTTTCTGAAAATTTCCGAAATCGATCGCAAGATATCGCGGCTGATTCTCTACCAACAATTGATCGCCACCGTGTATGGCATATCGCGGCTGTACTACGATCTTGTCAGCCTGAACGAGAACGTACGCGTCCAGCGGCAGACCTTAACGGCCGCTCAGAAGATGTATGAAGACGAATCCTCTCAAGTGGAGCGGGGAACACTGGCGCCGCTCGAATTGACTCGGGCTCAGGCGCTTGTCTCTACTAGCGAATTGGGCGTGATTCAGGCCGAAGGCCTGGTCCGCCAGCAAGAGGTTATTCTGAAATCGCAGCTCGCGCGGAGAGGCTCTGCCGATCCGGTGCTGGCAAGTTTGCCGATTGTCACGACCGACGCCATCAACGTCCCGCCAAGCGACGACCTGCGGCCCGTCGACGATTTGGTCGGTGAAGCGGTGCGCACGCGGCCGGATCTGGCTCAGGCAAACCTTCAGGTCCAAACCGGCCAACTCTATGTGAAGGGTTCGGAAAATGCTTTGCGCCCGGAGCTCGATCTCTACGGCAATTTCCAGACTCGCGGCAGCGCCGAAGCCCCGTTTGAGACTTTGGGCACTCCCGGCACCGGTCTCGCAAATGCGCCGCTTGACTTAGCCAGTCAGGGGCTTCGTACCTCGCGAATATACCAAGCGGGCATCCAGCTCAACCTGCCGCTCCGCAATCGAGTGGCGCAAGCTGATGCGGCCCGCGACTTGGTCCAGCTGAGGCAGTCGGAAGCGCGAACCCAACAATTAGCCAATCAGGTTCGTGAAGAAGTAGAGAATGCTTCCATTGCTCTGACCACTGCCCGTTCAGCTCTGGAGGCCGCGATCCGAACGCGGCAATATCAGGAGCAACTCCTCGATGCGGAACGCGACAAACTATCCGTCGGCGCTTCCACAAACCTGCTTGTGATTCAGCAGGAAGAGTATCTCGCCCAAGCCCGATCAACCGAAGTCGCCTCCCGCAGCACCTGGGTAAAAGCGCGCATCGCACTGGACCGCGCCTTGGGCAATCTTCTCGACAAAAACGCTATCTCGTTCGAAGACGCTGTAACCGGACAACTGCCCCCTCACTAACTTACTGTTACGGGCCCGACGCTGCGGCACGCCTCGAAGGCTTAGGCTTTTCGGACTTACCCGCACTTATTCCGCTCGATTCACCGTGGAGATGCGATGTCAAGACATCTACCAGGGCCGTTTGCCGCCGAACGCGTTCAGGCGTATCTTCAATCGCGTCGATGCTTTGAATAACCAACAGCCATTGATTGCCGTATTGAAGATGCCGGCTCTTTTCGTCCGCGGCTTTCCGGTAGGCGTCCTCGCGCTGTTGAAATACCCGTTGAATAAAGTAGATCAGCACCGTGCTCGCTGCCGTAACTGCGCCGCGTGCAAGATCCGAAAAGAACATCAGCACCACTCCCAGTGCCAGAATAACGAAGCCGAAACCCACGCACGCGATCCAGAGCTTGTAAGTCATTTCGGCCTGATGAGAAAGCCGTTGATATTCAACCTTCAAATTCTCGCGATAAAATTTCAGGCTTTCTTCGATCTTGTCGAAGCGCACCTTGTCGCCCGCGAAGAAACGCGTTGTCGTGAACGATACTGACCCAGTGCCCCGCAGCGCCGGAAGCTCTTTGATCATGCTGGTAATCCGCGCCGATAGAGGTGGCGCCGGGGCACCAGGATTGAACGTTTTCTGCTCTACCCTCTCTACTGCGCGAGGCTGAGTCCGCCATCCTGGGCTTTGATTGCAGGCGGCGACCAGCTTGTCCGCAAACTCCATACAGGTTGCGAACCGCTCTTGCGGCATTTTCGAAAGAGCTTTGGACAGAACACCATCGACCTCTGGCCCAAGAGTCTTGTTGAGCGAACTAGGAGCGGGCGGCCTTTCGTTCAGGATCCCGAACATCAGCGCCATGGTCGACTCGCTGTTGAACGGAAGCCGGCCCGTAAGGATCTCGTAGGCAACAACAGCAAGGGAGAACTGATCGGTGCGGCCATCGATCGGACGATCCTCAATCTGCTCCGGCGCCATGAATTGAGCCGTCCCGACAATCGTCCCTCGAGCCGTAGTGCGGCGCGAAGCGGTAATGCGCGCTACGCCGAAATCCATCAGCATCGGGCGGCCGGATGACGCGTCCAGAATGATGTTCGAAGGCTTGATATCGCGGTGGATAATGCCCTCACGGTGCGCATAATCGAGCGCGTCTGAGATGTCCCGCAATATCCGGACAACCTGTTCGCGGCTGAGTTCCTCTCCCCTGCTGAGAACCTGTTCCAGCGTGCGCCCATCGACGTATTGCATGACCAGGTACGCCGAATCCTTATCGCGGCCCGCCTCATAGGTGGTCACGATGGATGGGTGCTGCAGTTTGCCGGCCGCGAACGCTTCCCGTTCAAGCCGCTTGGCGAGGTAATCGCCATCCTCGTTGGAATTGAGCGGCACAACCTTGACCGCGACTTGACGTCCAAGCAGCGGATCGTTGGCCAAATAGACCGACGCGACGGCGCCACGGCCTATCAGCCGCTGAAGTTCGTAGCGCCCAATCGCGTCTGCCATGATTGTCGTGATTTTAGCTCTAATCGCCGCCGTTGTGCCCAGGCTTACGCGCGGTCTTCTGAGCCGCGCGCCAGAAAGCGGTACTTTGAAGCGTAACGGGCGCGCTAGGAACGCGACTACTTTGCGGTGACGACGGGCAAGTCCACCAGATGTTCGGAGATGAACCAGACCTGAACTTCGTTGGTGCGGACAACATCGCTAACGAACAGATCGTTAGTGCCGTCATCACCCCGGTCTGAGGCAGACTTGGCAAATTCGCGCGCTTCCTTCAGGATGATCTCGTGGCCTTCCAGCAGACGGGAAATCTGCACCGGCACCTCTTCGCGATCGATCGGCGGCCGTTCCAGGCGAGTATGCTCCGCTACATCGGGCGCAACTGCAATTGCGACGCCACCTAGCGACTGTATGCGCTCGGCAAGCTGGTCCACCAGTTCGGCCTGTTCTTCGTAATGCTTATCGAACAGCAAATGGAGCTGATAAAACGTGTGGCCGGATACTTGCCAGTGCGACTTCTTATATAGATCTCGCAGCATGATTGTATCGGCCAGGACTTGATTCAGATTGCGCGTGCTCTCAAGCCGCGTCTCGTCGTCCAGCCCGACCGGCAGGCTGATTACGGTGTCGTATTTCTGGATCGGGTCGGCCCGCTGTCCGAGTTTCGGGGCCGCTTTCGCCCCGTTTATGCGCGTTTTTGTGCTTGGCATGAATGTTAGATGCGGATCGGCGCGAAACAGGCTCCGGCAAAAAAGCCCGATCAGCTACTTTGCTTGTGCCAGATCAGTTTTACGTGGTTTGTCCCATTGGGCGTCTTGCTGTCCACCTCTTCGGTAGCGGTTTTCCCATCGCGCGACAGGCTCAGGCGGGTCGTTTCGTGATAAGCGCGATCGTTCGACACCCGCTCGTTCACCAGCGTGTCGTCTTGCCACTTGGTTACGGAATAGCCCGGCGCGGGCTTATCGCTGCTATGCCGTTTGCCGTCCAGATACCAATTGCCTTCCAGCGTCTCGGGCTCTTGCGCGGTGTAAGTGGTCTGCACGCTGTGCATTACGCCGTCGTTATTAGACGCCTCCAGAGTCATTCGCGCGGGCTTTGGCGCGTTGCCAAAGTTCGATTCGTCGACTGCTAACTCCCACTTCCCAGTGAAGTCCGGCTTCGATGCCGCAAATAGACTGAGCGCCGCGCCAAAGAGTACTACAAATCGCCAGACACGCCCCAACATAGCTCCTCCTGGTGGTCTATCGGTGGGATGTCAACGGGCGGAAAACGTTTCCCGGTCCAAATGGCCGGTTCACAATGGGTTTGTGGTTGATAACACAAGTGAACTGCCGGCGCGGGTCGAGAAAGTCCGAATGATCATTACGGGAGGTACATTCGACAAGGAGTACGACGAGATTCGCGGCCGTTTGTTTTTCCGCGAATCGCACCTGCCGGAGATGCTTCGGCTCGGCCGTTGCAATCTGCCGGTTGAGATCTCGGCTCTGATGATGGTCGATAGCCTCGAGATGACGGCCGGCGATCGCGCGCAAATTGTCGAGGAATGCACAACGGTTCCGGAAAAGCTGATCGTAATCACGCACGGTACCGACACCATGGCTGTGACAGCTGAGCTGCTCGCCGAAGAGATTCAAGGTGGCAAGACTATCGTCCTGACCGGTGCCATGGTGCCTTACAAATTCGGCAGCTCCGACGGCATGTTCAACCTCGGCAGCGCACTCGCATTTGCCCAGACTCTGCCGCCGGGCGTCTACCTAGCCATGCACGGACGCTGCTTCCGCGCTGGCCGCGTCGCAAAGAACCGCGAAAAAGGAGTGTTCGAACCCATGTTCGAGCAACAATAAGGTGATGGGAAAAATCGACAGGATAACCACCAGGCGAAGCTTTCTTGCCGCTTGCGCGGCGTCGGCCATAGCCGCCCCATCCACGCCTGCAGTGACTCTGCTTCCTACTCCGCAAGGAGGCGTGCAGCCACAAGCCGCGGTGGATTCTTCCGGCGTCATACACCTGATCTACCTGTATGGCGATCCCGCCGCAGCCGATATCGGCTATGTGCGAAAGGCGCCTCGGGAGACGGGATTCAGCGCGCCCATCTGTGTCAACGATCAACCGGGCAGCGCGATCGCATTGGGGACGGTTCGTGGCGCGCGCCTTGCACTAGGTTCTCGCGGCGCAGTGCACGTTGCTTGGAACGGATCGTCCAAAGCGGCGCCCAAAGGACCGCATGGATCCACCCCGATGCTCTATACTCGGCTCGCCGCGGACCGAAACGGCTTTGAACCGCAGCGGAACCTGATGCAAACTGCGAGCGGGTTGGATGGGGGCGGCGCCATTGCCGCGGATAACTCCGGCAACGTTTATGTGGTCTGGCATGCCATGGGCCAGAAGAATGGCTCAATCATCCCAGGTGAGGATCACCGCCGCGTTTGGATGGCTCGTTCCACCGACAGCGGTAAGACGTTCGAACGCGAGTGCGCCGTATCTCCGGCCGAGACCGGCGCTTGCGGCTGTTGTGGCATGGGCGCATTAGCCGATTCCTATGGCAACTTGTATTTGATGTATCGAACCGCCCGCGCCACCGTCCATCGCGACATGTATTTGCTGATCTCGCGCGACCAGGGCCAAACCTTCCAGGCAACGGACCTGCAGCCTTGGGAGATCGGAGCCTGTCCGATGAGCACGGTTTCAATGACGCAATCGGGCCGCCAGGTGCTGCTCTCCTGGGAAACGGACAAACAGGTCTACTTCACCAAACTTGACTCGCGCACTTCGTCTGTTGGTGAGCGTCTGCCGGCGCCGGGCAGAGGCAAGGTCAGGAAACACCCGGCGGTCGTTGAAGACGCAGAGGGCCGCGCTCTCCTGTGTTGGACCGATGACACCGGATGGAAGCGAGGCGGTTCCCTCGAATGGCAGCTCTTCAATGCGCAATCTCAACCGGTAGGCCCGACGGCCCGCGGAGCTTCCGTCCCCGTTTGGGGAATGCCGGCCGCTGTTTCGGTGCGCGGTCGTTTCGTTGTCATCTGTTGACCGGACCGCGCCGCTCCCCAAATTAATCCTGCGTTTTCGGGTGAGACATCGTGCTGCCCTCGGTATAGCCGAGCGTCCACTTGATGGCTTCAAAATACATCTTCTGAATGTCGGGATCGTCCCACGCCTCTTTGGTGTGTCCAAGCGTGGAATAGAACACGCGGCCCTTGCCGTACATCTTTGACCAGGCCACCGCGAAATCTTTGTCGGTGCGCTTCACCCGTGGATTGGCAAGGTCAATCTTGTTCTCGTCCAGACGCATCAACACGTTCACCTTATCGCGCGACCACGCCTTAGGCTGATAAATCTCGTCGTATTTCATGAAGGCTTTTGGAAAGTGCTTCACTGCCGGGAAGCTGGGGTCCTCGACGATGATGGGCGCCCAGAACGTGGTCCACGGGTGATCGTTGAACCAGCCCCCGATCATTTCCCCGTACTCCGGCCATTTGTAATTCGTATCCATTGCCGCGTGCACTCCGACGAAGCCTTTGCCGTCATCGTGAATGAACGACATCATGTCTGCCTTCTGGCTATCGTCCATATCCAACTCGCCCGTCGTACTCGCAAACACGATCGCATCGAAGTAATTCAAAGTTTTCGTGTTGCGCTTCAGATCCTTTTTCGTGATCAGTTCAGTGTCGGTGCGCAGATAGGCTTCGTATAGCCCGGATTCGTGACCCATCCGCCAGATGGTCGCCATGGCATAGGGCACAGAATCATGTTCAAATCCTTTTGTCTCGCCTATCACCAGGATATGCTTCGGCGGCCCCGGCGCCGCGGCTTTGGCCCGGCTGATGTGTAGGGTTGAAGCCACCAGCATCGCAGCAACGGCGGCCAGAATCGTATTGCGAACAGATTTCACGACAAGCTCCTCGACGGAGAGCTTATCAAAAAGCCGCCGTGCGCCTGTCGCAAAACTTACCGGTTGTGACACATCGCCGAAGTTATCCGCGCCTGAACCAATCCAAAGCGGCATAGCAAACTTATTTAACTAACCATTTCTGCATGACAACGCGCGGTATGGCTTCGAAACCGATGTGGTTGTAGAAATTGACGACCTGTGTGTTGGTGTCTCGTACAAGCAGCATAACCTTGACGACCCTGCGGTCACGCAGCCATTCCTCACCTGCCGCAACCATCTGCCGCCCTATGCCCTGCAACTGACAGTCTGGCGCTGTGGCAACGTAATAGAGCCAGCCGCGATGGCCATCATGTCCGGCCATGACGCTCCCGACAATCCTTCCTTCGGGGCTGACGCCGACAAGAATGTCGGAGTTCGGCTTCGCGCGGGCGAAACGAAAATCCTGCGCCAGATCGTTGTACGACGTTTCCAACCCGCAGGTACGCCACAGGGCGACGATGCTTTCTTCGTCGTCGGCAGAGGTGCAGCGGATCGAAAGAGTAAACACGGCGGGACACCTTGAACTTTCTGCGCTGTAACCTATGTCATCGTATCGCGGGTATCGCAAACGAGCAGATCATCGGGAGTTGCGCACGAATGGGAGGATGTCCCTGCCGCAGTTGCAGGTTGGCGGGGCGGGTAGGTTCATGTTACGCCACTTTCTCGGATGTGTCAGATGTTTTTTCTCGTCCGAGAATGGCGGCGAGAGTCCAGAAGTCCCGATGACCGATGACCTTCC
>DATBEF010000168.1:0-46179 GCA_036269625.1 Bryobacteraceae bacterium | reverse complement strand
GAACGCTTGCAAACAAATATTTCCCGGGCCAAGATCCAATCGGAAAGCAGATTTACTATGATGGGGCGCCACGCTCGTTGATGCAAGTCGTCGGGATTGTCGACGATATTAAGGAAGGGGCACTCGAAGGGGTCACTTGGCCCGCCCTTTACGTTCCTACTTACCAAAGTCCGGTTGCCTGGCCAGCAATCCTGGCCCGGACATCGCAATCTGACGCCTCGTTGTTCCCAAAAATCGTCGCAGCCATCCACGGTATCGATCCCTTCATCACTGTTTCCGCAGGGCAGACCATGACGGAGCGAATCAATCAGTCACCCTCTGCATATCTCCATCGGTCTGCCGCTTGGTTGGTCGGAATCTTTGCAGGCGCAGCATTGTTGCTGGGCGTAGTCGGGTTTTACGGCGTCGTGGCTTACTCGGTTGGCCAGAGAACTCGCGAAATCGGCGTCCGTATGGCGCTTGGGGCGCGTCGCGATACCGTTTATCGGCTGGTCCTGGGAGAAGCGAGCCGATTAACTGCCATAGGAATTGTCTTAGGAATCGCGGGGTCTTTAACGGCGGCAACACTCTTGCGCTCGATGTTGTTCGGTGTACGTTCCTGGGATCCTCCGACGCTGATTGCCGTCGCTGCCGTGCTCGGCATCTCCGCTCTCCTGGCCAGCTATATCCCTGCCCGTCGCGCCGCATCAGTCAATCCGGTCGAAGCCTTGCGGGCAGAATAGCGCCTGCGCCCGCTGGCCTTCGTCCTCGGTCTCCGTTTGGTAATTTCCGCGCAAACGTCTCTGCCGAAAGACTTTCCCCGACTGCCGGCCACCTCTTAGCTGACAGCTCATCGCCGACCCCTGACCGCTCCAATTCAAACTTTCAGGCCCACCGCCCGCATCAGCTCAATCGCATTGCTCCGCACCACAACCCCCGGTTTCAATCGGTAATCGAACTCGATCTGCCCTTCCACAATCTGGTCGTCAAAGTGAAAGTTGGCCGCGTGCGCCCGTAGATCGGACTCCATATTGGCCAGCGCCAGGTCGTGCGTCGTCACCAGACCGATGGCTCCGCGTTCGACCAGGCCTTTCACAATCGCAGTAGCGCCAATCAGCCGGTCATGCGAGTTGGTGCCGCTCAACAATTCATCCAGCAGGAAAAGGACCGGGGAAGGGCCCATCGTCAGATCGACAATTTGGCGGATGCGCAGGATCTCGGCCATAAAACGCGACCGGCCCTCTTGCAGCGAATCGACGATACGAATGGAGGCAGCCGTCTGAAGGCGAGAGAGGCGCAGCATCTTGGCCGCCACCGGCGCTCCTGCCCACGCCAGCACCGTATTCAAGCCAATCGCCCGCAGCAGCGTACTCTTGCCCGACATATTGGACCCGCTTACGATCAGCAGGCTATGACTGTCGCCAATCGTCACATCATTGGCAACGCACCGTGAGGGCGGAAGAAGCGGGTGTTGCAGCCCCTCGGCGGCGAATACGGGCGGCCCGTCCTCGGCCAATACAGGAAAGCTCCATGACGGCCGCTCATAGGCAAGTGAAGCCAATGATTCGATGGCTTCAAACTCCCCCACCGCCGATAGCCAACCGGCAATATAGCGGCCGGACTCGCGCCGCCACCCCTCTACGCCCATCGCAATCTGCTGGCGCCACAACACTACCGGGCCAAATGTTTGGAGAAGAATGTGCTCCGAAGAATCCACCAGCTCGATCCAGCGCTCCAGCCTGGCGAGCCGCCGCGCAGCATCCAAACTTCCGATCTGTAACCGCTGTTGAATGTTCTGCAAACCAGCGGCCTGGAAGGCCTCGCGTTCGATGCGCTGTAGCAGATATCGCTCCAGGCGCAAATCCGGACCGGTTGCTTCGACGGAGGCCAGCACAAGATCCACCCGTTTTCGAAATGCCGCAATCAGGATGAAGTTGATGCCCAGCACGGCCGCGAATGGCCATAGCCGGAGCACTCCGGCAAGTAACAGTGCGCCGGTGGCCACGCTAGCGAGCGCGAGTATCAGCGCCAACACTCGGGCGAATGGCGGGAAGAGAACGGCCGGAGCCGATCCCCAACGCTCCAACACTTCCTCATCGATGGACGCACGTACGTCCGCGCCCAGTAATGCGATGTCCTCGCGGAGATCCAGATTGGGGGCCAGTTCGCGGACCGCTTCCTGGCGGGCGGCTAGTTCCTGCCGTTCTGAAGGCGTGCGCAACCATCCGGCGAGGACGGCATCGCCGGAAGCCGTTCGGGTTGTGGAGACCAACTCAAACAGCGAACCCTTACCGAATAGATCCAGGTCGTCGGCATATACATGGTCGGTGGATCGGAAGCGCATCCCATCGTTTCCGTCGCCCGCCCAGCGATCGTCCAGGCGGCCCAAGCCGTTTTCATAATATCGGAGCGCACGGGCTGCCCTGATCTTCAACTGTCGCGCCCGGCTCAGCCGTATGGCAAGCCAAACGAACAGCGCGAGTGGCAAGAGCAGCCACCAGGCCGCGATCAGATGCGGCCCTGCGGCGAGCCACACCATGACCGCGAAAACGGCCGCAACAGCCAGGCGCCAATTTCCAAGTTGCCGGAATTCCCGTTCCCGCGCGATCTTTTGCTGTGACCATCCGTCTCTCCGCGAGACGTACTCGTTTAAGGGTTCGCCAGTGTGTGCCAACACGGAGCCGCCTGGCGCCTATTGCCCAGCCGGTGGTTTGTCGGTAAGCGCAGCCACGCCAGGCAGGTCCGTCCCGCCCAGGAATTCAAGCGACGCGCCACCACCGGTGGAAACGTGCGTGATCTTGTCGGAAACCCCGGCGCTTTTAATTGCCTTTTCCGAGTCGCCTCCGCCCACCACCGACACCGCGCCTGAATTCGCAACGGCCTTAGCCAGTTCTACCGTTCCCGTGTCGAACGGCGGCATCTCAAAAATACCCATTGGCCCGTTCCAGATGATGGTATTCGCGCCGGAGATAATCCGCGAATACTCCTCGATCGTTTTGGGCCCGATGTCCACCGCGATTGTCCCGCTTTGAATCGCCGTGACGGTCTCAAATGGCGCGTCCGGCTTCACTTCCCGCACCACCACGTGGTCCACGGGAAGCACCAGCTTGGGTCCGGCCGCTGCTATCAACTGCCTTGCCAGATCAATCTTGTCTTCTTCCACCAGCGACTTACCGGTGCTTTCGTTTTTGGCGCGCAGGAAGGTGTATGCCATGGCGCCGCCGATCAGGAGTCTATCCACTACCGTGATCAAGTTCTGAATGACCTCAATCTTGTCCGAGACCTTCGCGCCCCCCAAGAGCGCAACGCACGGCCGGTCGGGATTTTTGATAGCTTTACTCAACCATTCGATCTCGCGGTCCATCAACAAGCCCGCCGCGGCCTGCGGCATGTTGGAGATGATTCCCACCGTCGATGCGTGCGCCCGGTGCGCGGACCCGAACGCATCGTTCACGTAAATATCGGCGAGCGAAGCCAGTTGGCGGGAGAACTCCGGATCGTTTGCTTCCTCTTCCGGATGGAACCGAAGGTTTTCGAGCAATAGCACTTCGCCCGGTTTGGGCTTTAAAGCGGCAACGTCGGGCCCAACTGAATCGGGCGCCATCGCGACCGGCTTGCCAAGCAATTCGCTGAGCCGCGCCGCCACCGGCGCAAGACTCAGTTCCGGATTCGCACTGCCTTTCGGCCTCCCCAGGTGACTGGCAAGAATAACTCCAGCGCAGTGCTCGAGAGCGTACTGGATGGTCGGGAGAGAAGCGCGGATACGCTTGTCGCTGGTAATCTCTTGCCCGCCGGCCGCCAGAGGCACATTGAAGTCAACCCGGATGAAAACCGTCTTGTCTTTCAAATCCAGATCTTTGATCGACAACTTTGACATACGCTCATTGTATGTGACCACTGCACTACCCTCTTTCAGGCGGAGGCCTATAGCAGATTTGCCTGAAGAATCCGCGCGCCGCAAAAATTCAGGAGTTTTAACATTGCAATTAGAGAAAATGTTATCGAATTGGACTAGTCTCGATTTATAATCCAAAGTAAGGGGTCGGTTTTGGTACCGACGGTCTATGGGTACTGCTGAGGCTGACCTACCTCTCGGAGCGAGTCTCTCTTGTCCAACTTACCTATTCGCGTGTTGATTGCGGACGGCCATCCCATTGTGCTTGAAGGGTTGCGCTCAGTTCTGAGCCGCTCTCAAAGCGTCCAACTGGTTGGAGAAGCCTCAGACGGCGGCGAAGCTTTGGAACAATCCATCCAGCTCGAGCCGGACATAGTACTGATGGAATTGAAGTTGCCGAAAATCGATGGGCTTACCGTCTTGCGCAACCTTCAGGCCCGCGGATCTCGATCCAAGGTGATCATTTTCACCGGTTCGGAGAACCGCGAAGAACTGGTCGAGGCAATGAAATTGGGCTGTTCGGGCGTGCTTCTGAAGAATGCCTCCAACTCCCTCATTGAAAAGAGTCTTCATAAGGTCCATGATGGTGAGATCTGGCTTGACTCCAACACGACTGCGGCGGTAATCCGGCAGTTTGCGTTGCCTTCTCATGAGCAAACCTTCACAAATGGGAGCGCCCCGGAGAAAATGACGCGGGAACGCGCGCAACTTAGCCAGCGCGAACGCGAAATCATCGTTTTGATCGCCCAAGGTTACAAGAATAAGGAAATTGCTGAAAAAATGTTCATCACGGAGCAGACCGTGAAGAACCATTTGCATAACATCTTCGATAAGGTGGGCGTCTCCGACCGGCTTGAACTGGCGCTTTACGCGATACACAACAGTCTGCACCTGAAAACTTAGTATCAGGCGTAGGCTTATCGAGGTAAGCCTGTAACGTCATTTCTCGCTTACGCGGTAACCTCTTTGATGTAGGGCTACAGCGTGCCGGAACCTGTCCCGCGCAGTAAAGTGCGATCCGAAATCACGAAGACGCTGCTCCGCGTAAGCGGTCTAGGTCAAGCTGCGCCCGGACCAACCCACTCGGATATATCTGAGGACCGCCGCCAGGGCGCACAATACGGATCGTACCGGATTCTGAAGCGCCTGGGAACCGGCGGCATGGGCGAGGTTTATCTGGCTCTCGATTTGAGCTTGGACCGCCACGTGGCGATCAAGTTCCTCCCGCCGAGCATGACTTCCGATGAGGAGATCCTGAGCCGCTTCCAACAGGAGGCGCGGACCGCGTCGGCTCTGAATCACCCCAATATCGTCACCATCTTTGAGGTGGGCCACCGCGGCGGCGAGCACTACATCGTCAGTGAATACATCCAGGGCGTAACGCTGCGAACGGCGATCAAGCATGAAGTCCTGGATCTGCCGATTACACTCGACCTCGCAATGCAGGTCACGTCCGCGCTCATTGCGGCGCACTCGGCTGGCGTAGTGCACCGCGATCTTAAACCGGCAAACATTATGATCCGCGACGACGGCTACGTTAAGATCATCGACTTTGGTCTGGCGAAGCTGAAGCCGGCGACTCCATTTCGGAAATCGCCATCAACATCGCGCCGCGATCGCCCTACCCGGCCGGGCGCGATGTTGGGAACGGTTGATTACATGTCGCCCGAACAGGCCAGGGGCGAAGATGTGGACGAGCGGACCGACATCTGGAGCCTGGGCGTTGTGCTCTACGAAATGGTCGTCAAAAGACGGCCGTTCGTCGGCGAAACGGAAAGCCACTTAGTGGTCGAGATTCTGGACAAGCCGATGCCGCTCTGCGGCAACGGCGTTCCGCCGGTAATGGCGAACATTCTGGCACGCGCACTACAAAAAGACCGCACCAAACGCTATCAAACCGCGGATCATCTGTACGGGGATCTGAAGGAGGCACGGCGAGTCCTGGGTTTCGGTGTCGATTCGGCGCCCCTTGCGGTTCCGTTGCGCAGATTAGGGCGCCGCAGGGCGGCTTGGCGCTGGTCGCTGATCGTGTTGGCTGCGGCGGTGCTGCTGCTTACGGCGCTTTGGTGGTGGGCATTTGATGGCCGGGAGGTGGTGCGAGGCCCCGCTTGGATTGAGGTCGCGTCAGCCGCACCGGCGACCGCAAACGGAAAGGTCCGATTTGCCGCGATATCGCCCGACGGGTCCCGAATCGCGTATGTGGCAGGCGATCCCGAACGTCAGTCTCTGCACCTCAAGAATCTTAAAAGCGGCATCGACATTGAAAAGTTGAGGCCGGCCGCGCAGCGCTTTGCCGCCCTCACGTTCTCCCCCGAAGGGGAGCAGGTTTTCTATATGCTGCGGGGGACCTCGCCCACGTTATACAGCCTTCCCGTCGATCAGGAGGGTGCGCGGTTAGTTCTTACTGATGTCAACAGCGGAGCCGCGTTCTCGCCGGATGGACAGAAATTTGCCGTTCTTCATATCAGCGAAGGGCCTCCGAAAACAGAGGAAATTCAGATTGCCGATATGGACGATACCGGCAAACCCCGCACCATCGCCAGGCGGCAGAAGACGCAGCTAGGATTGGGGATTGCGTGGTCGCCCTCCGGCAACACGATTGCCGATATTCTGTACAGCCGGCGCGTTTCAGGAGCTACTCTGCCGGTGATTGCGTTATTTCGTCCGCAAAGCCGCCCCGAGGACGATCCGATCAAAACTTTTGCCGTACCTGGATGGCGAGGCGTGGACAGCCTGGCATTTATCAATCGCGGGCGCATCCTCCTGGTCTCGGCTATCAGTCAAGGCCGCGCGGAAGATGAGGGCCAGATTCAGCAGATCTCAGTGGCAACGGGAAGAACCAGGGAGCTTACCCGCGATGGATCGGGCTATGCAGACCTCAGCGCTACTCGCGATGGGCAAACTGTCGCTGCCGTCCGGACCGATCGCAAGTCCGCGATTTGGATTACCGGCGCCGCAGGCTGCGCGCCCTATCGCCGGGTCACACCGCTTGCCGAGCGCTTTGAATCGGTCGCTTGGCTGAACCGCGACACTCTGATAACCCCGAGCAGCCGTGGGGGGAACATCAATCTCTGGAGCATGGGTTCGAATGGGATGCCCATTTACCGGCTCACAAATGAATCGTTCGTTGACCGCATGCCCGCTGCGATCCCCGGCGAATCGGCGTTGGTCTTCTCGTCAAACCGCGCGATGGGCGGAGACGATTTCAATCTCTGGAAACTGGACCTCGGAAGCCACCAACTCCGTCAAATCACCTTTGGTTCCAGCTTCGACACCGAGCCGGCGGTCAGCCCGGATGGCAAGTGGATCGTCTATACGTCCTGGCCCACTACGTCATCTTTTCTATGGAAAGTCGCTTCGACGCCGCCTTATTCACCGTCGCCACTAACATCCTTCAACTCGAAAGGACCGGCATTTTCTCCCGATGGCAAACATGTCGCCTGCCATTTGCGCTTCAGCACGACCCAACCCTGGAATGTGCTCGTGATTTCGTTCCCGGATGGGTCGGTGGAGCGTCAATTTCACAATATCCCCGAGGATTCTCCGCTGGCCTGGACTCCCGACGGTCGGGGCATTGCTTTTACCAAAATGGAGAGCGGCACATCGAATCTGTGGGTACAGCCGTTAACGGGCGAAGCGCCTCAGCTTCTGACGCACTTCAAAGATAGCCTGATATTCTCCTTCGCCTGGCCACCGAGCGGCTCACAGCTGGCTGTAGTGCGCGGAACGAGTGTCCAGGACGTGGTACTCTTTTCCCGACAGTAGCTCTTTTGACGAACACGCAAAGGGACACGCCAACCGTGGCCAAGTCCACGGAGTTCCTCTTTTGTTTGACGCCGCAATTGGCGGCCCATGCGCTTCTAAGCGCGTATTGGAGACAATTTAATGGGTGACAGTCAACCCGGACCACATCCTGGCCCTCGAGTCATGGCCGCGGCGGTTTCGGCGCCGGAAGTGATGAGCGCCGCGGCGCCCGTGCTCGCAAGCGCGCCGGCGAACGCATCGTTCGTTTATATGACCTATGTCGCCACATCCCTCGATAAGATGTGGGCTGCCCTTACTCAAGGCGCCATCAGCAAAGTGTACTGGGCCGGCCGAATGGTCGATTCCGATTGGCAAATAGGGTCACCCGTCCTGTTCCGGCGGTCTTCGAACAATCAGCCGGATATCGTGCGGGCCAAGGTTCTGGCCATCGCGCCCCCAACTTCACTGCAAATGAGTTGGACTTACGATTTGGGAGATGGGTCTCCGCAAGAGCCGGCTTCGCGCGTGACCTATAAGCTAGAAGCTGCGACTCCGTCGAACGTGAAGTTCACGTTGACCCATGAGCCATTCGAGCCGGGCAGCGAAGTGGCGGACGGGTTGCGCGAAGGCTGGTCCGCAATTCTCTCGAGCTTAAAAACATATCTCGAAACCGGCCAAGCGTTGGAGATAGCGAAGCTTTGGGAAGACCAAGGCAAATAAGGCAAATAGTGTTATGTGCGGCGATCGCCCGCTGGTTTCGCGTTTTCTTGCAGGGTTCATTCTTCTGCCATGTATCGCTTTCGCTGCGATCAACACTTGGTTGGCTGCCCAACGCGACGGGATTTCGCATTCGGTTTCGCATCGAACCGTGCTGTCGACGTTTAGAGTTGGACGGGAACCGAATCTGACTTATGACCTCTCCATCGCACCGTGCAGCGCGGCGGAATGCTCTTTTCAGGTTCGTCTGCTCGCTGGTACAGAAGTTGTAACTACTCTCGACCTAGATTGGGCTAAAGCGCGGGGGCCTGTGACGAAAGATACGGTTGATGAGTCCTCCGGGGTAGGAGATCCGCTCCAGGCGCCCACCCAAATAGTGGCCTGGTCGACTGGAGAAGAGAAAACCAATGTCTCAACCGTCGCAAGACTGGTCCGGCTTACTCCAGGTCTGAATGGCTTGTTGGTTGATCAAAGAGCGGGCTATGACGTGCTCAAGCGGCGCCATGATCTGGTTGTGGCGTTGGGCAGAAAGCTTGTTCACGCTTGGACCGATGCGGAAGGAAACGGGCCGACCTGGTCCACGGTCGTCATCGAGGATTCCAACTCGGATGGCTCACAGCGAATCATTGCATTTGACGGATTCCGTTATCCATCAAACGACCAGCCGGACCGGTTACACTACACCGGCTACCATTGGAATCCCAAAACGAATCTAATTGAGAGCCTGCCGGATGGGCCACCGCCGTTATATGCGGTCTTGGGCGGAACTTATAAGACCTTATCGGAGGCGCGCGCGGCGCAGGCCCAATCCTCCTGCTTGGGTACATTCTGGGTTCTTAAGAGCGACGGCTTCTTTAAGCTGGCGCAGGGCATGTTTGTATTGACAGATGTCAGCACAGAAAGGCCGCTGGCCATGAAAAAATTGTCAGAGATCAAGTCCTGCGCGTTACAGTACTCCATCTCAGTTGTTGAATCGGTATATCACCCTTCCGAATGAGAGAGATTTGAAATTGTCGCCGTTTCCCCCTTTTTTCTTCTCTTGTTGCGGTCTACACTCTTCCCTAAAGGAGGAACTATGCCCGACATTACGGACGGTGTAGGCGACGGAGGAACTAATAAAGTGCACGATGTTGCGATCGTGCAAGCGATGTTAACTGTGGTCAAGAATGCTAAAGGCAATCCCTATTTGACGGATTACGATGGAAAATCCGGTCCCTCAACAATTCACGCAATAACGGCCTTCCAAACGGACCAGGGCCTGATCCCTAAACCACCACCACCCGCACCTCACCATGGGGCTCACCATGCAGGTCACCCCGCCGCTCCACCGCCGCCTCCCCCCGCAGCTCCTGCGGCCGCGGGAGAGAAGCCGGGACTGGTCGCCAAGGGGAGTACGACGCTCGCCAAGATGGTGGGCGCACTTCCAGCTGATTTTGCGCCGATGAGGATCATCGAAAACACGCGGACCGTGTACTTCCCGGGGACCGATGCGGATGAGAACGCCAGTTCGAATGCGATCAACACCACTGGCGATTTGGAGCCCGCCTTCCGGAGCAAAGTGGTTCAACTGGTGGACTTGATGTTCTCCACTCATAAGATTGTTCTCTCGGTAACAGCGACGGGCGGTCATCGTACCTTCCAACAGCAATCTGACACCATTAAGAAAGGCACCAGTACAAAGGCCGGACCTGGAGAGAGTAATCACAACTTCGGAAGGGCTGTCGATATCGGATTCAACGGTTTTCAGTGGCTTAAGGGCGACGGGGCCAAAGCGACGGATGACTGGTGGCTGAACAAATTGACTAAAGACGGTAAGGACAAAGTCGGAATTGCGAGAGCAGCGGAACTCTGGAAGGCTCGCGACGTGATCGCAGTGAATGGCACGCCGGGCCTTTTCAATTCGATTCTCTCGGGGGATGACATTCATCTGCAGTCCTTTGACGATAACCTTCCGAACGATCGTGCTTTAGTGGACCTGCTGAACCGGGTCGGCAGCCTGAAATGGGAGGCTGAACATAAAAAACCGCGCCGTTATAACTGTGACTTGGGTTTTGGCGGAAAGATGTTCAACGTCGGAACATCAGTAGAGATCTGGGACCTGAAACCTACAGTCACGAAGAAGATGATTGCGGAGGCGAAGACTGACGTACTGATTAGAGCGGCCGCGGATAAAGGGGCAGCAGCGGTGAAAGCAGTCGTACACGTTAAGGAGTCTACTATCACGGATGCTGAGGTCGTGGCACTCCGAAAAGCGCTGAAGGACGATTTCATAGCGGCCGAGACGAACTGGCTCAACTGGCGATCAGTGCCGTAGGAACGATGATCTGGGGATGGTTCTCGACAACCTGGCAAGAAGGGCATTGTATGCTCTGTTGGTCTCTAGCTTCGGCGCCGTTTCGGCGGCGCCCACCGTTACCAAGGTGGAACCCCCAAACTGGTGGGTTGGTCATTCGCTCAATCCGGTCCGCCTGCTGATCCATGGAACGGGTCTGGGTGGAGCAACGATCACGGCTCCTCGCGGCTTAAAGACAGATCAGATCGCAACGAATGCGCGCGGCACTTATGCGTTCGTGAACGTAACGGTTCCACCCGGAACGGCGCCGGGCGATTATCCGCTTCAGATCAAAACCGCCGAGGGCACGGCTTCAGCCCCGTTTCGTCTTGATGAGCCATTGCCGGCAGCCGACCGCTTTCAGGGATTCTCGCCCGATGACGTGATCTATCTCATCATGCCCGACCGTTTTTCAAACGGAGATCCGTCAAACGACGACCCGGTTATTTCTCGCCGCCTTTACAACCGGCAAGATCCGCACGCCTATCATGGCGGCGATTTCCAAGGCATCATTGACCACTTGCCATACCTGAAAGAACTCGGCGTAACGGCTTTGTGGCTCACGCCGATCTATGACAATAACAACCGTCTCACTCCGGATCCGTATCACCCGGGCAAACTCATCACCGATTATCACGGCTACGGAGCCGTCGATTACTACGGCGTTGAAGAGCACTTCGGGGATTTGGCGCTGCTCCGTAAGCTTGTGGACGATGCGCACCAAATAGGCATCAAGGTGATTCAAGATCAGGTTGCGAATCACGTCGGCCCGGCGCATCCTTGGGTCACCGATCCACCCACTACAACATGGTTTCACGGAACCGCCGCTCATCACCTGAAAGAGACTTTCAATCTGTGGGATTTGATCGATCCCCACGCATCAGACGAACTGATCAAGCCCGTACTCGACGGCTGGTTCGCGGACATATTGCCCGATCTGAACCAGGAAGACCCGGAAGTGGCAAAGTACGAAATCCAGAACGCGCTGTGGTGGATCGGCACAATTGGATTTGACGGAATTCGCCAGGACACCTTACCCTACGTTGCCCGGCCGTTCTGGGCGCAATGGTCCGCGGCTCTGAAGCAGCAGTATCCGAAACTGCGAGCCGTTGGCGAAGTGATGGATTCCAACCCGGTAATTACGGCGTTTTTTCAGGGCGGCAAAACGCAGTCTGATGGAGTGGATACGGGTATTGATTCAGTTTTCGACTATCCGGAGTACTACAGCCTTCGGGACGCATTCGCCCGCGGTAAAACGGTTGATGGTCTGATCAAGACGCTGGCGAATGATCGGCTCTATCCGGATGCCGCATCTCTCGTGACCCTCTTCGGGGATCATGATGTGCCGCGTTTCATGAGCGAGCCGAACGCAACCGTCAAAACACTTAAGCTGGCCCTGACATTCGTGCTCACTGCCCGTGGAACTCCAGTCATTTATTACGGCGACGAGATTGGGATGAGAGGGGGCGAAGATCCCGACAATCGTCACGATTTCCCGGGTGGCTGGGCCGGAGACGCCCACAATGCGTTTCTACAAGCGGGTCGAACACCGGAGGAATCGGAAATCTTTGACTTCGTAAGCAAGCTTACCCATCTCCGCCAACAGTTGCAGCCGTTGCGCCGGGGTGAAATGATAAGCCTTGCCGAGGCCGGTCAGACTTGGGTATACGCCCGGCACGATCGCTCTCAAATGGTTATCGTGGCTTTAAACAACAGCGCTACTCCAGCCGATGTCGAGGTTCACCTACCCTCGGCAGCGAAGACATTTAGAAGCTTACTTGGCACAACCGCTGATGTTGCTCTTCATGACGGAACAGGGTCTATCCACTTGCCGCCATTCGCCGCCGACTTATATACCGAAGCCAGCTCAGCCCGGTGAGGACATGCTGAAACCCCGGCTTAGCTTTTGGCAAATCTGGAACATGAGCTTTGGCTTTCTTGGCATCCAATTCGGCTGGACGCTCCAGATGAACAACATGAGCGCGATCTACGAGTATCTTGGCGCTCGACCGGATCAGCTCCCGTTTCTCTGGCTTGCCGCTCCGTTGACAGGCTTGCTGGTGCAACCTATTATCGGGCTTTGGAGCGATAATACCTGGACGCCACTCGGCAGGCGCAGACCGTTCTTTCTGGCGGGCGCGATTCTAAGTTCTATCGCGTTGCTTTTGATGCCCCAGGTAAGCGCGATCTGGATGGCGGCTGGTCTGCTTTGGATTCTTGACGCATCCATCAACATCAGCATGGAGCCCTTTCGGGCATTCGTTGCCGACATGCTTCCTGACGAGCAGCGGGCGCGCGGGTTCACGATGCAGAGTTTTTTCATCGGTATCGGGAGCGTCGCGGCGTCCTATTTACCGCTATTGCTCATCTATCTGCTGCCCCCAGGAGGATCTGAAAGTCGAGCCATACCACAAATAGTTCGCATCTCCTTCTGGGTTGGAGCCGCCGCCTTTATGGGCGCAGTACTGGTGACAGTGCTCACCACTCGCGAGTATCCGCCTAGCGCACACGAAGCCGAGCGTCTCAAAAACGCAAAGCGGTTTGAGATAAGTGAGATTCTGCATGCTGTGCGCTCCATGCCCGTCACCATGCGCCAACTCGCGGTCGTGCAATTGATGACGTGGCTCGGCCTATTCTGCCTGTTTCTCTACTTTTCGGTGGCCGTGGCGCACAATGTCTTTGGTGCTGTCGCCACTACTGATGCAGCCTTCACCAAGGGAGTAATCTGGGCGGGATATTGTTCGGGCGTCTATAACGCCGTTTGCTTTCTGGTCTCCCCTATTCTGCCTTGGATCGCTTCGCATCTTGGCAAACGCGGCACACATTCGTTATGTTTGCTGGCAGGCGCGATTGGCCTGTTGTCGATTCCGCTTATTCACGATAAGTGGATGCTCTTTGTCCCCATGATCGGCGTCGGCGTGGCCTGGGCAAGCATCTTGTCCATGCCGTATTCTATTCTCTCGGCCGCGATTCCTTCCAGCCGCATGGGTATTTATATGGGCATTTTCAACTTCTTTATTGTTACTCCTGAAATCTTGTCCGCTCTCTTTTTCGGCCGCATCATGTCAAGCCTCTTCGGGAACAATCGAATGATGGCTATCGTTCTTGGCGGCGTTTGTTTTCTTATTGCGTCCGGCTTGACGTTACGAGTTCGCGAAATTATCGTTGAGGACGATTCGCTCGCGCCGGCATTGAGTGAAATAGCCGGTCAGGCACTTCTTCCGGGGGACGCTGCGGCGATTTGATCTATTTCAGACGGGGCGATTCTATTTACCTGTGGCGGGTGTGCCCGATCCGGCGGCTGCGGCGGCGCGCTCCGGCGAACTGGGCTGGCTGCGTTCGTCGTACTTGCCGAAGATCATTTTCCCAGCCGTGGTTTGGAGGACGCTGGTCACCGTTATGTCCACCGTTTTCGAGACTTGCCGGCGGGCGTTGTCGACTACAACCATGGTTCCGTCGTCGAGATAAGCGACGCCCTGGTTGTACTCCTTACCTTCTTTCAGCACGAACACGCGCATGGATTCGCCGGGCAATACGACCGGCTTCAGCGCATTGGCTAATTCGTTCAGGTTTAAGACCTGGACGCCTTGGACCTGAGCCAGTTTATTCAGGTTGAAATCGTTGGTCACGATTTTCGCCTTGCGCCATTTGGCCCACTCGATTAGTTTGAGATCGACCTCGCGGACGTTCGGAAAATCCTGTGTCGAAACTTCCAGGTGGATCGTCGGGATCTTTTGAAGGCGCTGAACAATGTCGAGCCCGCGGCGGCCACGGTTGCGGCGTGCGGAATCGGACGAGTCGGCGACTAGCTGGAGTTCGTGGAGAACGAACTGAGGTACGACGAGCATGCCATCCATAAAGCCGGCCTCGGCCACTTCGGCGATGCGTCCATCAATGAGAACGCTGGTATCTAAAATTTTGTATTCAAAAGCGATCTGCGAATCCGGCGCGATACCCAGCCGGTCCAGACTGATCTGTCCTGATCTGGAACTCCCGATGCGCAGGCCGAGATAGCCCAGCGCGACAGGAGCTGCGATGCGGAAAAAAGCCAATGTTCCGGTAACCGCACTCGCACCAGACGGCGAAGACGGGGTTAGGGACAATACAAACAGCAAACCCAAGAGTGCGCCCGCAAACAGACCGAGCGCCCCGCCTAGTATTGCAGGTAGCGGGGCATGACGAAGGCGAGACTCAAGCCACACGCCGACCGCTGCGGCGACTCCGGCGCAAGCCGCCGAAACCGCCGTATTTAGATGAAATGGGTGAGAATAAGCCGCAAGCGCGGCGATAAGAACGATGAAAAAACAGCGGAGAAGAACAATGTCCCAAGTCGCACGATCCACGTTTCCACCTTGCGGACTGTAGGTTACAGTCCAGGTACTACTTCGTACAGCTAAATGCGATGCCTGGAGAGTGGGACGCAGCCGACGCCGAGACCACGCAGGTTGCTGCAAAGTATACCATCACTGCGGCGGTTGATTATACGGGATTGGGAGACAACGGAAGGAAACAAAGGAGCCGCGCGGGTTAAAGAACCTTTGCGAGCTCCTCTGCGAATGCACTCTGGCGAGCCGGCGTGCCGTTACTGCGGCGACCGGAAACAGGACTGTTCTTGCGCGTTTGTCCATTGGGGCCAGCCCCTTGGGAAACCGGGCGTCGTGTCCGATCCGCGGGAGTGGCAGCGGTCTTTATAGGACCCTTGCCCGACTTGGGTGGTTGGGCTGGGTTTGCTCGTAGGAGCCTATCTTCGAGAGGCGCGCGATCAAATCGGCGGATGATAGAGTTCATCTCCTCTTGATTGGGCGCTTCGATAAAAGCGAATCCCTTGCTTTCTTGAGTTTCGGGGTTTCGGATAACCTTGACAGCATCAGCGACAAGGTTTTCTGAGGAAAGCCACGACTTGATATCGTCGGCGGTCACCCAGACAGGGAGATTTCCGAGAAATACGGTAAAGCTCATTCGGTAGTGTTTTCTGCTCCGTGGGGGAAATTAGCGAGGTGCAAACCTCGCGGAGAATTTCTTCCCGGAGGCTACTAGCATGGTAGCACGGGCGGCGCAAGCGCGTAAACACAAAAAACGCCCAAAAGCATTGTCAAACAACGGGAATATGCTTTTTTTGAATTGTGTGACGGGGCTTGACACGGTTGCTACGATGAACCTTTGGACCACTTCATTGCACAACGAAAATGCGGCCCGTACCAACGTTCGCTGAACCTTCGATTTTTTGTTTGGCGGATGGAAAGCGGGGCTCGTGCGGGAATTTAGAAGGTCCTTTTCAAGTGTTGGCTTTGGTAGTACGATACGGACTTACGAGGATGCGCGGATGATCGGACGCGACGAAATGGATCCCCTGGCGCCGCAGCGCGAAGCGGCCATGTTCTACGGATTATTTCTGCGCGGACACTCCGCCGACGCCCTTCGCCGCGATATCGACGTGCCCCGCCCGATGCTGGACAAGTGGCTGCAACCGAGGCGCTATGAAGATAGCTTTCGCGACTCCTTGCGGCAGATGTATTCCTACCGTAAGAAGGTTCTTGCCATCTTCGACGAGTTGGTGACCAAGGAACGATTCCGGGTTCGGGTGCACTAGCCGTCCTTTCCCGCTGCTACTCGCCCCGAAAGTGGCGGATTGCGAATCATACATTTATGGAACTGCCGATTTACAAGGTAGACGCGTTTACGAGTGCTGTTTTTGCAGGTAACCCCGCTGCAGTGTGTCCCCTTCGCGAATGGCTGCCGGATGAGACCCTGCAGGCGATTGCCAACGAAAATAATCTTGCTGAAACGGCGTATTTCGTGCCGGCGGGCGACCGGTTCCATTTACGCTGGTTCACGCCGGCAGTCGAAGTGGACCTATGCGGTCATGCAACACTCGCTTCGGCCTACGTTCTTTTCGAGGCGCTCGGGCACGGCGGCGAAGCAATATCTTTCGATACGAAATCGGGTGAGCTGACCGTGCGGCGAAAGGGCGATCTACTTGAGATGGATTTCCCGTCGCGTCCCCCGGCGCAGGTAGATATTCACAATGGATTGACCAAATCGCTAGGCGGTCTGCCTGTCGAAGTTCTTGCGGCGCGCGATTATCTGGTCCGGTATCACTCGGAGGCTGAGGTGCGGGCCCTCGAACCAGATATGGAGGCGCTGAAGCACATCGATCGTTTTGCAGTTATTGCAACCGCGCCGGGCGAGCACTGCGATTTTGTCTCACGATTCTTCGCGCCGGGAAAAGGCGTACCCGAGGATCCAGTAACGGGCTCAGCGCATTGTACGCTGATTCCTTATTGGGCGGAGGAATTGGGGAAAGATACCTTCATAGCGCGGCAGGTGTCCCGGCGGGGTGGTGAGTTGTATTGCCATCTGGCGGGCGGACGGGTCCGGATTGCCGGGCGGGCGGCGCTGTTCCTCAAAGGGACGATCTTTTTTTAGAGGCTCGTCACCAGGATTTATCTGATCGGGCAACCTTTGAACCGAGACGAGCATCTTGACAAGGTGGTGATCGCATGAAACTGGTTCTAGTGGCAGTTGTCGCCGCATTCGCGGCATACGGTCAAAAGGGACCGGTGCACGCGGTCGGCCGGATCACGGATACGACGTTTGCGGGGAATTTGGCTGCCTCGGTGCAAGGAACACTGCCGGTGCGGCCTGTGCGCTTCCCGCCGGTTCTGCTGTTGGGGAGCGGGTATGCCGGTGGTTACGGCTATCCGGGCTATTATGACCAATCTCTCTACCCACCACCGCCGCTGCAGCCGTATGCGCCGCCGCCGGCGCCTCCGGAAGTAGTTGTGATTCCGTCGGGCCCTCCGGGCCCCTCTATGGCCCAGGCCATCACCGTTCCGGTGCAGGGCAGAACCGATGACAATCCGGTGCGGATCTATTCCAATCCGGTTGCGATGGCTCCTCCTGATGTATCTCCGGAGCCTTCGACTGGCAGCGATCGCGTGGTGATTATCGCTCTGAGAGATGGCGGCGCAGAGACCGCAATTGCGTACTGGACAGATGGCGATCAATTGAATTACGTCACTCCGGACCGCAAACAAAAGCGGATTTCAATCGGCAAGGTCGATACCACGCTCTCGGCTCGGCTAAACCGCGAACGCGGCATCACCTTTTCGCTTGCCAAAGCGGAGTAGTCCGTGTCGACCCCTGTTGCTGTGCCCCTTAGTCAATATCTCGAGACCAGCTACCGTCCGGATTGCGAGTACCTGGATGGCGAGTTGCTGGAGCGAAACGTGGGGGAATGGGATCATAGCCGATTACAAACACTGTTGAGCCGCTTTCTTTCGAATCGGGAAAAGCAGTGGGGGATTCTGGTGGTTGTCGAACAGCGAGTCCAAGTAAAGTCAACTCGCTTCCGAGTACCGGATATTGCGGTCTTAACCGGTGCGCCTCCGGCCGGTCCGGTCATTCAACAGCCGCCGTTTCTTTGCATTGAGATCTTGTCTCCCAGCGATCGCATAGCGGAGATGCAAGACCGCATCGACGATTATCTTAGCTTCGGAGTCCAACACGTTTGGTTGATTCACCCGGGTACGCGTCGCGCCTTCGCCTATACGACTGAGGGAGTCCGGGAAGTGAAAGACGGTGTTCTCCGCACCGATGAGCCGGAAATTTGTGTATCGTTGGCAAATCTTGAGGAGTAGGGCCGGTTGCGGCTTTACTGAGCAAGGCCCCAGTTTGTTGCGGAAAGAGCTGCGTCCGGTAGTTTGACCGTAGGCCCACGTTTCCTAGATAACAATACAGGCGTGTGCCAGTCGAACGTGCTGGAGGTAGAAATTCATGGCGACAGTAACCCAAACAACCCTCGTAGCGGTGTTCCGGAACACGGCGGAGGCCGAAGCTGCTGCGATGGAGCTTGAGGCTGTGGGCGTTCATCGCGACCGGATTTTGATCACGGCGGGGAACCCGGCGAACACATATCAGTCATCGACGAGTACTGGATCTGCCCATCACGAAGGCGGCATAAAAGGCTGGTGGCACTCGCTTTTCGGCGAGGATAACGAGAACGATTACGACCGAAGCCGTTATGAGAGCGCGGTGGAGCAGGGCAACGTGGTTTTAAGCGTCGATACGATGGACCAGGACACAAATAGAATCGCCGATATCCTGAATCGGCACTCGCCTATCGACGTGCACGAACAAGGCCCGAGCAGTACGACCACTCGATCGACTGAGAGGCCGGGAAGTGCTTCTAGTACGGCAACCGGAACGACTACGGGCGCGACCGCGCCGGCGCGGCCCTCTGCTGGAACGAGAGCGAATCAAGGCGCGGCGAACACGGGAACGAATCAGCCCCCGACTGGAACGAGAACGAATCAGCCTGCGACGAACACGGGAACGAATACGGCGAACCAAGGACCGATTCCGGTTGTTGAGGAAGAACTCAAGGTGGGGAAGCGGAGCGTATTGCGCGGCGGAGTTCGCGTGTACTCGCGAGTGGTGGAAGAGCCGGTCGAAGGGAGTGTTGGACTCCGGGAAGAGCACGTCCGCGTCGAGCGGCAACGGGTGGATCGCCCCGCGACTGCAACGGATCTACGCCCCGGCCAGGAGCAAGTAATCGAAGTGAAAGAGTTCACGGAGGAGCCGGTAGTTTCAAAGCAGGCTCGGGTAGTCGAAGAAGTCCGGGTGAATAAGGAGGCTGCGCAACGAACGGAGACGGTCCGCGATACGGTCCGGCGTACCGAAGTGGATGTGCAGCCAATCGCGGGCCAAACGGGCACGGGAACAGGGACAACGGCGGCCCGGCAAACGGCTGGCACGACCGGATCTCAGGGGGCTAGGTTTGATGCTGAGACCGAAGCAGCATTCCGCCGGGATTATGAAACCAATTATGGTTCGACTGGTCAGCCGTACGATTACTATTCCGGAGCCTATGGATTCGGCTACACCATGGCGAATGATCCCCGTTACCGGGGCAGGAACTTCGATGAAGTCGAAAACGACCTGAGGACTGAGTACGGCCGCAGCAATCCGAACAGCGCATGGGACCGTATGAAGAACTCGGTGCGCTACGGCTGGAACCGGCTCACGAACCGAACCTAACCCAATATGCCGCAAGACGACAATGAAGTAGTAATCCCCGTCGTCGGCGAAGAGGCGCACGCGGGCGCGCTACCGGTAGAAACGGGAGCCGTCCGCGTCACCAAGCGCGTCGTGGGCGATGACGAAGTGCTGGAACAGCAACTCCGGAAGGAGCGGGTTGAGGTGAAGCGGGTCAAGGTGGACAAACCCGTCGATGGTCCGCAGCAGCCTTACCGTTCTGGAAACACGCTGATCGTTCCGGTGATGGCGCAGGTATTGCAGGTCGAGAAGCGTTGGGTGGTGACGGAAGAGATTCACATCACCAAATACGAAGAGCAAGAAACAGCGCGGCAGACGGTCACCGTCGGACATGAAGAGGCTCAAGTAGAACGGGTGAACGAGGCTGGCGAAACGGTGGAAACGATTCCCGCGCGGGCGCAAGTGCTGAAAAGGCGGGAGGAGCCCGATGTGCGCCACCCCGAAGAGACGGCGAAGCGCGAAGTCCTGAGAGGTCCGCGGCGCAGCATTATTCGCGACGACCGGAAGCCATAATCGATCTCAAAGAAAATTCTTATGGACTAGATCGGATTGTTTTCGTTACAATCGAAAAATCACTTATAAACAGTTACTCGATGATCTCCGAGGGCGTTCTCCCGCCGAGATGTCGATGGCCGTTCGCGCTGTCTATCTCGACCAGGCGCACGCTGTGCGAGCGGTCCGTTATGCCTGGGCAGAAGACGGTACTCTTCTGATGACGCTTGATTGCTGCCCGCGCTTCGCCGCGCCGGCAACCATGACGTTTGCGCAGCTCCGCGCACATTTGGAGACCCTTTGCATTTGGCAGTTGCGTTTGGCCGTGTTCCTGGGCTTCCGGGACTCGCTGGTGGAACTGTTGACCATGTATCACGAGTTTGAGCTTGTTCCCGCCAGCGATCATAGCCTGATGCTGGTATGCACGCCGCCGGACGAGTATTTCGAAGCAGTTGCCTGAGGCGGAACCCGTCTCCGAAGCGCTGGCCGCGAGTCTTGCTATCAGTAGATAGAGATGAAAACCTCCGTCTGCGCGCTAGACTGCCCGGATACTTGCTCTCTCAAAGTGACCGTCGATCCGTGCGGTCGCGCGACCAGACTTCGCGGAAATCCGGATCATCCGGTGACTCGTGGGTTCCTGTGCGGCAAAGTGGCGCAGTATCTCGAGCGCCAATACCACCCAGACCGGCTACTGCATCCCTTGCGCCGGCGTGGAGCAAAAGGCGAAGGCCGCTTTGAACAGATCACATGGGATGAGGCTCTCGATGAGATCGCGGCACGATTGAAATCTACTGCGGGCGAATATGGGCCGGAGGCGATTCTCCCATACAGCTATGCCGGCACCATGGGACTGCTCAACGGGGCCGGGATGGACCGGAGATTCTTTCATCGCCTGGGAGCATCGCGGCTGGACCGAACAATCTGCTCAGCGGCCGGTGGCGCCGCATTGAAGCTGTCGCAGGGCGGCAAGATTGGAACGGAGCCGGAGCAGTTTTCCAAATCGCGGTTGATCATAGCCTGGGGAGCAAATGTTCTCGGGACGAATGTTCACCTTTGGCCTTGGATCGTGGAAGCGCGGAGGAACGGGGCTAAGTTCTATGTGATCGATCCGGTGCGCAACCGGACGGGACGAGTTGCCGACCGGCATTTTGCCGTCAACCCAGGTTCCGACTTAGCTTTGGCGCTAGGAATGATTCACGTCATTCTGCGCGAAGGATTGCAGGACGAGGCTTACGTTCAGGCGTACGCGAACGGATTCGTGGAACTCGAGAACTTAGCGAAGTCCTATGCACCGTCACAGGTATCGGCACTAACCGGATTAGGCGAACATGATATCGAGGCACTCGCGCGCGAGTACGCTACGACTCGGCCGGCGGCGATCCGAGTGAACTACGGTGTGCAGCGGAGCGAGCGTGGCGGCAGCGCTGTGCGAGCGATTGCCGCGCTCCCAGTGTTGACGGGTTCCTGGCAAGACGTTGGCGGCGGACTGCAGCTAAGCACGTCGAGCGCTTTCGAATTCAACACGGCGGCGTTGGAACGGCCAGACTTGCAATCGCAATCGGAGTTGGGGCGCGAGGCGCGGCTTGTGAATATGGCTCGGCTCGGACACGCGCTGACCGAATTAGACCACCCGCGCGTTCATGCAATGGTGGTTTACAATTCAAACCCGGCGGCCATCGCGCCCGATCAGAGTCGGGTTCTGGCTGGATTAGGCCGTGAAGATCTGTTCACGGTGGTCCTAGAGCAGTTTGAAACCGACACAGCAGCGTACGCCGACATAGTGCTCCCTTCGACTACTTTTCTAGAGCACACGGATCTTTACCTGGCGTACGGGCACTACTACGTTCAAATGGCGCGCCCGGCAATCCAGCCGCTGGGCGAGACAAAACCAAATGTAGAGGTGTTTCGGTTGCTCGCAAAGCGCATGGGATTCGACGATCCGTGCTTCGAGGACAGCGAAGACGATATGATTCGAGCGTTGCTCGATTCGTCCTCACCATTCCTTAAAGACATCACCTTGGAGCGCCTGGAGCAGGAGCATTTCGTACGGCTGAACGTCTCGAAGCCGGGCGAACCTTTTCTCCCGTTTGCGCGCGGCGGTTTTCGAACTCCGTCGGGAAAGTTTGAGTTTGGGGCCGAGGACTTAGGATATACGGCCCCGGTGGAGTCGCGGCTGGGCGATCCCTCGCTGCGGAGCCAATTTCCTTTTGAACTGATCTCGTCGAAAAACGACGACAGCATGAATTCGACGTTCGGGCATCGTCCCGGCGTGGACAGTCAGACCTCAGTGGTTGAAATGCACCCCGGCGATGCAAAAGCGCGTGAAATCACGCATGGCGACCCGGTACGTGTTTATAACACCCGCGGCGAATGCTTCTTTAAAGTTCATGTGACCGACAGCGTACCTCCGGGCGTGTTGCGCTGTCCGACGATGCGTTGGAACAAAGTGTCGAAGGACGGACACGGCGTCAACAGCTTGACTTCGGACCGTCTGACAGACCTCGGGAACGGGCCGACGTTTTATAACTGCCTGGTGGCGATTGAACCGGCTCTTACTTTATTTCTCACCACCTGAGAGAAACTTCCCGGTTTGCCTACCCTAAAACAAAAGGGATGCAAAGAAACGCAATGACGAGAGCTGTCGAGCTCACGGAAAAACACTTGCACGACCGGGCAATCGGAGCGTAATCTAAACCACACTTCATGAGGGCTAAGGCGGGAGAACGCCGAAAACTTTTAGCCCTCAATATGATTGCAGCCGTAAGGTTTCTTGAATAACTGACCGATAGGTATTGAAAGCGGCCGCCTAGCTGGGGAACGTCGATTTCCAGGCTGGCTGGCGGCCGCCGCAAAAAGCAGAGAGCGGACGGTTCGAATTTGGCGCTTGAATTGCTTAGGGGGTGTGGTATGATTCGGGGATTCGATAAAGCGTCCGTCACGCGGCATCAACCGCTGGGATTCGAAGCGCAGTTAGCTTCTGAAGCCCAATGGACGAATCATCGCATCCTCGAAACTTGGGCCGGTTTATCCGCATTCGTCTGTTATGCGGCGATTCCGGGCCCGTCGAAGGCCCATCAAGCGACAGGACTCTGTAATGTCGATTTTGAACCTTTTCAAGGGAACGTACGTCTAAAGCGGAGTAACTTGGCTGCTTCGAATTTTTTGCGGAGAGCGCCCGGAACGAAATTTCGAGCGTATATCAGTGGAAGTAGCAACGGTAGTGAAAGTAATTAGGAGAACGAAATGACGAAGACTGAATTGAGCAAATTTAAAAAGATCCTGGAAAGCAGGCAGGACGAATTGGAACGAGTTGTTCGCAACCGCGACGCGATCACGATCGAAAAGAGCGCTGACGCTCTCGACGAAGTGCAGCACGCGGCCGAACGTGAGTTGGCAATTCGGAATCTGGATCGGGAATCTAATTTGTTGCGCAACGTGCGCTCGGCGCTTCGTCGAATTGAGGATGGCTCTTTTGGGATATGTCTGCATTGTGAGGAGGAGATTAGTCCGAAGCGTTTAGCTGCGGTACCATGGGCTCCCTACTGTATCCAATGCCAGGAGCAAGCCGATCGCAATCACGACGAAGGTAACGAGATGTTCGAAGAATTGCTCGTTAGCGCGGCTTAACCAATCAACCACCTCAACCGAAATAAATTTACGCCGGCGCGTGTGAAGACTAAGCACGCGCCGTTCGTATTTTGCTGCCCGCATTTCCCCCTAAGCCACAGATAGCATTTACACTTCGCTACACAGAAAGTTGCGCGAGGACTTGTATTTGCCGTAACCCGAAGTAAGTAGGGATCGCCCTCCCTTATTGTCGAGTAAGGGGAGCCGGAAGACTCCGGTAAATGGACTATTTATGTTGAAGTATTTCGCCATCGTTTTAGCTGGCGCGATGTGGTGTGCGCCCGGGGGCCTGGCTCAACAACCGCCCGCGAAGGCAGCTGACCGCGTGGTCGGTGCAATCACGAGTGTCGACCCCGCTGGTGGCAAAATCACCGTCAAAGAAGATAAGACTGACGCTGAGTACGCCGTCTCCATCGCCGGCACCAAATCGTTGCTCAAAGTGGGACCCGATTTGAACGTGAAAACGGCAACCCGTCTCACGCCGGAACAGCTTGCCGCGGGAGACCGCGTGGTGGTCCACGGTCATAAGCCGGAGGGTTCGCAGAACGCCATCGATGCAACGGTCGTGCTCGTAATGACCAAGAACGCAGTTGAGGCGGTTCATCAAAAAGAGCAGGAAGAGTGGAAGACCCGTGCCACAGCTGGCGTGGTGGCCTCTGTAGATCCGAGCGGTACGCATTTGAT
This sequence comes from Bryobacteraceae bacterium, assembly GCA_036269625.1. GTDB lineage: Bacteria > Acidobacteriota > Terriglobia > Bryobacterales > Bryobacteraceae > Bog-105. Next base: position 21,652 of record DATBEF010000168.1, on the reverse strand, counting down.
CATGACTGCCCGAACACCGGAAGGGCCGAAACCTGTCACGGTCGATCTCGCGAAGGTAACGCAATACACTCGATACTCGCCGGAAAATCCGAAGACGCCGACGGAGTCGAAACTAGCCGACATTCAACCCGGCGATCAGGTTCGGGTTCTCGGCAACAAGAGTGACGACGGATCGACCATCAGTGCCGAAAAGGTCTACTCCGGATCGTTCCGAACATTGGCCGCAACGGTCGCGTCTATTGCTCCGGACGGCAAGACGATCGTCGTGAACGATCTCCAGACGAAGAAGCCCGTCACTGTGGAACTGACTGACGATTCGGCGGTCCGCCAGATGCCTCCGCAAATGGCGATGATGTTGGCTCGCCGCCTGAATCCGAGCTTTCAGGCGGCCGGCGGTCCTGGCGCAGCAAACGCGCCTGGCGGCGGACGCGGCAACGGAAGTGGACCCGGCGGGCCACCACCCGATGGACGTCCATCGCCTCAAACGGCGGGACCAGCCGGTCCTGAGGGGGCCCCTGGCGGCGCGCGGCCATCCGGTATGGGCCGCGGCGATCTGACGCAAATGATCGAACGTTTGCCCAAAATTCCCGTATCCGATTTGAAGCCCGGAGCCGCAGTGGTGGTTTCAGGCGGAGTTGCCAACGCAAATTCGCAGCTGGTGGCAACCAACATAATCTCCGGAGTGGAGCCCATCTTCCAATCGGCCCCACAACGCGGCGGACAGAATTCTGCACTTAACAGCATGTGGAGCTTAGGTGACCTCTCCGTTCCAGGTGAGTAGCCCGGCAGCGGTGGTAGTAACGAGTCTTCAAATTTTCTTTAGAGGTTGCATGAACAATCGCACAATATGTGTAGTTATTGCCGCGCTGGGTATTTCGGGCGTGCTCGCCGCGCAAACACCGGCACCGGCGACGCGTCCATCTGGCGCTCCGGCTCAGGCTGGCCGAACTACCGGGGCGGCCGGCACGGGCGTCGTTCACGGCGTGGTCAAGGACGACACCGGGGGCATTATCCCGAATGCAGTTGTAACTCTCACCAACAGCACTAATGCGACCCAGACTATGACTGCCACGACCGGCGGTGATGGAACCTATACTGTCCGCGGGCTCGCGGCCGGGACGTATACAGTGACTGCGACTTTCAAAGGCTTACAGCAGAACGGCACTGTTCTCCTTACGGTTGCAGCCGGGCAGCCCGCTGCGGGCAACATCGTGATGGTGCCTGAGACGCAAAAAGAAGAGGTGACGGTCACCGAGAGCAACAACAATCAGGTGAGCACCGATCCAGCTAATAATGTTGGCGCGATTGTTCTGAAGCAGGAAGACCTGGATGCATTGCCGGACGATCCGGACGATCTCCAAGCCGACTTAACCGCGCTCGCCGGTCCATCTTCGGGCCCAGGCGGAAACCAGATCTATATTGACGGCTTCACGGGCGGCCGGCTTCCGCCTAAGGAGTCGATCCGCGAGATTCGCATCAACTCGAATCCCTTCTCGGCGGAGTTTGACAAGCTTGGGTTCGGGCGCATTCAAATCTTCACCAAGCCGGGCAGCGATAAATTTCATGGGCAAGGAATGTACGACATCAGCGATGACGTCTGGAATTCCCGGAATCCGTTCCTGACCGTCAATCCTCCGTTCCGGTCCCAGCTTTATGGAGGAAATGTCAGCGGTCCGATTGGCAAGAAGGCGAGCTTCTTCATTGACGTTGAGAGGCGCCAGATCGACGATGACGGCATCATTGTGGCTTCGATTGTGCCTTACGTTCTTAACAGCAACGCGCTCGCGCCGAATGCGTTCAACATCGAGCCGTACAACACATTTCAACCCACGCCGCAGCGCCGCACGACCGTGAGTCCGCGGCTCGACATCCAACTGAACCAAAACAACACGTTGAGCTTCCGGTATGTCTATCTGGTGAACGATCTGGCGCTCACCGGAATCACCGGATTTAGTCTGCCGTCGGCTGGGTATGGACAATCGACCACGGAAGAAAGCGCTCACATGGTCGAAACCGACGTGGTCAGTACGCACGTTGTGAACGAAACACATTTCCAATATGACCGCAGCCGGGTAAATGAAACGTCCGTTAATACGGATCCGACGATCAATGTTGCCAGTTCTTTCCTCGTGAATGGAGGATCATCGTACGGCCATTCCTACGACCTGGAACAGAACTACGAACTGCAGAATTACACGTCGGTCACCTGGGGCCCTCACGTTACTAAGTTCGGCATCCGCATTCGATCGAGTGTAATTGACGATTCATCGGAAAAGAACTTTTTCGGTGAGTACACCTTCTCGGGCGGCAAAGCCGCGTCTGTGTTAAATGGCCAGCCTACAGGGCAGACCCAGCAAGTCACATCAATCCAGCAGTATGCAACGCTGGAGATGCTGTTGAACCAATATAATTACACGTTCGGGCAGGCTCAAGCGCTTGGTTATGGACCTGCGAAGTACACGCAGAACGCGGGCACGCCTTATCTTGGTTTCTACCAACTCGACTACGGACCGTTCGTTCAAGACGATTGGCGGGTGAGGCCGAACCTCACTTTGAGCCTTGGTCTGCGCTGGGAGTCGCAGAATGATATTCCGAACAAGAGTGACTGGGCGCCGAGAGTGGCGTTCGCCTGGTCGCCCGACAACAAGGGCGGCAAAGGCGCGGCCAAAACGGTAATCCGCGGCGGGTTCGGCATCTTCTACGATCGGTTTGCTGCTACCAACGTTCTGGAAGCCGAGCGTTTCGGACTAAATGCCAGTCAAAACTCCTATGTGGTATCGGATCCAACGTCCTTCCCTACGCCTCCGACTCTCAGTTCGCTTTCCCTTAACACGACGAATAGTTCCACTTACCTGATCGATAGCCACTTCCACGCGCCGTACCTGATGCAGACTGCAATCGGTTTGGAACGGCAACTTGCCAAGCACACCAACTTGTCCATCAATTACACGAATGCCAGAGGCAATCACCTGCCCATGACAGTGGACATCAACGCCCCTTATCTCACGGCTGCCGACTTTCCGGCGACCGCCGCGGCTAACGGGCAGGTGGTTGGACAGAGGCCTAACCCGGCGCTGGGGAACATCTACGATTTTGAATCGGTCGGCATCTATCGCCAGAACCAACTCCTGACCAGCGTGAATACCCAGATTGGGCGTCTCACTCTGTTCACGCGATATGCATTTGGGCACGCCAACAGCGACACGGATGGCCTAGCCACCCAGCCAGCTGACCCATACAATATCGCCTCTGAGTACGGGCGGACCGCGACCGACGTTCACCACTTCCTATTCGTCGGCGGCAGCTACGCGATGAAGTGGAACATGCGGCTTTCTCCATTCATCATCATCCGTTCCGGCGCGCCCTTCAACATCACGACCGGCACCGACCTTTATGAGACCAACTCTTTCATGGCGCGCCCAGGTATCGCCAGCGGACCGGGGCCCGGCATCGTTTCCACTCCTTACGGCTACCTTGATCCCATTCCGCAGGTAGGTCAACCAATCCTTGCGAGGAATTCCGGTGACGGGCCAAGCTTTATCGGCATCAACCTTCGCCTCAGCAAAACGTGGGGCTTCGGCACGACGAAGTTCCAGGGCAGCGTAGGCGGCGCCCACGCGGGTGGCGGCGGAGGTGGTGGAGGTCGTGGCGGCGGCGGTGAAGGTCGCGGCGGCGGTGGATTCGGCGGGGGCGGTCCGCGTGGCGGCGGCGAAGCACTAACCGAACATCGGTTCAATATCACCGTCTCGGCCAACGTTCGCAACATTCTGAATCATGCGAATTACAACACGCCAAACGGCTCGATGACCTCGCCTTATTTCCTGCAGTCGCTCGGCATCACCGGAGGCTTTACCGCGGAGCAGACTTCCAGTGAAGAGCGGCGCATGGACATCCAAGTTCGGTTCGCTTTTTAAGCGCAGCTCAATGAAACAGTCCGGGCTGCTCGTTGTGGTAATCCACGCGAGCAGCCCTTTTTTGCGACGGAGAACGATTTGAACAGCCGTGGTAGGGTGAATCCGGAGGACGCGGAGTTGGAGAAGGTGCTCGCGGGCAGATCAGGGATATGAGTGTCGTCGAACGGGCGAGAGCGGCATGGCGGCTGCTGAACGACAGGCGTCAGGTGGTTGGCTGGAAAGGCGGCCTCAATTTGAGGGCGCTGGATAAACTCATCACAAGCAATCAAATCGATGGCAAGTGGCCGACTATCACCATCAACCCATCAAGCGCTCGCTACGATCTGTCGATGCGAACAGGAAACTCCAGCGATTTGCTGGTTGCCTCGCAGGTTTTTAAAGAACGGAATTACGCGGTTATAGAAGGGCTCCGCAATGTGCGGACCATCGTCGATTGCGGCGCGAACGCGGGCTATGCAAGCGCATATCTGTTGACCAGCTACCCGGCCGCGCGCGTGATCGCGGTGGAACCGGACCTCGAAAACTGGCGCTTCTGCAGCCAAAATCTTCGAAGGTATGGGAAGCGTGCAACGGTGGTTCATGCTGCGGTCTGGGGAAGCGAAAAGAGGCTCGCAATTACAACGGAAAGGGATGACCGGGAATGGGGCCGCGCGGTAAAAGAGCTTGTTTCGCCCGATAGTGTAACTGTATCTGCAATCACTATGCACCGCTTGATTGAGCAATGCGGCGGAAGTGCGGACATCGTGAAGATGGATGTGGAATGGGCCGAACTGGACATCTTCGCCGCCGATACATCTTGGCTTTCCTCCGTGCGCAATCTTGCTATCGAGTTGCACGACGAAGACTGCAAACGGGTATTCTTCAACGCGATGAAGCCGTGGAGTTACGACTTAAAGCTCGACAACGAACTAACGGTGTGCTTCAATCTTCGACCTAAATAGGAGTGGCAGATAAGTCGGCGGCTCACAGATACTCGCGCACGCGTTGCCAAATGCCCAAGATACAGAGAGCAGCGATAATGGCCGACACAATAGACGCACTCAACTCGAAGCCGGCCAGAGCGCCAAAGCCCTGCGACACGGCCTCATCGAAGGCGCGCTTGTTGATGTCGAGAGTCTCACGCAGCGACGTGTCGAAATGGTGGAACGCTCCGTTGGCTTGCTCAGGTTGAGAGCCGGTACAGAGTTCGACGGCATCGGCCAGGTGGCCTGCTTGCTGAAGCTGAAGAACTTTGGCATCAGCGGTGACGGTTTCGCCCCAATTCCGAAGTGTCTGTTGAGCGGATTCAAGTTCACCGTAAAAAGTGATATTTCGAAGCTCGTCGGCCAGGTAGCCGTTGAAGCCATCCACGCCGTGATTGTCGGTCGATTCTGAAGCTACCTGCGCAAAGGTTTTCCCTGTGGGGAGAGCAGCCACACGTCCGGCCTGTTCCATAAACGCCTTGCGATCGGAGTCCGTATCTGGGCCGCCCAACAAAAGTCTGCTGAGATCGGCGCGAGCCACATAGGCAGCAGAGCCGGCTTGCCACAACGAATGGATGGATGAGAAGGCATCTTCCTTGGCAACTTTGAGGCTGTGTGCTTCAGCCGTGAGCGCCCGGTACGCAAACGCGAGGTACCCGAATGCGACGAGGGTCGCTAGAACCAGCGGCACATTGAGGGTGCGACGGGTCTTCTCGCTGATATAACCCTGCACATACACGAGTGCGGCAAGTAGGAGGAATCCAGCGACCATGGCCGAAAGCCGTACAACTGAATTGCGTGAGGTAGCCACGCCATACGTGCTGTCCATCACGCTCAAGTTCGCTTGGTCCAGAGCGTCCGCGGCGGGAAGCAGTGTATCGTCGACAATCAGCGCGGCCTGGCGATAAGCATCGAGCGCGGCCGGATCGTTGCGGTCGTGCAGATCAAGCGCGTGCTGAAGTTTGGCTTCGTATTCGCCTAGGCCGATCTGCAATTTCTCTATCGGAATGCGTTCGGAATCGCCATAGGTGATGTTTTCGGCCGCCGCAATCAGTCCCTTGGCCGCTTCGATCCGGCTGCGGACATAGTCGGCTTGAAAGGCTTGGCCCTGCCCTGCCTTAACCAGGAGTTCATTCGCAGCGTCGGCATCCATGGCGGCAATGGAGCCTTTGAGGTATTGCGCGGCTATAATGCTGGGGGCAGAATCGCGCCCGATTGTCTGCATGGCTTGGCGATGAACATGGGAAGCCCCCAAAAGCGCAATCAAGAACAGCGCGTCGAACGCTAGCAGGAAATACAGATTCCATTGCAACCGCTCAAGCGTGTTCCATGGCTTCGCGATCTGCGGATTTTGTGCTCCCGGTGCGAGGACCGTTATGGATCCCATAGCATCACCATGTCCTTACGATTTAGCCTTGACCACAATGCGCGTCCAGTGTCCCAGGGTCACCTGATCGCCATCGTGAATGGCGACGTCTGTCATTGGAGGCAAATCCCGATCGTTGACGCGAGTACCGTTGGCCGATCCGATATCACGCAAAGTAAGGCTCCCGTCGGCCGACCGGCTGAGGATAGCGTGACGATGCGAAACCGCCGTGTCGAGATCGAGCGCCACCTCGGGAAAGATCGCGCGAGTCTCGCTGCGGCGGCCAATCAGAGCAACGGGCTTGTCCAAAGCGATGGTCTGCGGAGCACTGACGGCGGGCGGTTCAGGGCTATTCGGTTCGCGGAGAGATGGATCGACCGTGACTGTTAACTCGATTGGTGCGGACGGCGGCGCTGGCTCGGGCTCCGGAGCGGGGGTTATGGGAGCTACAGGCGGCGGGGGAGGGACGTCGGTTCGCAAGGTGATTTGTCCGTGTGCCTTAGTCGCGAAATTATATCCACAGATCTCGCAATATATGGACCCGTCCGTTGGAACAGGCGCACCGCAATCAGGGCACACGGCGGCAGCGGCAGTCGAGGCGCCATTGGCCCCAGCACTAGAAGCGCCTTGTATCTTCGCGCCACATTCGGAACAGAAGTCCGACTCCGAAGATTGATGCCCTTTCGGACATGCGTGAAATGCAGCCATGTTTTACCTCCTGTTATCCTCGCGTGACGCGGGTGGTCTTAGTTGAGCGCGTATTGAGAGCCATTTCGTCTTCTTTTGCCACATTTGCCCTCAAGCGCACCGTCCCCGTGTCAGCATTCTGCACGTCCACAACGCCGCGCAGCAATTTCTCTGTGGCTTCATTACCCGACGCGTGAGCGACGCGCACGGCTTTGCCGAGTAGGGCAGTGGCTTGGTCAATGTCGCCGCGCGCGCGTGCGTCCAGTCCCTGTTGGATGGAGGCCGCCAGGTCAGCCTGACCAGTGTAGTGCGCAACTACGCGATCGATCTTGGCCGACTTCGCTTCGTCGTCGGTCCAGATCGCGAGAATACGCGCCTCGGCGCCTTTATTCTCTACGCTATCGACTCTGTACACCAGGCTGGCGCGACCGGCCAACACCTCGTCGCCTACTGCCCCGGGTTTCACCCTGATACAGAAGTGGTAATCGCGCGTTTCATCCTTCCCCCATGCTCCAGTGGGATATTCGCGAACTTGCGGACTGACCTGGCGCACGCGGCTGGTCAAGTCCACGATCTCCGGACTTACCTGTTTGCAGAAGAGGATATTCGCACCGGCAGGAGTCCAGAGGCGAAGAGACACGTCGCCGACACTCTTCCCGAGGGCTTTGGCGAGAATGCGCTTGAAGTCCGCTTCCATCTGGGTGGGCTGGGCGATGATATCAGTGGTACCGAGCAGGAGGGTGGCAATGCGCCGCAGCTCGTCTACTTTCCAATCGGTGCCGACTCCCCGGCAATCGCACTGAAATGCGCCTTCGCATTGTTTGAGGGCGCCCTTCAGCGGCTCCTCATCATTACCTTCGTTCTGGCCATCCGTCAGCAGCACGGCTTGACGCATGGCGTTCGGCGCGAGGCGAAATTGTTCCAGCGCAGCCCTGAGCCACGTGGAGATGCAGGTGCTGCCGCCGGCCTTGATTTGCTTCACCGCGGCGATCGCACGCGCTTTAGCATCGGGGGTGGCGAGCATCATGGGGCATAGCGTGTTGGCAATCGCCTGGCCAGTAACTACGAAGAAAGCGCAATCGGAGGGAAGCATGTCGATGAGCTGAACCATCGCATTCTTCGCGGCGACGATTTTGCCGCCTTCCATCGATCCCGAGACGTCGCAAATAATTCCGAACAGCCGGCCGCCTTCGAGCATTGACTTCGAGGCGCCGACACCCTCCGCGGCAGTGACCGTCATAATGGCATGGATCTCGTCCGCACTCTGCGGCACGTACTGGTTTTGGAAAACTTCGGCTTTGAAGCTATTGCTCATAGGGAGTCCTCAGGCGGCGAAACGCCCGGTTGCCGCAGGACGACTGCCGTGATGTTGTCGTGGCCACCTTCGGTGAGGGCGTATTCAATCAGATAACGAGCTATGCCGAGCGCAGTATCCGCACTCTTTGCCGAGTCCAGCACCAGATCACTCATCGCCTGGTCCGTATCTGCATAGTTCCAGAGTCCATCGGAGCAAAGAAGCAATGCGCCGACACCCTCAATCTCTTGGAGAACGGTGCCCGGGTCACCCGGGTCCGAATCAACACCAAGCCAACGCGTGAGCGCATGAGCGTTGCGGGAGCGCCCGGCTTCGGCTCGATCTATCTCGCCACGCTCCAGAGCCATATTCAGCCAGGAGTGATCGGTCGTGAGTTGATGTGCGTGGCCGTCGGCGATCCAGTAGGCGCGGCTGTCGCCAATCCAGGCAACGGCGATTTGCTTATCGGACATCGCAGCCGAAACGATGGTTGTCGATGGCGCTTCCTGTAACCGCAAGCCTAATTCGGAGACCGCGACCGCCGCCGCGTCGACTGAACTCTTTACGGCATCCGGCGCGCTAGCACCATTTTCCAGATCCTTCCGCATGGATGCGAGCGCAGCTTGTGAGCCTTGAACAGCTGCTTTATCGGCATCGGGAGAGCTGGATACACCGTCGCAGACCACCAGCAGACGCCAGCCATTCACTTCATCAATCGCAAAACGGTCTTCATTGGAATGATGGCGCAGTCCCCGGTCCGAAACGCCGGCGAAATCGGGCGACAGTTCAAATTCCAGATGGTCTTCGGCGGGCCGAATCACGCGACGCCCGCACCGGAGGCAGTAGCCGTCCTCGTCCAGATCCTGGAGACCGGTGAAGCACGGACATTCGGGCTCGGCTTGGACTCTGCTTCCGCAACTTTCGCAGAAGAGGTCTTCGTCCGGAATTAAAGCCACGCACTTGGGGCACTGCATATTAGGAATTCCTCAACATCAGATCAGGGTCCAAGGGCGCAGGCGGTTCGCTTCATCGACGAGGCGGATACGCTCTTCGCCGTTCGCCATACGCGCCAGCGCCCGCAGTGAGCGTTCCAAAGCTTCGCGGACGCGAGGCTCCTGAAGTGGCCTTCCCAGCACCTTGATGGTAGGATTTGGAGCGATGGTTTTGGACGTAAGCATATCGAGCGCGGCACGCAACACCTGTTGATGGAGGATGTGCCGGCTGGCGCCTTCGAGGGTGAGCGACTCGCATAATGAGGAAGCCTCCGCCAAATCCGTAATCGGCGGACGCGTTCCATTTTTACCGTGGTTGCCGTTTGGGCTATAGCTATTAAGCCCGATCAGGATTCGCGCCGCCTCCACGCGGGCACGAGGGTAGATGGCGGCGCCTGGCGAAATCCGTTCCAGTGCCTTCACGGCCAAGCGCCGATTGCCACGCGCGCAATAGCACCGCGCCAGACCAAAGGCCGCGGAGACCATTCCGGGATCGGTTGCCGAAACCAAGTCGTACATCTTAATGGCGAGGTCGAAATTTTGGGCGAGTTCGGCCGAGAGCCCCAGCGCGAGTTTAGGTGACAGCTCGCCAGGGAGATCGAAGTAAATCTGGTCAAACAGTTTCTGCGCCTCGGCGGGCTTGCGCTGGAGCAGCAAGAGCCGCCCTTGAAACCAGAGAACCCGCCAATCCCAGGGATCTTCCCTTTCCAGGTCTTGCAGTAGCTTAGCCGCCTGCTCAAAGTAGCCGGCTGCGGCGAGATCCGCCGACAGGCGTACGCGAACTTCGCGCGAGGACGAAACCTGTTGCTGAGCGAGCCGCAAAGCAGCAATGCGTTTATCGCGATCGAGCAGCGCGCCAGCGTTCGCGATCTGGCGCGCGGCAGGATCGTCGGTGTCTAACTCCGGTATAGGCAGCAGCAGCGGATCTGGTTGGACAGGCTCCAATTCGGCCGCCGAATCCAGCACAACCAGGTCCGTCCCGAACATCGCACTCGCTGCCGGACGCGGGCTGCCAGTTTCGCGCGCAACCACTTCCCGCAAGACGCCCAAGGCCTGTTCGGCCATTGCGTCGGCGGAATCGAACCGATCGTCTGGTTTTTCGGCCGTAGCCTTCAGCAGCAGGCGGTAGAGCGATTCCTGTTTTGCAAAGAGCGATTCTTCAGCAGGTGTGGGAAGACTGTAGCGGTGCTCCTTTGAGAATCCGTGGATGGTGGTCAGCAGAACAGCTAGCGTGCGCCCAACAGTGAACAAATCGGAGACGACCGTGGGCCCTTCGCCCGCTTCCGGAGCGCTGTAGCCAACAGTCCCGTAGATATCCCCAGCCGGATCGTCTAGACGCCGCACGCCGCCTAGATCGATCAGCTTGACATCGTCCTTCTCCAACATCATGTTGTCGGGCTTGAAGTCACAATAGACAAATCCTTGTCGATGAAGATAGGAAAACGCGCCCAGAATACGGTGAATATATGCGAGGGCTTCGGCGGGTGGCAGGGGACCGCGCTCCTGCCGGATCTGCTTGATGGTTTTGCCGCCTACATACTCCATCACGATGAAACCTTCAGCGCCGTGCTGGACGAAGTTATAGATCCCGACAATGTTGGGGTGCTTTACAGCTGCCAGGAACTTACGTTCAGCTACGGCTGCGGCGGCGCTCGATTCGTCGTGTACATTGAGTAGACCTTTGAGCACCACATAGCGCGCCAGAGTTGTGTCGAAGGCGAGATAAATCCAGCCCAAACCACCGTAGGCGAGTGCGCCCTTCACTTCATATTGGCCGGCCACCAGATCGCCCGGCTTGAGAGTGGGGGAGAACGCATATTTGTGGCCGCATTTCCCGCAAAATCCCGATTCGCGCCGCAATGCATTCCCGCAGTTCGCGCAGGATCGCTTGGTTTCCGGCACCACCGGATCGACGAGAATCGCTTTTTCCGGATCAGTCGATGGCAATTCCGGAAGGGTGATCAGACCAGCTCCGAGTTGACGCTGAGTGCGGCTCGAGGTGCGGCGCGTGCGTTTGGTGCCGTTGTTGGCTCGGCTGCGCGGCGACGAACCGGTACCGGTGACTACGGAACCGGATGGCGCGAGGGAACTAGGAGCACTGTCAGCTTTCGACGCGGCGAGTCCGCAGATATTGCAGTAACCGTCTTCTATCGTCCCCCTACAACCAGCTTGGCGGCAACGAACCATCATGTAGAATCCTTGTTCACTGGTGCAGGCGTCGCCTTGTTGCCAATTTGGTTCAGCGTACGCTCGTACTCGACTACCAGGGCGGAGGCTTTTTCGAGCGGTGTGGGCCTGGTGAAGAGGACCTCGCCGGCTTCAAAAGCCAACTTGGTCAACTCACTATTTTCCGCTATCCCGCGCCCCCGGGCTTTGGCCTTTAGAGCGTCCAAACGCCCCCGCAACTCGTTTCGCATCTCAAGCGGGCCGCGATTTGCCGCATAGGCCGCCCGTTCTAAAGACACGCAATCGGAGGCCGATTTGTTCCATCTTTCGAGACCCACTGCGATGGGGTCCAACATGCCCTGGTGAAATTTCGAATTGAGGCGGTCCAGCCAATCCAGAATGGCTTGGACGACCTCTTGAGGTTGTGGTGCGGGAGGCTCGGTTTGCAATGCTACCTTTTCGCGCCGCTCAGTCCAGCTTGCAACCGCCTCCTTGTGGATTTCTTCGAGTTCTCGGAGGCGAATGCCGGCGGATTGCAAGCCCGCGGCGATTTGTTCGCGTTTGCGGCGAAGTTGCTCAAACGCCCGATGCGCCGAGTCGAGCGCTGGCGCAATGGCCGTATCGTACTCGGCAATGGATGTCAGAGGATCGCTCTCCGCCTGCGCGCGGACCGTTTCGAGCGCCTCTTCAGCCGACTTCAGTTCCGGTGCGGGCAGGCTCCACTGTTCGGCCTGGGCACGGCACACAGCCAGGTCCTCGGCCGCGTGGTCGATCGTCGCGCCTAGCTTCTCCCACGCGGCATCGATGGCGAGCACGGTGTCGCGCGCGGCTGTAAAGGCCTGGACCATGGCGTTCATCAGATCTTCCGGCGTAATGGATTCGACGTTTTCGACGGCGCTGAGCAGGCTGCGCTGCTCCATCGGTATAGGCACGGCCGGGAGATGGATGCTCTTACCGAACAGCAGTTCATGGATCTCGCGAACCTTCTGGTCCGAGCCAAAAAGGGGTGAAATGTTTTGCCGGATGGATGCGGCACGATCAATCGTGTCTTTCAGAGAATCGAAGTTCTGAAACAGCGTGCCCATTGCATTCAGGATCGGGTGCACGCGACCGGCGGTCGCGCCGGTAAGGATTGCTTTCGGCTGTCCGTTGCTGCCCGCAAGCCGCTGGTAGGTGGGCAGTGCGTGCAGATCCATCAAGTTCTGCGCGGCGGATGTCAGGCGACGATTCCAGGCCGCTATAACCGAATCGATTTCGTCCAGCGTCATCGAACAATTTCCTTCAAAACGAAGTCGTCGGGCACGAAGGACTGGTCTGTAGCCTCTGAAACGGCAAGTTGGATCTGAAAGGCCAGAATCTCCCGCGGAACCGGGGGCCGGTAATCCTCAAGAGAGTTAAGGAGCGCCTCAACAGGGCTGCTTTTGCGTGTTTTCGTCTCCCGATATACCTTTACAGCCAAAGCCTCGGCAGCGCCGGCCGTCAACCAATCCGGAAGTACGGGCGCTAACAGGTCCATGCTCTCCGTCGGGAATGCGATACCGCGCGAGCCGCACAGAAATTTAATCAACTCAAAGCTCTCCCGTGCGTTTGCAGTGGGAAAAAGCGGTATCTTCACGTCGACACGGCCAGGGCGTTTCAGGTCTACTTCAATGAGATCGGGACGGCTGGAGGCTAGCACCCACAAGATGCGGCCACGGTTCTGAGGCGAACTCATTTCCTCCGCAATCATGGAGTAGACACGGCCCGAAACACCGGAATCGCTGCCGGACTCGCGTTTCCCGAGCGCCTGGTCGGCTTCATCGATGAACACGTAGCAGCGGCCGAGCGCGCGAAGCAGCCGAAAGATGCGCTCCAGATTGCCTTCCGTGCTCCCCACCCAGCGATCGCGGAAGTTCTTGAGCTTGACCATTGGCACGGCCGCTTCGCCGGCCAGGCATTCGACTAGAAAGCTCTTACCCGTTCCGACTGGCCCGGAAATTAAGTAGCCCTTCGGCAAAGCTTCAATATCGCCGCTGTTCCAAAGCGCGATATCCTGCCTCAGCCACGTTTTCACGGCATCGTGGCCCTGAATGGCATCGAGCGTGCACCGGCTTTCGACGAATTCGATAAGACCTTGCGACTCGGTCTGCACGATCTGCTTCTTGACCTCAACCAAGTCGTCGGCAGAGGGCGATTTGCGATTGTGCTCCAATTCTTTGAGCAGGCTTTCGGCCGCGGTCAGGGTGGCGCCGGTCAGCGCACGGGCGATTTCCTCACGCCGCGCTTTGCTTTCACCTAATGTGATGGGATAGCGGTCCTGTAGAACTTCGAAAGCCGCACTGATTTCCGACGTACTGGGCAAGCCGATCTGAATGTGCTGGCAGCGTGGATTACGGCTGAGCAATGGATGTACGTCGCTCGCGTTTTCGGCAAAGATGAACGTCGCGAGCGGATGGCCGGTGAGGAGATTGTCTGTCGACCAATCCCGCATCAAAGTGATGATGGCCCCGAGTTCATGATCCACCGAACCGGACGAGGCTGGGGCAACCAAGTTCGCGTTCTTTAGCAGGAGCGCCACCTGAATGCTCTCCCGTTGCAGACGAGCTAGATTGGCGCAGTAGCGGAAGTATTGCGTAAGGTATTCGATAGCCGGGCGAGGCTGTTTCGGCAGTGGGGATGCGTCTTTCAGGGCCGGCCACGAGGCGAACAGCGGGCCGCCTTTCTCGACGCGGATGCCGTTACCAAGGTCGTAACTGAGGACGACCTTGAAGCCGGGCAGCAGCATTTCGATGAAGAATTCGGAGAGCGTGGCCAAGCGCGGCGGAAGGCCTGGAATTAGAAAACGATCCTCAACATTGCCGTAGACCAGGAACTGATTTGAGGCGTTGCTCTCATAGAGGTCCACCAAGCGGCGGGCCCAGTCGGGTAATGCCATATGCGGAGGTCCTCCGGCCTATTCTTTGACTGGCGCGGAGCCGCTACTAACTGACCCGCCCGAAACCGGACCGCTCGAAACTGGACCCATGCTTTTGCGGGCGCTGTCCGTAAGAGCTGTTGCAGGCGCTGCTACGGACGGCAGCGGCTCCAACGCAATACCCTCGCGGGCTGCGAAGTCGGCAAGCGCCTGGTCGGCGAGCGCTTGTTGCTCGGCTTCTTTGACCAGAACGCCGCTCGAGTCGAGATTGTCGTGAGCCACGCGCACACGGCCGGCGGCTCTCGCCCGATCTTCGCGGATCATGGTTTGTAGCCGGTCCAGGGTGTCCCCAGAGCCGCCGATGTTGGTGATCATGCCGGAGGCAGTCTCGGTCAGGTTCGCCAAAGCCTTCTTGGTCCTGAGATCGCTGATATCGGCCTTGATCGATTCGATTTTCTGCTTAGCCGCCGCAATCGCAACGTCGCGCGCACGAACCAGATCGCGATAGGTGGTCTCGGCCTGTTCCAGCTGTTTGCGATTTTCTACGAGCTGAGTTTCGACAGTTTGCAAACGCAGCGCGTATTGGCCGGCGGCTCCCCGATTACCAATGCGCAGGTGAGCAGCCGTTTTGGCCCGGATATCCGATTGGTCGGTCTCCAGCTTCTTCACCTGCGTCATCAAGCGTTCGCACAAAGCTGCGTGCGAGACCAGACCCTGGTTGTAGCTGGCGATCTGCTTGCGAAGGTTCTCGCCCTCGACTTCCAGCAGCGCTTCAGGGTTCGCCCGCTCGGCGTTAGAAACGGCGAGGCCAAAAAACCCTCGGAATAGATTAGAGATCCTTTTAAACATGAGTGTCTGGCTGCTGCGGAGCTCCCTACAGCATTATCACAATACGAGATTGCTGTGGGGAGGGTTCAAGTTAAAAGCGGGGCGCTGGATCGGTTCTGGGCCAAGCCGAAGGAAGTGCTCATCCGCTTCTGAGCCATTCCGGGCCATACTGATAGGACAGGGTTTATTCTCGTATGATCCACAAAAGCGAAGATCTTTCTCCAGAACAAAAGGCCGTGGTGGAAGGGCTTCTTGGACGCGCTGTGCAGGAGGGTGAAACCATCAGTGTTCGAGCTATTGCGGCACCTGTCATATCCGAGCAGCGACGGCAAGAGTTAACCGAAGATCTAAGGCGATATTTCGCAGAAGTGGATGCCCGGCGGAGCCCTGGCACACAACGAGAAGCCGAGGAACTCCTGACCGAAGCCATCCGAAGCACCCGTCCCGGCTATCGATCGCATCCGTGAGGATTGTACTCGATACGACTATTCTTGTTCGAGCCCACGAGCACTCTCTTGGGCTTGCCCGTGAGTTGCTATTAAGGATCGTTGCCGGTAGACACGTCCTATTGCTTTCGAACGAGGTGCTTCACGAACTCGCAAGAGTTTTGCGCTATCCCCGATTGCCAACTTCTACCGTTTGACGGAAACTGCGGTTTTCGATTACATCAACTACCTCCGCCAATCCTCGGAGATCGTCGCTTTGGATCCGTTCCTTACCACTCCGATCCGCGATGTAAACGATATCATCGTTATGCAGACGGCAATCATTGGGGAAGCGGATGTCCTATGCACTAAGGATGCGGATTTCTTTGAAGATTCCACTTGCGGGTATCTGGAAACGATGGGGATCGCCGTTCTCGACGATGTTTCTCTGATGAATCGCCTGCGCTACGGATAGCAGGGTTATTGCCCGGTACACTGAACACATGCAGAAGCTACAGCGAGTAACGGCAATTATTGAGCGGGAGAACGATGGTTTTGTCGCGCTCTGTCCCGAGTTCGATGTGGCGAGCCAAGGCGATTCAATTGAAGAGGCGCGCGCTAATCTCGTTGAGGCACTCACGCTCTTTTTCGAAGCAGGGGATTCGACCGAGATTTCGCGTCGGTTCCGCCCGAAGTACTCGTAACGCACATAGAGGTTCCTGTTGAGTAGACTCCGGGCCCTCTCCGGCGAGGACGTGTGCGAGTAGTTAGCGATACACGGTCCAGCGACTCCGGCCGAAGGGTAGTCACCGCGTCATGCAAAAGCGTACGATCGACAGCTAACGTGTTCCTATCCGCGCACCCTGCATCTTAATCACATATGCCTGCCGGAACGGAAGCTTCGAACGAAGCCGTTGCGGTACGTCGATTCGCAGATTGCTCCCCGCCGCGTTCCATGAGAGCGTATCGCCGGTCTCGAGTAGCGTCACCTTGGATCCGGCCGGCGCATGCACGCCTTCCAGTTGTACCGGCGCATCAGGCCAGCGCGGAAGTATTGCGTAAACCGTGTCAGCTTTTTGCGTATAGAACGTGTCAATGCGAGCGTAGCCCTGTGGCGGGGTGTCTACCATCTGCTTAATGTCGTACGCCGCCCGGAACTCTTTTTGTTCCATCTTGGGCACAGTCCCGGCACTCCACTGGTGCGTTCGCGACTGCACGGCCTGGGTTCCATAGATGGCTTCGCCGTTCGGCTTTAGCCAATTGCCGATTTCAGTCAATCGCTCCTCCATGATGACCGGAATGCGACCATCAGCCGTCGGCCCGATATCGAGAAGCAGATTTCCGCCGCGGCTCACAATGTCGATCAGCATTAGAACCAACTCGCGTTCGGTGTGATAGTCCTTCAGGGTCTCCATGCGGTTGTAACCGTACGAGTAGCCCATACCGCGGCTCTCTTCCCAAGGATGCCCGGCTTGCTGCATACCGGACGTGTATTCGGTGGTGTAGTAGCCGCCGTGCTTGTGGCGAGTATCGCTGCCCCAGCGATCGTCGATGACAACATCGGCGGCGACAGGGGACTCATTGAAAAGCCAAGCCAGTATCTCGGTCGCATGCCACTGGGCACTGGTCAGCTCCCACTCGCCGTCCGTAAAGATGATGGCCGGTTTGCTGCGCGTCACCACATCTTTGAACTGCGGAATCATGTGCTCGGTGACATACCGCGGTTTATCGGAGAGCCAAAGCGGGTTGTACCACTCATAGAGCGAATAGTAGATGCCCATGTGCAAACCTTTACTTCGGCCGGCGTCCGTCAGATCTGCCAGCAGATCGCGCTTAGGGCCGATATCGACGCTGTTCCAAAGCCTGCCCCAACTGCGATTAGCCTGTTCACTGCGCCATAGCGTGAAGCCTTCGTGATGCTTAGAAGTCAAAGCAACGTACCGGGCCCCGGAGGCGGCGAATACATTGGTCCAGCGATCCGGATCGAACAATTCGGTGCGGAACCTTGGCGCGAAATCGAAATAGGGAAAATCGGCGCCATAGTTGCGCTTGTGAAAATCCCAAGTGAGCGCGCCGGGACCGGTAGGCCTCTTGGCCTTTTTGCCTTCGACCAGCGAATTCCAATACCACTCGGCATAAGGATTCTGGCCCGCGACGTTCACGGCGGCATAGGCGGGCACTGAATACACTCCCCAGTGGATAAAGATGCCGAACTTGGAATCCAAATACCACTGAGGAACCGGGCGTCGGTCAATCGAGTCCCAAGTTGCTTCATATTGGTTACCCTGCGCACGGCCGGGGCGCGCCGCAAACGCCAACGGCGCTGCAGCCAGAGTTTTCAAAGCTTGCCTTCGATGCATGGCGATCACCCGCACCAGATCTTATCAAGCGTGCAATTCGTTTTCTTTCCCGCTAAAGTAAGCCAATTGCATTATGCCCGGTAAATCGCGCATATACTATTATGCCCGGTAAATCGCGCATATACTTAGGAACGAAGGTTTCCATGACGTCGCCCGACCGGCAAGCAGTCACTCTACTCCTGCAAAAGCTGAGCAGCGGCCATAAGGAGGCGTTCGATGAGCTGATCCCGGTGGTCTACGCACAACTGCGGAAGCTTGCCAGCCGCTGCCTGATGTCGGAACGGGCGGAACATACGTTGCGTGCCACGGCGTTAGTGCACGAGGCTTACATGCGCTTGGTGGATTCCGAAATACCGTGGCAGGATCGGCTGCATTTCTACTCTGTCGCCGCGCGGGTGATGCGTCACATTCTTGTTGATCATGCGAAGACGAACAAGCGTCAAAAACGCGGCGGCGGCGCTGACCACGTTTCATTGGATGAAGCAGTGCTGGTGGGTCCTAACACGTCGCCCGACCTCTTGGACCTGGATCAATCGTTGCAGAGGCTAGCCGTACACGATACGCGCAAGGCGGAAATTGTGGAGCTCTTGTTCTTCGGTGGATTAACCTATGACGAGACAGCCGCGGTTTTGAATATCTCGGCCGCGACCGTTCATCGGGAGTTGAAGATGGCCAAAGCGTGGCTCTATCGCGAACTGGCGCAACAGCCCAGCTAGCGCCATGGCAAGCGTCACCAGACCCGCCGATCCGGAGCGCTGGAAGCGCCTCGAAACGCTCTTCTATGCGGCTTCAGAACTGGATGAGCAGAAGCGCGGGGAGTTTCTGGACCAAGCGTGTGGCCAGGACGCGCAGCTTCGTGCGGAGGTCGAATCCCTCCTCTTCTCTTCGAAACAGACGTTAGGACTACTGCAAGAGCCGGTGCTCGCAGCCGCCCAGGAAATTGCCGCGGCCGTGCAAGAGATTCCTGGACCGAGCTATGGGCCGGGCATGCGCATCGGCAATTACGAACTCCTCAGGTTGTTGGGCGAGGGCGGCATGGGGAAGGTCTACCTGGCAACGCGCGCCGACGATAGTTATCAGCAGAAAGTCGCGATTAAGTTGGTGGCCATGGTCTTCGGTCCCGACCCGGGGGCCGTGCGGCGATTTCGCTCCGAGCGCCAGATCCTTGCGAATCTGAATCATCCCAACATCGCCCGTCTGTTGGATGGCGGGGTCACCGGTGATGGCGTTCCTTATCTGGTGATGGAGTACGTCGATGGCATCACGGTCGCCGAATACTGCAGGCGCAACAAGCTTCTTATCAATGACCGCCTTCGTTTGTTCCGGAAGATCTGTTCGGCGATCGAGTATGCCCATAACAATCTAGTTGTGCATCGCGATATCAAGCCGGGAAACATTCTGGTGACAGCCGAGGGCGTACCGAAGCTGCTGGATTTCGGCATTGCAAAACTATTGGATGCCGAGGCTCCTGAGCCGTTGGCGCAAACGCACACCACAGAACGCCTGCTGACACCAGAATATGCCGCGCCAGAGCAAATACGGGGCGAGGCAGTGACAACCGCCACCGATGTGTATGCGATGGGCGTGCTGCTCTACGAACTGCTGGCGGGGAAGCGTCCGCTGGACTTGAGTGGTGTCAGCCCCTTCGAGATAGCCCGCGCCATCTGTGAGCGTGTACCCACTAGCCCGAGCGCGGCATGCCGTGTGAATCCCGGTGCGGCCGCTCCGGATGCAAAGAAACTGAAAGGCGACCTGGACAACGTCGTGCTGATGGCAATGCGGAAGGAACCCTCTCGCCGCTATGCTTCCGTCGCCGAGTTCTCGTCGGATGTGCAGGCCTACCTGGACGGCTACCCGGTCCGTGCGCGGTCTGATAACTGGACCTATCGTTCGATGAAATTCGTTCGAAGGCATAAAACCGGTGTTTCCGCCGCCATGATCGCGTTGCTCGCACTTATCGCATTTAGTGTGGCAATGGCGGTACAAGTGCGGCGGGCCGATCGAGAGCGGCTGCTGGCCGAACGAGAATCGCAATTCCTCGCAGGCATGTTTCAGGCATCCACTCCCGAGGAGGCACGGGGCAAGCAAGTGACGGCTCGCGACCTGCTGGACCGGGGAGCGCAACGTATCGATAGAGAACTGGCCTCTGAACCGGGCATCCGAGCTTCGCTGCTCGCTACCATTGGGGGCGCGTATCGAAATTTGGGACTCTATGACCTGGCCCAGCAAGTGGCGCAAAAGTCATTTGCAATCGATCGCACGCAGGACGACACTCTGGAGCTAATGGCCGAACTGGAGCGCGATAAAGGTCTATACGCTAAGGCCGAGCCGCTGCTGCGGCAATTAGTCGATCGCAGAACTCGGTCGTTGGGGCCGAATGCGCTGCTCGTCGCAGGTGCAATTGGGGAGTTGGGGGAATGTCTCTACTGGGAAGCGAAAGACGATGAAGCAATTGCGATCCTGCGCAAAGCTTTAGCTATTTATCAGAAGATCGGTCCGGATGCCGGCCCAGAAGTGCGTGTGTATCTGGCTCTTGCGCTGGAGCGGAAGGGCGGTTTCCTCGAAGCCGCGAAACTGCTGCAAGACTCTGTAGACATTTCGCGCCGCACGAAGGGCGCCGACAGCCCGGAGTATGCGAACGCTCTTCATAACTTGGCGAGTGAACTCATCGATATGGGCAATCTGCGGGAAGCCGAGGTGAAACTTCGCGAAGCGGTTGCGATTCGCCGTAAGGTCTTGGGTAACAATCATCCCGACTTGGTCTACTCGTTGAACAATCTCGGCTATGTGTTGATCGAAGAAGGCAAATCGGCGGAGGCTGAGCCGATCCTTCGGGACGCTATCGACGTCACATTGAAAGACTTGGGACCGAATCATCCGCGCTTGGCCGGAAGCTTCAGCAATATGGCTCGCGTGCTGCAAGCCAAAGGAGCGTTCGAGGAGTCGGCGCAATACTTTGACCGGGCTGCGGAGGCGGCCAAGGCTGGCGGCGCTTCGCTGACTTGGCCTATGGCGCAGATCGTTTCGAATCAGGGCATGCTCGCTTTCGACCAGCGGGATTACGCTACGGCCGAACGCGGTGCCCGCCAGGCAATGGAGATGCGTCGCAAGCTAGGGGGCGAGAAGACTCCGGCCTTCGCGAATTCACTTATCGAATTAGCCGAGGATCGGGTGTTTCAAGGCGATGCTACCCGCGCGGAAGCATTACTTCGCCAAGCTCTGGCAGTACGCAAGAAGACATATTGGCCTGGGCATCCCGCAATCGTTGCAGCCGAAGTTCGATTGGGCGAAGACCTGTTGGCGATCGGGAAACCCGCGGAAGCCGAATCGTTATTTCAGCAGGCATCGGCTGCCGCTCATCATTCTGCATTTCCATGGCTCCCATGGCAGATAGGAGAGGCCGACAGCGCCTATGGAGCATGCCTGGAAACAATGGGCCGCGCCAAAGAAGCCGAAAAGCTGCTGCGCGCGAGCCGTGATGAGCTGCGCATGGACCCGCGCCCTATCTTTCGCGAACCGGCGGGAGAGCGGTTGCGTGTGATCGAACACGCGAGTCTACATTAGATACGCAGTCTCCTGCTCCGACGAGATCTCACGCCACAGTTCGATCGGAACTATGACAGCTGTCGGGAGGCTGTAACGCAAACTGTGTAAACGGTGGAGCCGTTTTACTTACACCCCGTCAATGATTTCCGGTTTGAGGCGATCACCGAACATCATGGCGAGCTGATTCATTACTATATCCCAGCCTTGGCGGCGGGACCA
>DATBEF010000154.1:0-3682 GCA_036269625.1 Bryobacteraceae bacterium | reverse complement strand
CATCCTGGCTGGGTCTGGCCCCCTGCCGCGATATCAGCGGTGGCAAGGTTCTCAAGCAGGCAACACTCAGGGTGAAGAACCGCGTAGCTACCGCACTCCGGGGAGCGGCCAATGCTCTACTGCACAGCGACAGCTATCTCGAAGCCCGTTTCCGTTCCCTGCGAACCCGGCGAGGAGCACCCAAAGCGATCAAAGCCATGGCTCGTTATCTGGCCTGCATCATTTACCGAATGTTCACGCGCGGGCAAGCATTTGTCGATCGCGGCGTACAGGAATATGAAAACGGGCGCGCGCAACGCGAACTCGCCGCCTTACAGTTCAAAGCCGCGGCTCACGGATTCAGGCTTGTCAACGTTCAGAACCCTGCCTGACGCATTCATGTCCAGGAATTTCAAGCCAACTCAGAGCAGTTCATGGAGAGAGAGATCTATAAACGTTGATGCCCCGCTCATCGGTCTGCTCGACTGCGCCCTACTGCTTCCGACCAGAGTCTGGAGATCGCCTCAGCACCTCGGTCGCGACCTCTTTGACGCGGCGGTTGATCAAACTTGATGAAGCACCTAATTGGTTCTGGAGGGATCTCCCCAACTCGGTCTCGGCCGGCTTCGTCGCTTTCTTGCCGACCAAACGCTCTTTCTCGGCATGTACCGCCGCCCGGATGCTCTTCTTTCCCGCCGAGGTAGCCTCACCCGCGGCGCTCCTCGGGGTCTCAGCCATTGCCTTCGCAAGAACTGGATAGGCCCGGTTCCATATATCCTCCTGGCAGCTTTCCCCAAAACCTTGCAATTCCATGTCGCCTCTCTCGGTCAATCGAAAGTCCACCATGAAGTTGCGGACCTGCCTCAGCTCGGCTAGTTCAGCGTTGTCCAACTCATCCAAAGCTATAATCGCGTCTTCTCTGTTGCATGCAGAAACGAACGACAGGTCGCCATTAGGCCAACGACACATGAACACCGGCATACGGTGATTGTATGGCGCATTCCGTCAAAGCCGACAGCAAAACGCAATTCAAGGTCGCCGGCCTGATGCCCGTTTTCCATTCCTAATCCGCAGGGTTCTTGCACACGGGTGCTGAATCAGCGATATGCGCGTCATGCGGCCGAGTGGCTTTCGAAGATAGCAGTTCTGAAGCTGACTTGAACGAAGCCGCTGGCGCCAGGCCCCAACTCGACCGGCCAGGATCAGAACAAGGAGTCCGCGACGCTTGCGGTCATTTTTGTGGTCATCGAGAGTTAGCGCCCGTCCCCCGGTTTCGTGTTGAACCAGATTCCATTGGGAGCATCGGAACGCGCCGCTACGATGTCCGGCCAACCGTCTCCATCGAAGTCGGCGAAGGCCAGGCCGTACACAGTGCCCTTGCCGTCGTTCCAGGGGACCTCGTGGAATGTGCGGCGCTGCCCGGTGTTGAAGTATACCGATCCGGGCAACTCCACGTAGCCCACGATGATGTCCGGCCGCTTGTCGCGATTCAAGTCGGCGATCGCCAGGCAGTATGGCGGCCGCTCGGGGCCGGGAAGCCTGACCGGTTCTCCGAACTGGCGTCCGCCGCGATTAAAGATCATGAAGGTAGCCTTGAGGCGTTCATCGATGATCGCCAAATCGGGCCGCCCGTCGCCGTCGAGGTCGCCGGCCGCGCCCATGCGAATCCAGGCTTTAGCTGCCCCTACTTTGGTCGAGGTCGGGAAGTGCCCCTTGCCGTCGTTCCAAAGCACGATGCTCTGGCCACCGTCGCGATGAGGCACGAACAGGTCGAGCGCGCCATCGCCGTCGAAATCCGCCGCTACGATCGAGGTGGCTGATTCGGTTGGCAGTGGCTGGCAAACCGGGAAATGCCCTTTGCCATCGTTGAGGCAGACGTAACTCGGAGTGGGGACTTGGGGGCCGTTACCGGGTTTTCCGTCCACCAAGTCCGGATAGTCGCCGCGGTTGGCGGCCACGATGTCTGGATAGCCGTCACCGTTGAGGTCCGCCAGGGTCACGTACCGTGTGCTCCACTTCGGATCGCCGAACCTGCCGAATTCAGTGAAGTGGCCCCTGCCGTCATTCAGGTAGACAAGTTTGCGATCGGGCGCATCGTTGCTGACCACGATGTCCAGGTGGCCGTCGCCATCGACATCGGCCAGCGCCGCCGAATAGGTGCGGTCGGGCGCCGTCCCCAGGTTACTAGCGTTAAAGCCGCCATGGCCATCGTTCAAAAGCACGCGATTGAAGAGCGGCCAGTGTCGGCCTTTGCCGAGGACAATGTCCAATAGACCGTCTCCGTTGAGGTCGCCCACGCTCACGCCCGCCGAGGTCTCGCCCTTCTCCTCAAGTAGCTGAACTCGCTCAAAAGTGCGCAGGACCAGATTCGATGCGGGTTGCGCCCCGGCCAACAGAATAGCTGCCAGCAGCGCCCATGCTAGCGAGCCTACCTTCTTATCTTTCAACCGCAGGTCAAGAACAGCCTTGGACATGATCGCCTCCATCGAGCAATGGTAGTAAGGCCAGTAGAAACAATCATTAGGTCTCTCGCAAGACTCTGGGCCTTACTCCCCGGATGGACGGCAAGCGGTGGAGATGCCCCGAAGTCGGCTTTTCGACGGATTAGTATCGGAGAAATGGCCCAGGGTCTTGAAAGCCACATGAGCGAGAAGTCGGCGTTCCGTTCATGGACGCTGATTGCGGGTCCAAGCATCGGCACAGGAGGCCGTTACCGCCTCCCGAGGTGTATGTTGCCGAATCGCTCTAGATACTGACCTAAGACTTCCGGGGACCTATTTCCGTAACCGGCGTTTCTCAGGCTCAACTTCCGGTATAAACCGACAATCCGGAGCCATCTCGTCCTGCGAGCGCGGAGCGAGATGTCTTACTGCGATGACCTGTAGGGATTGCGCGTCATCCCCTGGCGGGCAGGAACAGCGCAATTTCGGTCCGATTGGTCCGCCATATGGCGCTACAATCCGCTCATGGCATCCTTGCGGCATGCCTTCGAAGAACCTGGAGGTGTAGAGGACATTCGCCTTGTAGTCGACACCATCCCTACGTTGGCATGGTCCGCTGGTCCAGACGGCTCCGCAGACTTCTTCAATCAGCGCTGGCTGGACTATACGGGTCTATCTGCAGAGCAAGCTTTGGGCTCGGGATGGCAGGTTGCGATTCATCCAGACGACCTGCCACGAATTCTGAAAATATTCGGGGAAGCTTTGAATTCTGCAAAGCCGTACGAACTGGAGGGCCGCTTCCGCCGCTTCGACGGCGAATTTCGCTGGTTTCTCTTTCGCGGGAGTCCTCTGCGCGACCCGTCGGGGAAAATCGCGAAGTGGTACGGAACAAATACCGATCTTGAGGAACGGAAGCGTGCTGAAGATGCCCTTCGGAAGAGCGAGGAGCGGTGGAGATCCGCCTTTGAGAATTCGTCTATCGGCGTTGCGCTAACGGACTACAACGGCCGTTTTCTGGCTACCAATCGCGTTTTCCAGGCAATGGTAGGCTACACGGAGGAGGAACTGCGCGCAGTTAGTTTTCTGGACGTAACGCACGAGGACTACCGCGAAGCCAAACGGGGCGCTCATCACCGAGTTGGTGGAGGGAAAACGACGACAGTTTCAGATCGAGAAAAAGTATCGGCGCAAAGACGGCAGTTTGATTTGGGTAAGCAACAACGTTTCTCTGGTGCCGGGCACTGAGAGGGTACCGCGATTCA
>DATBEF010000063.1:0-16937 GCA_036269625.1 Bryobacteraceae bacterium | reverse complement strand
CCGTAAAGTGAGCTATACGAAAGGTGAATGATCCCCCTGATCGTGCTGGTGGTCGGCTTCTGTCTGTGCTTCCTGATTGGCCTGGCGGGCAATCACTACCTGGGGACTACCACCGCTGGGGACCAGAACCTTCTTCCAGGTAGTCTTCGTCGTTTGTACCCTGCTCGCCAGTGTCCACTAGCGACAAATGAAGATGTGTCGCGCTCTACCACGCATGGTAGAAGCCATCGCGTTCGATAACCGTAACAGGCGTGTGAAAGATGGCCGAGAGCGGCTCGGCTCTCAGCATTTCGCTCTTTGGACCGTCGGAGAAAACGGCTCCGCTCTTGAGTAAGACCACCCGATCGATTTCAGGGACAATATCGTCGAGATGGTGGGTGACCAGCAATAAGCCCGTGCCGTGTTGAGCGAGCTTGCGCAAGTGGGTCCTGACCTCGCGCAGCGCAGTCAGATCGAGACTGGTCGTAGGCTCGTCGAGCAGCAAGGTTTCGGGATTGTGGATGAGAGATCGGGCGATAAGCAGGCGGCGCGCCTCTCCGGACGATAGCTCGTCGAGCCAGCGGTTGCGGAGATGGAGTACTTCCAGCCGCTCCATGGCTTGCGCCGCAGCCGTTTCCATTTCGGCCGTAACGTGGTGATTTGGCCAGATGCCGATTGAGCCGAAGAAGCCGGATAACACGAGTTCGCGGCCTGTGATGTCCCGCGAGCACTGAGCCATGAGGTCATTGCTGACGAGGCCGATATGCGATCGTAGTTCGAAGATGTTCCAATTGGTTTGCCCGAGAATGCGGATTGAACTTCCCGGCTGAAGGAGCGGGTAGCAGTCGCGCGTAATGGTCTTGATGAGGGTCGATTTACCGCTCCCGTTCGGGCCAAGAATCGCGACATGTTCGCCCGCTCTCACAGTGAGGCTGAGGTTATTCAGAGCGAGACGCTCGCCCCGCTGCACACTCACATTTTCAAAGATGATAAGAGGAGAATCGGTCATTTAGAAGGCGCAAAGGGCACGGCGTGTCATGCTCACGGAGCCTTGGCCGCGATTTTCATAGGAGCGCCGGCGCTTTTCGACGAGCTTCCTCCGGGCGATGCGCCTTGACGGTGCGTTTCCAGGCTGGTCGGCAGACTGAAGTAAAAGGTCGAGCCAACGCCAGGCGCCGACTCAGCCCATATCCGGCCGCCGTGCCGCTCGATAATCCTGCGAGTGATCGACAACCCCATCCCGGTGCCTTCCACATCGCGGCCATGTAGCCGCTGAAAGATGCCGAAGATCCGCTCGGCATATTGTTTCTCGAATCCTTGCCCGTTATCGGCCACGGAGAATATCCATTGCGTGTTCTCGCGATGCGCGCCAATTTGTATGATAGGCGGCTCATTCCGCCGGTATTTGATGGCGTTGGAGATAAGATTTTGAATCACCTGCGTGAGCTGGACTTTGTCTACGGCCAACGCCGGCAAAGGCCCGCTTTCAATCCGAGCTCCACTCTCGCGGATGGCGGCTTGCAAGCTGACTTCGGCTTCCTCAAGCAGTATCTGAAACGGAACTATGGCTGTCGTTTGCCCGGATTTTCGCAGCCGCACCAACGCCAGGAGACCATTGATCAACTCGGTCATGCGGCGCGACGAGGTGATGATGTAGCCAATAAATTCGTCAGCGTCCTCGTCGAGCTTACCTTGATAACGGTTCGCAAGAAGTTGAGTGAAGCTGGTGATGGTTCGCAGCGGTTCCTGTAAATCGTGACTAGCCACGTAGGCGAATTGCTGCAGCTCTTCGTTCGAATCCTGAAGTTCGCGCGTACGCTCATCAATACGCTGTTCGAGTTCGGTGTTCAGAGCCTGCAACTGCGCCTGCGCATATTCGCGCTGCTGGATGTAAGTGATGAGCTCGCGATAGAGCCACACCAGAACCACGATCATGATGGCGGTGCCGGTCAAAAAGAACACGAACGCCAACTGGTTAATCGTCCGCTGGCGGCCAAGGTACTGATCCTGAGCGCGATCCAACTGGATCTGGAAGTTCGAAACAGAGCTCCGAATCTCTTTCATCGTGTTTTCGCCCTGTTCGGACTTCACCCTTTCAAGCGCCGAAACGAAACTTCCGTTGTGTGCTAGATCCAGAACGCGGTCAGCCTCGCTAAAGCGCCTCTGGACAAGAGTGATTATGCTTTCAACTTGCCGGGCGAAATCCGGCCGGTCTTTCAGATACGTGCGGCAAAGGTCGATCTGACTGGGCAGGAAGGCTTCGGCCTGCTGCATGGGAACCAGGTAGTCCTCGTTTCCGGTGAGCAGGAACCCGCGCTCGCCCGTTTCAGCATCCGTGGAGAGCAAAAGCAACTGTTGAACGCTGAAGGACAGGCTCTGAAGTTGCCGGAGGCCTAGGTCCGTTCGCTCGGCAGCCTGGTTTGCAATGAAGAACAACAAACTGAAAGCCAGTGGGACGCAAAACAATACTGCCAGCCGGCGCCGCGTGCTCGCCCGTGCTTCCTCGCCCATCTGGATTTTTCTCATCTCCGCCGCGGTGACAGGGTACGCATCACTCGCGGCCATCTTGATTACTTTAACCTCCTTGGGTGAATTCGGTGTAAACACCGCCAATTATCAGCAGTATCCCCTCATCATTTCGACTCCAATACAAACGTATCCGTTTCGGAGGCGTTAGTAAGGCAACTTACATTCTGGCTGTGTTGACTTGTGCGCATTGTTGTCGGGTTTGTTGGAGAAGCGATTGCATACTCCGTTGCGCAGGAGGGAGTACGACATATGGGTGCGCCCACGGATTACCTTGATCGCTATCATCGTCTTCAGATTTCTGACTCACGGCTGAGCCTGTCTGAAACGGTCAATGTGACTAATTATTGCTCGGGTGAGGCGCCGGAACGGTCGCAGGAGCAATGGCTGCTCACGGACAAGTTACGGCAGATCATTGATGCGAAACTGAAAGCGCTGCCGAGCAGGTTTAAGTTCCCGTCCGGCGATCCGAGCATGGACCCGAACGAGCCGTTCTATTTTATGAGCTTGCGACGTGCTTTTCTGGGCAAAGGATCTCCCGACGAGATATCGGACACTCTGCGTTTGGCAGTGCGGGCGGGACGAATCGGACCAAAGGGCGCTGCGGCGAATTGCGTCGCCTATGTAAAGAAGTTCATTGGGATTGATTGCAATGCCTTTCAAGGTAACTATTTAGGGCTCGATCCGGAAATCAAGCCCCGGCTATACGCGAAAGGCGTTAAGGGGGTAACGGCCTACTCGAACAGCCTCTCATTATCGTTTCCGTTTCTGCCGTTGACCGCCCGGCCGAGCGCCGACACGGTGCGTTCGGGCGATGTTCTTATTACTGTAGTGGATGCCGACGACCATCATGAGCACATTGCTCTGGTGGACAATGTGTCGAGCCCGAAGCCAAACCAACTTACGCTCGATATCGTCGAGTGGGGACAGGCCGGCGAGCGCGACAAGCACATAGTGCCAAACTGCAGTGTGACGATTGTCACCGGCGGGCCGGAGCCGAGGTACGGAGTGTCTTTTCGAAACGACGCGAAGACTGCGCATCGATACTTCTTTGCCCCGCCAGCGACAAATTTCAATTCCGCCGGTATCGGGCGGTGTGGTCAGGAAGACGCTTGATCGTGCTAGAACGATGGGCCCGCTAAGAGTTTGGCTAATGGCTTTATCCTAGTGATTCATCGTTTCAGTCGGCGCGCCAGACGATTTTGCCACCGACGATCGTTGCTACAGGCCCTCCTGTGAAAGTCCGGCCGTTAAAAGGCGTGTTTCGGCTTTTGGAAGGCGAGTTGTTGACGTCGTAAGTCCAGCAGTGCGTGAGGCCGAAAATTGTGATATCCGCGATGGCGCCAGCTTGTAACGTTCCGCGATTTAGGGACAAAATGCGCGCCGGACCTGTGGTAAATAACCCGACCAGGTGCGGCAGTGTCATGCGGCCATTGTGGTGCAGGCGTTCGAGCGACAGGCCGAGAGCGGTTTCGAGGCCGATGATGCCGAATGGACAGCGTTCGAATTCCTGCATCTTCTCGTCGCCGGGATGCGGGGCGTGGTCGGTGGCGATGGCATCGACGACTCCCTGAATAAGCCCTTCGGCGACTGCGCTGACATCAGACGGCTCGCGGAGCGGGGGCTTCATCTTGTAGTTGCCATCATAGGGATGCATCTCAGAATCGGCGAGCGCGAAGTGATGCGGCGTGGCTTCCGAAGAAACGGGCATTCCGCGGCGCTTCGCGAAGGCGACCATCTCCACCGAGTATTTGGAGGAAATGTGCGCGACGTGGTAGCGGGCTCCAGTGACTTCGGCGAGGATTATGTCCCGGGCGACCATGACATCTTCGGAACTGCGCGGAATACCCCGCAACCCGAGGCGTGTGGATTCGACACCTTCATGCATGTCACCGCCCGCGCTGAGGTGGAGGTCTTCGCAGTGCTCGATCAGAGGCAGGTCGAGAGAGCAAGCAAACTCCATGGCGCGGCGCACGACGCGGGAGTTCATGACGGGGCGGCCGTCATCGGAAATGGCCACTATGCCGGCCTCCTTCATAGAAGCTATGGACGAGAGTTCTTCTCCGGCACTGTTCTTCGTGATAGCGCCGATAGGGAAGACGTTGACGACTGCGAATTGGCGGGCGCGATCGGTGATGTAGCGGGTGACAGTAGCGTTATCGTTGACCGGAGAGGTATTGGGCATGCAGCAGATGGAAGTGAATCCTCCGGCGGCGGCGGCGCGGGAACCGGTCTCGATGGTTTCGGAGTGTTCGAAACCGGGCTCACGCAAGTGAACGTGCATATCGATGAAGCCCGGAGCGACGATCAACTCCGAGGCGTCAAATGTTTCACAGCCCCCGGCGTCAATGTCAGGAGCGATTTCGCGGACGAGCCCGTCCTGAATCGCCACGTCAAGTAAGCCATCGATCCCTTGAGAGGGATCGACGACACGCCCATTTTTAATAACAAACGGCCTCATCTAGCGAGTACCCGCTCTAAAACGGCCATGCGCACCGCGATACCGTTTCCGACTTGGTTGAGAATGGCCGAGCGGTTAGAGTCGGCGACCTCGGACGAGATCTCGCGGCCGCGGTTTATAGGTCCAGGATGCATGACGATAACGCCGGGCTTGGCGTCCTGCATGTGCTCCGGGCGGAGGCCATAGAACTGAAAGTATTCGTTGGCCGAAATGGGCGCCTCATGCTGGCGTTCGAGTTGGACGCGAAGCATCATGATGACATCGGCGCCGCGAATGGCTTGCTGCATGTCGTTGGTTAGTTCGACGCCAGGGGCGATTTGGCCTAGTTCGCGCGGCAAGAGCGAGGCTGGTCCGCAAAGGACGATGGATGCTGAGAATTTAGACAAGAGAAAGACGTTGGAACGCGCGACGCGGCTATGGGCGATATCACCAATAATCGCGACACGCAGGCCTTCGAGCGACTTCGGCAGCGCGGTAGTCTCTGCGGCAGGATCAAGCCAATCGAGGATAGTGAGGGCATCGAGCAGCGCCTGAGTGGGGTGTTCGTGAGTGCCATCGCCGGCGTTGACGATAGGGATTGGCAAGTAGCGCGATAGGAAGTGCGGTGCACCGGAAGCGGAGTGGCGCATGACAATGGCGTCCGGCCGCATAGCGCCGAGAGTGTTGAGGGTATCGACGAGCGACTCGCCTTTGGAGACGCTGGAGTTCGAACCCGTGATCGAGAGGGTATCGGCGCCCAGGCGTTTAGCAGCGATTTCGAAACTGGTGCGCGTTCGGGTAGAAGCTTCAAAGAAGAGATTGACAACGGTGCGGCCGCGGAGAATATCGAAGCGGCCGAAGGTTTCTCCGGGCGCGGGTTGAAAATCTTTCGCGCGGACCAGGATCGCTTCTATTTCCGGCCGTGCCAGCGACTCGATATCGAGGAGTCCGCCGCTCATACGCTTAGCTACTTCGCTTCCTGTTCCGGCAGGTCGGCAACCTTTTCGACCAGCATGACCTTTTCGGCGCCGTCGATTTCTTGGAATTTTACTTCAATAATCTCGCTGGAGCTGGTTTGTACCATGCGGCCAATGTAACGGGCTTCGATGGGAAGCTCGCGGTGGCCGCGATCAATCAGCACGAGTAATTGCACACGAGCGGGCCGGCCGTGATCGAACAGAGCATCTAAAGCAGCGCGGATGGTCCGGCCCGTATAAAGGACGTCGTCCATCAGCACGATGTCTTTGCCAGTCACAGGAAAGTCGATCTGGTTGGCTTTGACAAAGGGGCGATCTGAGACGGTAGTGAGATCATCGCGATAAAGATTGATGTCGAGAATGCCCGTCGGGATATGGCGCCCTTCGAGGCTTTCAATTTTTGTCGCGAGGCGCTGGGCGAGAGGGACACCCCGGCGCTTGATGCCGATAAAGGCAAGCTGGTCGAGATCGCCGGTTTTCTCCAGAATTTCATGGGCCAGACGGACCAGCGTGCGGTCGATCTCGGAGGCGCTCATGAGCTGCTTTTTCTCGCGGACGATGGGCATGAATCCTCAGTGCAGGGTAACACGAGAGAACCAAATGGAAAGGCCGATTATCGATTCAGACGGCCGCGGATCTTGCGAGCGAGCTTCTCGATGTCCTCGGTTTTTTTGACAGACGCGACAGGAACTACGTAATCGCCGGCTTTGACCAATTGCTCTTTGAGCTGCTGCGCCATGGCGATTAGCTCGTTGGCATCCTTGAGGGCGGCCTCATGCTCCTGTTTGGCGATGGCATCCTTTTGCGATTTGCCGTTGGGAAGCTTACGGTCCCGATCCTCCTCGTCGGGCAATTTGGGTACAGGCGGGAAGCCGGTTGGCGGTTCCTCAGGGGGCTGTAGTCCGGAAGGGTCCAGCGCAGGTGACGGCAACGCGGACGACAACAGGGCCGCTAAAGCCGCTCTGCGGTGGAGGGCCATACGGTTGTTATCATAAGCCACTTATGATCAAGGCGCACGGAGTGGCTTCGCTATGGAAGTAGGGATTGCGATTGTGGGGACCGGCAACGTGGGGATGGGCACGTTAGAAATTCTGTCGGAAAATCGCAAGTCGATTGAAGAGAAGCTTGGGTTTCCGCTTTGTGTGAAGGCGGTTTGCAGCCGCGGCGTGCTTGGGAAGACGCTGCCCGCGTTTGCCTATGAAGTGCAGCGGACGACTGATTGGCGAGAGATTATCGCCAATCCGGACGTTGACATTGTTGTGGAGGCGGTCGGGGGAACCGGGACCGCGGCGCATGTGGTAGAGGGCGCACTGCGCGGCCACAAATCGGTGGTGACGGCGAACAAGGAGTTGTTCGCGCTGCGCGGGGCGGAGATGTGGGCGTTAGCCAATCAGAATGGCGTAAACCTGGCCATGGAGGCTAGCGTAGCAGGCGGCATCCCGATCTTGTCAGTGCTGCGCGAAGGCATCGCGGGAGACCGGGTGCGGGCGCTATATGGAATTTTGAACGGTACCAGCAATTTCATTCTGACCGAGATCGAGAAGAGCAATGCGGCGTTCGATTCCGTGCTGGGCGAGGCACAGCGGCTGGGGTACGCGGAGGCCGATCCGTCAGCGGACGTGGATGGACTGGATGCACGTTCGAAGCTGGCGATTTTGGCGGCCCTGGCGTTTGGCGAACGGTTGACGCCAGCGGACATATTCACGGAGGGGATTCGGCAACTGATGCCCGTCGATTTCGAATACGCGCATCAATTGAAACATACGATTCGGCTGCTGTGTTCGGCTCGGCAAAGCGATCAAGGGCTGTGGCTGTCAGTGCGTCCGAGTTTGATCCCGCAGGCAGCGATTCTGGCTCAGGTGAAGGGTGCATACAACGCCATCTGGATTCGCGGGACGTATGGGGAGGACACATTCTATTACGGTCGCGGCGCCGGGCCTAAACCAACGGGAGTGGCTGTGGTGAGCGATCTGATGCGGGTTGCGCGGGAGATTCGTTTCGGCAGTCCGGATCGGGTAAGCCCCTTTGCGCACGAGCGGCTGGGAGTGTACCGGCCGCTGCCTATTACGACGATTGAGTCCCGCTACTACTTGCGGTTTCGGGTAGAGGACAAAGCCGGCATCATTGCGACGCTGGCGACCATATTGGCGAAGCACAAAATCGGGTTGGATGCGGTACTGCAGCTACCGACAGAGAATTGGCGGGACCTGCCGTTTGTGATCACAACGGAGCCGGCGAAGGAGCAGGCGATCCGCGACGCAATGACAGAGGTCCAGGCGCTTGATTTTCTTGTGGAGCCGCCGCTGGCCATGCCGATGGAGAGGGGTTTTTGAGCGCTTTGATACAACTGGCGGACCAGCGGCCATTTGTTACTATTTGAGAGTCTGCCGGTTGGCGGCCGATCCACCCGGGAGAGGTGGCTGAGTGGTCGAAAGCAGCGGTTTGCTAAACCGTCGTAGGGTCAAAAGCTCTACCGGGGGTTCGAATCCCCCCCTCTCCGCCAGTTTAGTTTCAACAACATTTACGAGCCGCTTTCGCGACGGTCGGAATTGATGTGCAATTCGTCAGCTGGCAGACTGGGAAGGACGACACGCCTGAGGTCGTCGCCGGATCAAATCCCAACGCTGAGATCAGGCATGGCATGCGCGAACCTTCAGAAATTAACCTGAGTGATGAAGCACGTCGCCCCCATTATCATCTCGCCGATGTTGGATCACTTGTATCTCGATGCCGCTTTCGATCTCGCTCGGATGTCGTGCCAGCAGGTATCAGACGTGAAACGGCATCGAGCACTCGTCGTGGGCGCTCTCACTTGCACAGTCAGCTTTTTAGAAGTCTGTATAAACAGCCTCTTTCAGGAGGGCGTTACTCAGTCCTCCAGAGAGACCAGGCTTCGGAAGGCAATGCGCGATGTCTGGAACGAAAATTTCGAAAGGCAATCCACGTTGACTAAGTTTCAAATAGCATTAGCGCTTGCTCATGTAGATGGCTTTGATACGGGGAAAGAACCTTACCAGTCCGTCAATGCCCTTATTGTTCTCAGGAATGCCATAGTTCACCCCAAGACGATATTTGGGGACAAGGTCGAAGAACAACGGCTCCTAAAATGCTTGCGTGGAAAGTTCACATTTAGAGAACCTAAATCGCGAAACCATGCGCTTTTCCCAGATTCAATATTGACCTCAGAATGCGCAGCCTGGGCGCTTGTCGCCGTATTACGATTCTTGAACAACTTCAATCAGAAGCTCCCTCCGTCTGCTCGCTTGATAACGCTTGATTTCAAAACGCGCCTTGCAGAGGCAGAACACTTTCAACTGCAAAGATCTTCCGAAAAAACACCTTTCGCTTAACTTTATTCCTGCAGAGCCCCGGGGTGCCTTTTGGACAGTTTTATAAGCTCCGTTAGGCACCGGTTTGCGTCGCTGCTCGGCGCTTAAACTCCTCTTCCAGTTCGCCGAGTGAGTAAACTCCGCGCCCAAGGTTCTGCATTTCGTCCCACGATACTAGCATTCGCCCATCAATCTCAAACCACTGGACACCCCGTTCGCCGCGAAGCTGAGTTTCGATTATGTGTCGTCATCCTTTAACTTCTGGATTGCTAGCTCGATGTTTTCCCTCGGAGATGAGGTCATAATCCCCTTGCGCCATTGTCGAGCGTAAACGCCGGGAAAGCAACGCTCAAGCAGGCAACCTCGTCGGATGCTTTCGCTAACGAGTGTTTTACGCCGATTTTCGGCCCCTCCCAAGCGGGTTATCCACAACCCCGAGAAACCCGGCGGCTTTGTTTGGCCCCTGCCCTGTTACCAAACGGTGTTAAGTTTTGCGGCGCGGATACGCCTGTCTCGACTAATGACCGGCACATCGAAATAGACAGCGGTCGCCGCTACCATCCGGTCCGGCATGTCCGGGACCTCGGCGCGCAACACCTGCCGCATGGATTGAACGATTGCGGCGGTAAAAACCGCTTCCGTGAAGACGTGTTCAGGGTCCGCGAGGGCCTCTTTTAATTCTTCATACGCTGAAGGCGGCAGCCGGTTCTTTTCGACCAAGTAAACCAATTCGGCCAAACTGATCGACGAAACGGCGATCTTGCTCCTGTTGGCCGCTGCTTCGTCGATAAAGGCCCTAGCCGCGGTGGAGAGCCTGGCGTCATCAAACAAATGCCAAAGGGCCGTATGCGTATCGGCGACGCCCGCGATCATCAAAAGTTTTCGCCGAAGTTCCGAAACATGTCGGCGCGATTCGCGTCGATTTCCTCAGCAGACGGAGCCTGCCCGTACTTGGCGAACATGCCGCGTCCAGTCTTGAACGGAATACCGGGCGATTGCGTCTCGAGCGCAGCCGCAAGCTCACGTTCAAGGACCTCGCGCACATAACCATCTGTGGAAACGCCATGCGCATTGGCCTGCACCTTCAGGGCGGCTTCAAGCTTCTCTGGCAGTTCAATCATCATGACTCATTCCTCTACGGGCTAACTCGCCAATTGGATATTCGGGTTGCTTAAAGCTCGCGGCCAGCCCCTATACGGTTATTATCTCGCGTCGGATAATCTCTGTGATCTTCTTCCTTATCCTGGAATGGTGAAAAAGAAGGTAGATCCTTTCCCAGGTTCCGACTCAACCCAGATGCGGCCGCGGTAGCGGTCGACGATTCGTTGACAGATGGCTAAGCCGATTCCAGTGCCGCTGTATTCCTCGTTAGCGTGCAGGCGTTTGAATAATCCGAAGATTCGATCCTTATATTCGGGGCTGATGCCGATTCCGTTGTCTCCAATTCCAAACCGCCAGTGACCGTCGTTTTTCTCTGCCGAAATTGTGATCCGCGGCTGATCGGCGCTGCGATATTTGATCGCATTTCCGATCAGGTTTTGAAACAGCTGTTGCAAGTGAACTTCGCGCATCCTGACGGCCGGGAGCGATGGATAGGTCAGCTCAGCGCCGCTCTGCCGAATGGCTTCGGCCAGGTTTGAGAGTGCGTTCTGGAGCGATTTGTCTGTGTCCACAAGGCCGGTGGTCTCATCCGAGATGCTGGCGGCCTTGGTGTAAGCGAGCAGATCACGGACCAGCATTTCCATTCGACGGGCGCCTGCGTTAACATACCTCAGGAATTCCTGGCCTGTGTCATCCAGAGCATGGCCGTACCGCTGATTCAGAAGCTCGCTATAGATTGCAATGTTCCTGATAGGCTCCTGCAGATCGTGACTGGCGGTGTATGCAAATTGCTCGAGATCGGCGTTGACGCGCACTAATACCTCCTGCCGCCTTCGAATTTCGTACTGCCGCATCCGAGCTCGCAATGCAGAGCGGGCGGCAGCCTCCACCGTCTCCGGGCGGACGGGGCGCTCGAGGAGGGTAACATTTCCCATCACCTGGAGTTCGCGCGCCTTTTGCGTGGTTGCGGCATTCGCCCGCCCTCTTGACGTGATAACGATAAACGGTATGTCGGACCAAGGCGGTTGGGAAGCGAGCCAATGGGCTACTTCCGCGATGTCAGCCGACAGCAAAGCTTCTTCGGCCACCATAACGGCCGCCGCTCCGTGTTCCAGCATTGCCAGAAGCTCGCGAGGATGGTCGCACACTTCGGCGGTTATATTGGCCGACTGGAGCGTCTTCGAAAGCAATACAGCATCCCGTCCCGTTGGGGCGAGGACGACAACTCGCATTTCGAGGTCGTTTTGACGGTACATCAGTCGGCGTCTTCAGTCAGAAGAGGCGCCGCCTTTCCGCGATATCTAGGCAGCCCGGTGAGAACGCCGTCAAACTCTCGCAGCGGGCTACCAATGCGTACGCCGCCAGGTCCGAGTTTCAATTCGCGGATGGTTCTTTCGTGATCACTCCGGCGTTTTTTTACGACTGAGATTGCTTGCCGAACTTCACCTTGCGCCTCGAAAAAGCGCAGCAGGATGACAGTGTCCGCGAGAAAGCTGACATCCACAGGAGTTTGCATATTTCCTACCATCCCGTGCTGAGCCAGGACGAGTAGCGTGACAACGCCCTGGTTGCTTAAAAATGCAAGCAGCTCGTGCACTTGGACCAGCAGGAAGCGGTCGCTTGGCATGGCGCTCATGTACCCGTTAAGACTGTCAATCATGACGACGGAGACATTGCGCTGCTCGACCGCGCGACGGACCCGGTCGGCAAACTCACCCGGCGAAAAGACAGCGGGGTCGATTTCCGTCATCTCAAGTAGGCCAGAAGAGATGTAGGTATCCAGCTGCATCCCGAGCCCCGCTGCGCGTTGGCAGAACGTGCTTCGGCTTTCTTCAAATAAGAAACAGGAGACGGGTTCGCCACGCTGAAGCGCGGCCAAGATAAACTGTGTGCAGAGAGTGCTCTTTCCGCATCCGGCAGGCCCAATGATCAGTGAACTCGAGCCGCGGTCGAGTCCTGGTCCCAACAGTCGATCAAGCTCTTCCAAGCCGCTTTTGACAGTGCTCTCGTCATGCTTCCTCGAGGGCTCAGTTGCGGACAGCCGGGGATAAATCACGATCCCTCCCGTGTCAATCGTGAAATCATGGAGACCGTCCCGGAAACGAACGCCCCTCATTTTGACGATATGAATTTGGCGGCGTGTATCGCCGAACTCGCGTGCGTGGCGCTCCATTCGGACGACGCCGTGGGCAATACTCTGCAACTGCTGCTCGCCCTCGCGAGTCGTGCGGTCGTCAAGCACTAACACCGTACATTTCTGGCGGGCGAAGAATTGCTTCAACCCCAGGATCTCCCGGCGATACCGGGCATTCGTTTCCGACAGGATCTTCAATTCTGAAACAGAATCTAGCGCGACCCGGCTTGGATTCAGTTTTTCCACCTCAGCCCGTATATGTTTGATGGTTTCTCCCAACTCGACGTCCGCTGGATGGTAAACGGTGTAATTCGCCTCGTCCTGGAGGCGTTCGGCAAGCCTATCCAGTTCCAGCAGTTCTATACCGTTCAAGGACCAGCCATGAGAGGTAGCTACTTCGTTCAGCTCATAACCTGTTTCAGAAAGCGTGATATAAAGGCAGCGCTCTCCGCGACGCGCTCCCTCCATCAGGAATTGAAGGGCCAGTGTTGTCTTTCCTGCCCCGGGATCTCCTTCAATAACGTACAACCGCTGGGCTGGCAGCCCACCCCGGAGAAGGTGATCCAAGCTCGGAATTCCTGTAGCTACACGGGAATGCACAGTCGCATCATTCAAATCGTTTGACAAGTGAAATGGATTCCTTTCACGCGACTATCGCTTTCTTCGAGGAACTTGCGCGATACGCGCGCGGCGTTGAGCGCACCATCCCGAGACCGGCGTGCGGTCCTTGGCGCTCCTAACCCGCGGCAAATTCGTACCTCGCAAATTCTATCCTACGCGTGTTTTGAAGCGAAGAGCGATCCGGGCGGCAGCTTCCGGCTTTAAGCCTAGTAACAGAAGGTTACAATTCGTGTTACCGCATTGATAAGGCAAGTGTTAAACCAAGTAACAGCATCATACCCGTAACAGACTTGCCGCACTCGCCATCCGCGTCTCACACTTCATATAGTCTCCGGGTCTTCTCGCTTGGCCCGGCGACTTAGAGGAGCGCTCACAAATTTGCAACAGCACCGGTGGTTGTCAATTTGGGTTTTGGGGGTGGCTGCCTTGTTCGCCGCCACCGGCCTCCGCGCCCAATCCAGCTCGGGCTCCGGGCATGCCGCAAGCCAGGATGTGAACTGATGGAAACAGGACGCGAACTGGTGGAAGGGCGCCGTCATCTACGAGATCTATCCACGCAGCTTCGGCGATGCGAACGGCGACGGCGACCTCAACGGAATCACAGAACATCTCGATTACCTTGATCGGGGAGACGTATCTCCATTCCGCGAAGGATCTCGAAGCGATGTGCGGTAAGCATGATGATGAACTGCAGCTTCCTATGGATACGCAGCTCGGCTTCTCAAATCAGCTGTCGGCTGCTAATTTCCGCCAAAAGCTTCGAGGCGCAGAACTCGAGATTGGCGGCCACTAGGACTCTACCTTGTGCTCGGCTATATGCTTAAGTCTCGATAACCCCACTCATCACAGCGGTTTTCCACAAAAACCCACCAACTCCTGTGCCTCCGCTAGGCTCACGCCGGACGTCTCTCGGACGAGCCGGATTGCGCCGGCTTGATTGCCGCGCGCGAGTTCCAGTTTTGCGGCTTCAAAGCCGGACGCGTACTCGCGGTTGCTTTCCACGCTTTGGACAAATTCACTTCTTACAACCGGACCTTTGGCTGCAGCTATCCTCGCCTGCGCTTCGGCGAGCCGGTCGCCGTACAACACCGTTATAGAAGTCGTGCTGCTTCTGGAATCGTGATAAGAGCTAACGCTTCCCCACGGGAATGGCCAATTGATCGGGTGTTTGAGTATTGCTAAGTCTTGGGACAACTCGGGCGCATGGAAGCTTTCCGCGCTAGCGTGTCTCGAAAACAGGTGTTCGAGCAGCCGATCGTGAAAGTCCTTGATGGCGGCTTCAGTCCCGTCCGAATAATGTTCCCAGCCTATCGCCCCGGGGAGGGTAAAGATTCGCGCAGAGGTCCACGGAGACGAGCACTTGATCGTAGAAACACAGAGTCACAAAAACACTTTTGCCGTCAGTTGCGTCGCCGGGAACACGGTAATGACTCCACGGCGGGTTTCCAGTGTACTGGGCCGCCGAGGTGCCAAAATCGGCTCGGCTTGAAAGGCGACTTGCGTGAGGTCCGGACTAATCACACATCCGTTGCTCAGGCGAACGGTTCCGTCTTGTTGGTAAGGTCCATTAGGAAACTCCAATCGTTGCCGCTGTCAGCGGAGCAATCGCCGCCATGCCCCACTGAGCAAGCTGTGTGACCTCATCCATTCGATCCTGCCGATTTAAAAAAGGGCATGTACGATCGAAGCAATTCCCAATCCGGCTCTAATCCTAGCTGCTCGCTCCGTATCACATAATCGTTCACCACCGCCCTCGCAAGATCACCAAACGTCTCAAAATATTTCAGGCAGAAGGGCGCCAGCAAACGCAAGCATTCTGCCGCCGCATCGCGAGCTTCCAACATTTTCCCCATTGCGGCCAGACAAGTGACTAGCACTATGATCGAGCGCGCGAGATCGGGACCGAAGGCGTCGGGGTTGGTGTTGGCCAGCACACGGCGGATGCTGACGGCTTCGTCAATCGATGCGAGAGCTTCCATGCGCATGCCCATTTGGCTCTGCAAGGTTGCCAGGGTATTGAGCGACCGGGCTAGCTCCGGGAAGAAGGCGCTGGGATTAGCTTTGGCGAGCGCTCGGTAGTAGCGAACAGCTTCGGTGACAGATGCGAGCCCTTCGACGCCCTGGCCCATGTCACTTTGCCGAAGTGCCAGATTGTTCAGCGCAGTGGCGAGGTCAGGGAGAAACGCATCGGGTTTGGCCTTCGCTAGCACACGGTAGTAACGGACAGCCTCGCCAAGCGAGCCGAGCGCTTGGTAGCGTTGACCAATGTCGCTCTGAATGCTCCCCATATTGTTGAGGGACCTGGCCAGATTGGGAAGAAAGGCATCAGGG
The DNA here is from genome assembly GCA_036269625.1 of Bryobacteraceae bacterium. Lineage (GTDB taxonomy): Bacteria > Acidobacteriota > Terriglobia > Bryobacterales > Bryobacteraceae > Bog-105. The sequence continues at coordinate 1,499 of DATBEF010000063.1, read as the reverse complement.
TCTGCCGTTGCGAGCGCACGGCGAATGTGCACGGCTTCGGAAATAGAGGCGAGGGCCTCGTTGTGTAGGCCCATATCGGTCTGATTAATAGCCAGATTGTGGAGGGATCTCGCAAGATCGGATAGGAACGTATTCTGGTTTGCCGCTACGAGCGCACGGTAATAGCGGACTACTGCGGAAATGGAGGCGAGGGCTTCTTTCCGCTGGCCGAGCCCGCTTTGCCGAAGCGCCAGATTGTTCATGGCAGTGGCGAGATCAGGTAAAAAGACATCGGAGTTGGCCTCGGCGAGTTCCTGCCGTATACGGACGGCTTGCGCAATCGAAGCGAGTGCTTCCGTGCGCATGCCCATATCGCTCTGCCTGTTCGAGAGATTGTTCCATAGTCTGGAGAGAGTTGTTTGCACACCCGTCGAATGTGGCTCGGGAGTCTGGGCGAGACTGCGCACCAATGAGTCCGTCACATCCAGACCCAATTGCCGCAAAACCAGCGTGTCGCCCGGAAGAGCCTCCTGGATCGCTGACAGAAGGTCTGGTCCCTGTTGGCCCTTCGCGACTAACGCCTGCAACCATTCGAGCGGTCGCGCTTCGCCGTAATGCGCAAAATCCTGCGCGCTTCGAATCAAAGTCGCCGCAACCTGCACCGGCGCGATTGGTGCAACGCGTGTTGTTACTGCCCCTCCCAAAACCCCATCGAACGCCGCCAATAACAACGCCTCTCCTAATAAATCGGGCGTCAAAGCCGATAACCAATCCCGAGCCCCGAGCAGCCGCGCCAGATCATCCACCGCTTGCCCCGGGCCACCCGGATACTGCTTTCTGAGCGCCGCGAACTCACCCTCAGCGATGTTTCCAGCGTCGTCACGGCTCAAGCCGCCGCACAGCGTTATGCAACCATACAGATGGACCAACAGATCCTTCGCGCTTCGGTCCTCGACACTCTTCCGTACACGGTCCAGTTCGCGGCTGGCCAACGTTTTCGCTAAGTCTGGACGCGACAATTTCAGTGCTGCGGGAATTCCGTCCGAAGCCGCGACAACCGCGGCCATCAATAGCAGCAACGGATCAGCCCATTGATCCGCCGCAAGGCGCTGATCGAACCACTGATCCTGTCCAGTGTCCGGTATCACTGAGGCCGCATTCGCCGCTGGCGAGAATTCCAGAGCAACGCTCAAACCAGCCTTCAGTACCGCACGCCGTTGTTGGATCTGATCAAGAGCTGCCACCGTTCTCGGCTCAGCCGGCGAAAACAGTTCCCGCACTGCCCTGCCATGCCAACTCCCATCAGCCAAATCGTGATACCAACCGGCCTCTGCATTCGCATGCCGTTCCAACAGAAGAATCCGCAAAGCATGCGTAGGTGCGGCATGATCGGAAAGTTCGCTAAACCAGGTTGCGAGCGTCTCCGCCATCAACGCCGCATAATCCACCACCACCAAAGTGGGCTTCTGCCACGACCAATCAGAGAGATTCTCCTGAGCGATAAACCGCTTGGCCTCCTC
>DATBEF010000050.1:0-14111 GCA_036269625.1 Bryobacteraceae bacterium | reverse complement strand
GCCCTACGGCTGGAATAGGGCCGATCGCCGCAGAACATTTCGAGTCCTGTTTGACATCTCAATCGGTTTGCGATTCACCATCTCAGAACGACTCGGGGCACCGATTACTGACGCGAAATCCTCTTTCGCACGGGGAGTCCGGTGGCATGGCAGCGGTTCACCGGCTGTGACTGGCCGTGAGGTTATCCAAGGTCTTCGGCGGCACCGAAGAAGGCCGGCCTTGTGCAACAGGCCCAGTACGATCTTGCCCAAGTCCGACGCGACAGGATAAAGCTCAAAAAGTTCGAACTGGCCTAACCCAGCCGTGGGGTCACACAGATTAAGTTTCGGGACTGGGGCTTCACTCGTCTTTAGCGGCATTTTCGGCCCCTTTCCCTGCCCCGCCGCGACGGAGCTATCCTGTCCCCTACCGTAAAGCGGCGAGCCTTGGCCAATTCAAACTTCACATGCAACCAAAGCATTTTACGTTCGTACTGATGGCCGTCGTTACCGAAACGTAGGCCAACCTTGCGAATGCCCGTAAACGCAAACCGGAAATTCGGTGTTGAGAATAAGGGCGTCAGTCCATTCATGGTCTATATAGACTAGTCCGGCGTTTTGGTCTCGCCGGTGTCGGCGGCCCAATCGTCTGCTGGGACTTGATCGGTGCCGGTCAGGCCGAGCCGTCCATCGTCTGCGCGTTCCACTTCAAAGCCGTCAGTATCATGGAGTTCGGCATTGGTGTCGAATGTTTCCTCGGATGTCGCATGCCGGATTGACGTCTCGCCGCCGAATCCGGTGGGATCAACAGTCGGCATTGCGGGACCGGAGCCTTTCTCAGTAGCGCGGGCTTGGTTGTCGCCCTTAGTTTGAACGGAAGAGATCGCCATATCTTGTCGATTCGCCCGGGTTGCGGGCGTTATCCAAGGAGAATATCGGGGTAACGCCCGAAATCGGCGGTTGGTCTACCCGGCTGGAGGCATTCATGAAAGCTGTCGTATTTCACGGGGTGGGCGATGTCCGTCTGGACACCGTGAAAGAGCCCAAGATCCTGGCCGATACAGATGCAATCGTACGGCTGACGGCGAGTGCGATCTGCGGAACAGACCTTCATTTCATTCGAGGAACTATGACCGGCGTTAAACCTGGCACTGTGCTGGGACACGAGGGTGTCGGAGTCGTCGAAGCGGTGGGGAAGGGCGTACGCAACATCAATGTTGGGGACCGCGTGGTAATTCCTTCCACAATTGCTTGTGGGTACTGCTCTTACTGCCGTGCCGGGTACTACGCGCAATGCGATAACGCCAACCCTAACGGTGCACAGGCCGGAACGGCTTTCTATGGCGGGCCGCAGGAGACGGGCGGGTTCGACGGTTTACAGGCGGAATATGCGCGGGTGCCCTTTGCCAATGTCGGGCTGGTTAAACTGCCTGCGGAAGTTAGCGACGAACAGGCAATCCTGATTTCCGACATCTTTCCCACTGCGTATTTCGGCGCCGACATTGCCGGCATCAAACCTGGCGATACCGTGGCGGTCTGGGGATGCGGACCGGTGGGACAGTTCGCAATTACCAGCGCAATGATGATGAACGCCGGGCGTGTACTCGCGATCGACCACATTCCCTCACGTCTGGAAATGGCAAAGGCGCAAGGTGCGGAAGTCATCAATTTCGACCAGGAACACCCGGTGGAAGCGATTCAGCAGTTGACGGGCGGAATCGGCGTGGACCGGGCGATCGATGCGGTGGGGGTTGACGCGCAGGCTCCCGAATCGGGTCCTGCCGTCAAGGAAGCCAAAGCCGAGGCGAAAGAGCAGAAACGCGAAATGAAGGAGATTGCTCCGAAAACCAACCCGAAAGACGGCAACTGGGTCCCCGGAGGCGCTCCCTCGCAGGTGCTGGAATGGGCGGTGAAGTCACTGGCCAAAGCTGGTTCTTTATCGATCATCGGCGTCTATCCGCAGGCCGCGAAAGCGTTCCCGATCGGCGCGGCAATGAACAAGAACCTGACCATCAACATGGGGAATTGCAATCATCGCAAGTACGTCCCGAAATTAGTGGGACTGGTGAAGGCGGGTCTAATCGATCCGACTATGATCCTGACTCAGGTGGAACCACTCACCGATGCGATAGAGGCTTATAAGACATTCGATAAGCGGCAAGCGGGTTGGATCAAAGTTGAGCTCCTGCCCCAATCAAAGGCAGCGACGGTATAACTGCGCTACATATCGATTCGACGTTGCTTATGGCTGGACAAGTACCAGCAAGGCTCGGCGCCCGCATGTGGGAACAGAGAATGCACGCAATCCTGGGCCTGTGGCGGATCGAACAAGAACTGGGTCTTTCCGTCTTTCTGCGGGACGGCGTAGTAGGTCCGGACTGACACCGTCCCGAATGGCTGCTTATTCGGGAACTTGAAGCGGACGGATAGATAATCACAGATCCACACGACCAGGAGCGTGGTTGCCAAGAAGAGCAACGCGCGTAATAAGATGCGCTTCATGCCGACCGTCTTTATAGGTGCTTCTCAAGCGCACCGTTTCGATTAGAACACGTTTGCATCAGAGTACGGCTGCTTGGGTATACTGCGAACGTCCGCCTACCATGCGCATCACCGCTCTTCACCTACACTCGATTGCCATCGCCGATCCACCGTTACGGAGTTCTTACGGATTACACGCGCCATGGGCGCTGCGCACGATTGTAGAAATCGAGACGGACGACGGGTTGCGCGGCGTGAGCGAGACCTATGGCGGTGACGGGCCGCGCGCCGCGCTCGAACAGGTGCGGGAACGCATTATGGGTCGCGATCCGTTTCAATTGGCGGGCCTTGAAGAAGAGATGCGGACGGAACTGGCGGTAACCGCGGAAGCGCCGGGCGGCCGTAGCCAGCTGTATCTCGTGCCCGGCGAGAATCCTCTGGACCGCCATAACCGGACCTATGCCGCTATTGAGATTGCCTGTCTGGACATCATTGGCAAAGCCGTGGGTCGGCCGGTGTGCGATGTAATCGGCGGGCGCGTGCGAGATCGTGTGCCCTTCTCCGCTTATCTGTTTTACAAGCACGGCGGGGCAGGCGGCGACGGCCAATACGCCGACAAGTATGGCGAGGTGCTCGATGCGCAGGCGGCAGTGCGCGAATACCGCCAAATGATCGACGAATACGGTTTCGAGGAGATCAAGCTGAAAGGCGGCGTGCTGGAGCCCGCTGAAGAGATTGAGACCATTCGCGAATTGCGAGCTGCGTTCGGGCCGAAGGTTCCGTTGCGTCTCGATCCCAATTGCGCATGGTCCGTGGATACGTCGGTACACGTGGGCGAGTCGCTAGTCGAGGAACTTGCCGAGGGAGGTTATTTGGAAGATCCTTGCCCAACGCTTGAGGGCATGGGCGAGGTTCGGCGCCGATTGCTTAGAAAAAATATTCACACGCCGCAGGCCAGCAATGTGGCTGTTACGTCGTTTGCCGATGTCCCGAAGGCTCGCGATCTCGATGCCGTGCAGATTGTGCTTTCCGATCCACACTATTGGGGCGGCATGCGGCAGGTGCAGTTCTTGTCTCATCTGTGCCAGGTGCTTGGCATGGGGTTGTCGATGCATTCGAATAGTCACTTGGGCGTCAGTCTCATGGCGATGACACATGTGGCGGCGGCGTGTCCGAATCTGACTTATGCTTGCGATACTCATTATCCGTGGCAATGCGATGTGGATGAAGTGGTGGCCGGCGGCCGCATACGTTTTGAGAAGGGCGCCGTCAAGGTTCCGGAGAAGCCCGGGTTAGGCGTGGATCTCGATTACGACCAGGTAGCGCGGGGCCGTGAGCGCTACGAGAAGATCCCGCTTCGGAAGCGCGATGACGAAGCGGAAATGCGCAAGCACGTCGACCCAAATTGGCGGAGGGTGCTGCCGCGCTGGTAAGAGCGTGGACATGAGTCCGCCCACTATACTGGGCAGCGTGAACACGCGTGAATTTACCGCCCGGTTGAAGGGCGTCTTCGGTTTCCCAGTAACACCTTTCCGGCAGGATCTATCGCTGGAATTGGCAGCGCTGGAGCGCAATGTGGATGAAATGGCCTCGCACAGCTTCTGCGGGCTGGTGGCGGCGGGCGGAACGGGCGAGATGTACTCGATGTCGGTGGATGAGATCGAGCAGGTAGTTGCGGTCAGCGTCAAGGCCGTGAATGGCAGAATGCCGGTGGTCGCTGGAACGGGATTCAACGCCGTCATAGGCGCAGAGATCGCGCGTCGTGCGGCGAAGGCTGGCGCCAACGCCATACTCGCGCTTCCTCCTTACTACGTGATGGCACCCGAGGATGGACTGTTCGCCTATTACGAAGCAATCGGCAAGGCAACGGATCTGCCGCTATTGGTTTACAGCCGGGATTGGGCTGTGTTCACGCCGCAGATGGTCGCGCGGCTGGCTGAGCGAGCGCCGACGCTCGCCGGCTGGAAGGATGGGCAGGGCGATATCCGGCGCTACCAACGCATCATGCAGTTCAACGGCGATCGCCTGGCCTGGTACGGCGGCTTGGGTGATGATTGCGTTCCGGGATATTTCGCAATTGGCGTGCAGGCCTATACGTCCAGCATCTCGACTATTGCGCCGAAGCTTTCGTTGCAAATGGCCGAAGCGGGGATGAAGCGGGACTTCGCGGAATTGGATCGTCTGATGGCGCGCTATGTGCAGCCGCTCTATGCGCTGCGCGAACGCGCGCGGGGCTATGAAGTGGCAGTGATGAAGGAAGCCATGGAGCTGTTGGGAATGCCCGCAGGCCCAGTGCGTCCGCCGTTGATGAACTGCCGTCCACAGGATGTGGAAGATTTGAAGACGCTGTTGGCTGTGTATGAGGAGGTTCGGTAGCGCAGAACGGCGGGGGCCGCACTGATAGCCGGCCCAGTCCCACTCCAAAATTCTTTGACCAAGGTGTCGATTTATTCCTACCTCGTTCGACTAAACAGTGAGAGAGGAAATAATGTCACCAGAAGCATTGAAGGCTGAGCCTTCGAGATTTGTGTGGTACGAGCTTCATACGCCCGATGCGGCCCCTGCCGAGGCTTTTTATCGGGGCGTGCTCGGATGGGGTACGCAAGATGCCGGCATGCCGAATCGGAGCTACACGTTGGTCAGCGTCGGAGGCACTCCGATCGGCGGTCTACTGCAGAAACCGGCTAGTGGTTTTACTTCCGGCGAGAAAGCACGCTGGATGGGCTATATAGGGGTTGAGAATCTGGACGCGTTATCGCGGCGTCTCGTCCAGGCGGGCGGCTCTGTGCATCGTGCGCCGGAAGACATCCCGGGCGTAGGTCGTTTCGCGGTCGTGGCCGATCCGCAAGAAGCGATTTTTGTGCTGTTCCAACCGCCGGATGGAGTGCAGCAGCCGGAACGCCCGCCGGCTGGCAAACCGGGAACGGCTGCCTGGCATGATTTAGCGGCCATCGACTGGCAATCGGACTTCACCTTCTACGCTGATCTGTTCGGCTGGAGCAAGTCGCAGGCCATGGAAATGGGCCCGAATGGCGTGTACCAGATCTTCGCGGTCGGCTCCGAGCCTATCGGGGGGATGATGAACAGAATGGACCCATCTCAAAGCCCCGGTTGGCTTTTCTACTTCAATGTTGATGATATTGACGCCGCCATTGCCCGGGTAAAGCAGCATGGAGGCACGGTCGTTCATGGACCCTCACCGGTTCCAGGGGGGCAGCAGATCGCTCACTGTCTCGACCCGCAAGGCGCCATATTCGGTATCGTCGGACCAGCGAAAGCTTGAGTCAGGGGGGCTGCCGCTTCACGGCAATCGGCTCGATAGACTGAAGGCGCATGCCCACCAATGCGCTGATCCATGAGAAAAGCCCGTATCTTCGCCAACACGCCAACAATCCGGTAAATTGGCTGCCCTGGGGTGAGGGCGCGTTTGAAGAGGCGCGCCGCCAAGACAAGCCGATCTTCCTTTCCATTGGCTACTCGACGTGTCATTGGTGTCACGTGATGGCGCACGAGTCCTTTGAAAGCGAGCGCGTTGCCGAGATTCTGAACCGCGAATTTATTTCAATCAAGCTCGATCGCGAGGAACGGCCGGACGTCGACCGGATCTACATGCTCTACGTCCAGGCCGTCACGGGCAGCGGCGGTTGGCCCCTCTCGGTCTGGCTAACACCGGATCTGAAACCGTTCTACGGAGGAACTTATTTCCCGCCCGACTCGCGGTACGGCCGCCCTGGATTCCCGGACATCCTGGAACGCCTGGCATGGGCCTGGAAGCAGGATCGCAGCCGCGTGGACGAGACCAGCGGAAACATACTGGAGCAGCTGCAAGAGTACACCGGGTCGAATCCCGAGACCGGCGCTCCGACGCGCGCTCCGCTGGATTCGGCCTTCGCGCAGTTCCGCCGCTCGTTTGATCCCAAGTGGGGCGGTTTCGGCAATGCGCCGAAATTTCCGAGGCCGTCCGCGCTGAATTTTCTAATGCGCTATTACGCCATGGAGAATAACGCGGAAGCTCTCGAGATGGTCGTGGAAACCCTCCGGGCGATGGCGTCCGGTGGCATGCATGATCACCTGGGCGGCGGGTTTCACAGGTATTCGGTCGATGAACGCTGGTTTGTTCCTCACTTTGAAAAGATGCTTTACGATCAGGCGCAGCTTGCCGTGTCATACCTGGAGGCCTACCAGGCCACGAATGACGCCCTATTCGCTACTACCGCACGCAATATCTTCACGTATCTTGAGCGCGACATGACCAGCCCGGAAGGCGGCTTCTATTCGGCTGAAGATGCCGACAGCGCGGATCCGGAGAACCCCGCGCACTCGGGCGAAGGTGCGTTTTACATTTGGAAACAGGCGGAGATGGAGGGCGTGCTGGGTACTGACGAGGCGCGCCAGTTCGGCAGAGCATTCGGAGTGGAAAAAGAAGGGAACGTAGATCACGACCCGCAAGGCGAATTCACGGGACGCAACATTCTTTTCGCTGCCACCGACGACGCCTGGCGAAACGAGTTCCAGGAATCAAAACAGAAACTATTCGAAGTGCGCGAAAAGCGGCCGCGGCCCCATCTGGATAGCAAAATTCTGACCGCCTGGAATGGGCTGGCCATCTCTGCCTTCGCCAAAGGTTATGCAGTTTTAGGAGAGGCACGATATCTTTCCGCCGCTAGGAAAGCCGCGGATTTTTTGCTTTCGATGATGTACGATTCCGCGTCAGGCAGCCTGCTACGGCGGTTTTGCGAGGGCGATCCGGCGATACCGGCATTCCTGGATGATTACGCCTTTTTGGCCCAAGCAATGCTTGACCTGTTTGAAGTCACCGGAAGCCCTGACTACCTGAAAACGGCGGTCTCGCTCGCGCGCGCTGGCTTTTCTCGCTTTATCGATTCAGATCAGGGCGGATTTTTTAGCACGGCCGCGGGCGCCGGTGATTTATTACTGCGCCTCAAAGACGATTACGATGGCGCGGAACCGTCGGGCAACTCCGTTGCGATCGATGTGCTGCTTCGTTTGGCGCATATCACTGGCGACGAAGCATTCAGCAAGCAAGCTGAAGCTGCGCTGCGATGGTTCGGCCCAAAGCTCCAGAGACAACCAACGGCCGCGCCCCAAGGCTTGGTCGCGCTCTATCGTTGGCTCTCGACTCCGGAGCAAATTATTGTACGCACTGAGAAGCTCACGCCAGACACGGAGGTGTTTATGCGGGACCTACGCTCGAAATTCTTGCCGTTCACAATGGTGCTCCCGCTCGAGGATGCGGTGGCCGCGCAACTGAGTTCGACCGCGCCGTTCTTGTCGGGACTGACAAGGACCGGAAAATTGACGCTATATCATTGCAAGAATCTTGCGTGCGATCTGCCGCAAGTGATCGAGGGATAACCGGATGAAATACGACATCGCCCTGAAGTCGTTGCTTCAAACTTCAGGGCTAACGATTCTGGAAAGGCTGGCGGGCGCTCACCTGGTCCGCTGGCTGAATGTAGAACTGCCTAAGGTTCGAATGCCGCAGCTGGATTTGCTGGCTGAAACCGAGACCGGCGAGTTGGTGCATTTCGAGTTGCAGAGCAGAAATGATCCTGAAATGCCTCTACGCATGGCCGAGTACGCCCTTGCCATCTATCGACAATACGGGCGTTTTCCGCGGCAGTTCGTGTTGTACGTGGGAGAAGCTCGGCTCAGCATGCGCCCGGAACTGCACGGCCCGTCGCTCCACTTTTCGTATACCGTAGTCGATATCCGAGAGATGGATGCGCAGCAACTTCTGGCAAGTCCCGCATCGGGCGACAATATTCTGGCCGTCTTGGCCGATGCCCAGACGCCCGGGAAAACCGCAATCGAGGTGCTGCGCCGGATTGCGCGACTCTCTCCGGCGGAGCAGGCCGCACAACTGCCGCTTCTCATGATAATCTCGGGATTGAGAGGGCTCGGGAAGCTTATTCAAAGTGAGGTCAGTCTGATGCCAATTGAGGTCGATCTGGACGAAGTTTTTGGTGATTATCTAGAGGCGCGGGCCAGCAAATGGCGTGAGCAAGGGCGCGAGCAGGGGCTTGAGCAAGGGCGGCATTCGATCATCCGGCGGCTAATGGTGAATCGCTTCGGCCCGATACCGGCATGGGCTGATGACCGCTTGAAAGCACTGCAGGGGGAGCAACTCGAGGAATTGGGCGTTCGTGTCCTAGACGCTAAGAGCCTGGAAGATCTCTTCAGCACCCAGTAGTCTATTCACTCCGCAGAACAACATTCGGATCGATCGAAACCGCGCGATACGTCGGCACAATCATAGCCAGCGCGGCGACCAGACCCAGAACACTGACCGACACGGAAACGGGACCAAACAGATCTGGCGATAAGCCGTAGAGCAACCCTGATAAGGCGCGTACAACGGCATATGCCATGGGCAAACCGATCATGAGTCCCGCCCCTGTGACCCAGGCAGCCTCCCTAATCACGAGTGATCTTACGTTGCCTCTCTCCGCACCCAGTGCAATGCGAACGGCGATTTCCTTTTCACGGTTCGACACAAAGAACAGCAAAAGACCTACGAGACCAACCCCCGTCAGCACCAGAACTAACGAAACATAGATCTTGCCGATCACAGCAAGCAATCTGTCCTGCAAAAGCGAACGTTCTCGCAGTTCAGACATCGTGCTCATCAAAAATACCTGCTGGTGTCCGGCTCTCTCGATCTCTCGCCGAAGCGCAGGCAGTATCCACGCCAGCCGCCCCGAGAATTGGACTTGCAGATTTGCCCAATCGGCCATTCTTGGTAATTGCCAGAGACTGAGCAGGATGAAACCGCCATCTCTCATGTGTGGATCTTCGAGTTCACGGTCGGCTGCAACTCCGATGATTTCCACATCACGGGTTTCCGGCTCCGATCCAAATTGAATGTGCTTCCCAATCGCGTCCGATCTTGGAAACAGACGCTCCGCCACAGACCGGCTCACAATTGTAGTCCGCTGCGTTTCCGCGGTCTTGACCCTCCTGAACTCCCGCCCAGCGAGCAAGGGAATGTGCATGATGCTCAAAAAACCGTCGGTGACGAACTCCGCTGGCACTCGAACCACGTGTTGATAGGCCTGGTCCAAAGGCCTCACATCTTCTTTGAACGGCGAACTCACCAATGGGGCAAAGCTGCTCAGACTCGCGGCGCGGACTCCCGGGATGTTGCTAATTCCGTCCAAAAAGTTTGAAAGGTATCCATCGTCAGCGGCCTTCTGAGCCGATCCAATTCCGGGCGCCGGCATCAACTGAGCATCGAGAACAGTGTTGCCATCGAACCCCAATGAGTTATTCCGCAGGTACGTTACGGATTTCAGAAAAACACTGGCCGCCACGAGAATCATTAATGTCAGCGCCACCTGCGCTATCAAGAGCAACTTACGAGGTCCGGCTCGTGACCCGGTGATTGATCGTGAGGCGCTATTCAGAGAGGATGCTGGATCTACATTGCTGATTCGCCACGCAGGCACGATCGCAAACAAAACGACCGCAAGAATTGCGACAAGGGCAGTAAACAAAAGAACGCGCCAATCGATCTCGACGGGGAAGTAAAGGTCAGATCTACCCTGAGCGCCGATAAAGAAAGTCGCCATCGTCCTGGCGCTCACCAACGCGAGCGCAAAGGCGAATCCCAAACCTACAACCAGCAAGAGACTGCTTTCCGCCAACAACTGTAGAACAATGCGGAATCGCGACGCTCCTATTGCGAGCCTTACCGATATTTCCCGCTGCCGCTGGAGACCTCGAGCCAACATTAAGTTAGAGACGTTCACGCAGGAGATAACCAAGACCAACATGCTGATTGCCAGGAGGGCAAACAAGGCGTTTTGAAAATGCTCTCGAAAGTAATCATCGACTCCGGTGGCGCCCGAAGCAACCATCGGCGGCTCACTTACAATTTCATTTCGGCCAGCGCCTTTGAAATACGGGGGCAACGCGGATTCAAGCAGCCTGCGCCATTCCGTTTTAAGGTGAGCTTCCAGCTCTTTTTCCCCGACGCCGCTTCGCAACCTCGCGAGCGAGTCAGCCCAGTAGAATCGTCCTGACGGGTCCTGCGCGCTGACAGCAGTTCGTTGTGAGATTGGTGCGGAAACGCTGGCCGGATATCCCCAAAGCAGACCTTCAAAGCGCGCCTCTGTGACTCTGATGATCTGAAACGGCGCGCCGGAGATCTTGACGCTGGTCCCAAGCACTTTTGGGTTACCCGCAAATCTCGTTTTCCAATAGACATACCCAAGCACCGCCACCTTGGGCCCATTGGGATTGTCATCTCCGGGCGTTAGCAATCGACCCAATGCAGGTTTCACGCCCAATGTTTGATAACAGTCGCCTGTTAACGAAAGCGTGGCAACTACGGCAGAACTGGTTTCGACTTCAACCGCGGCATCTCCCGCGGTGAACCCGCAGACACCCTGAAGAAGCCGATGGTGCCGCAGGTCCTCGATCACGGCCCTTGGCAGAGGCATCGGCATGCCGTTCTTTTCGAGAGAGCCGATGCGAACAAGTTGCCCAGGCTCACGGACCGGCAAAGGGCGGAACACTAACGTATCGACCAGGCTGAAAACGGCCGTGTTGGCGCCGATGCCGAGAGTAAGCGAGACGATCACAGCAAGAGCGAAAACCGGCGACCGCAACAGGACGCGTCCCGCAAGCACGAAGTCACGCCACAGCTGATCGATTGACACCGGGGCTACCTATTCACTTAAAACACCGTAAAGCAGAACGCTAAGTTCAAACCCACGGGAGAGAGACAATACTCACCCGGATCCAAACTCTCTGATGCATCCAGCCGATACAGGTCTCCTTGCAATTGTCGCAGCGATATATGGTAAACCTTGTCGTCGTCGTCATCCTTCTGTTTTGCCAATACCTGCCGCATTCCGTTCTGCACAGTGAAATGGAACAATTGGAGCTGATCCGCGCGGATCTTATCCTGCACAAACAGGAAAATGGGTTCAGGCAGCGGAGTACGCGCCGTGGACGTCGCACCGGGAACCGAGAATACCAAGCCGCCCTTCGATTTTGATTGCGCCGCGTTCTGGGATTCGGTCTCGACCAGATGATCGGCGTGCTTTATGAAAGGAATATCTTTCTTGGGCGGCCTTGGCCCGTTCTCCTGGTCGTCGCCCATCAGCGTTATGCCGGCCAGGGAAAGCGGAAGCGCGGTCAAAACGGTGCGGCGTGTCATACCTTTATTCTGCTCCTGAGCTATTCTGCTCCTGACGCGGCCGTGCGGAATCTTATGGAGTACCCATGCCATGCAAAAACGGCCCAATCGCATTCGACATCCGATAGTCGTTTCGCCGGTCTTCATTGATAGCCCAAAACATAGCGCCAAGAAACCGCCGATACCCGAACGGCCGACGCAATCTATACTGGGCGCCCGCGTACCGCTTACCTTCGATCAAGTAACTCAATGCGCCTTCAATGGCAGGTATCTCTGTGTAGTTTCGGGCAGACGTAGGAGTAGCGGGAAAACCGATGGCCACTTTCTCCGGTGGGAGTGGCGGGAAGTATTCGTGAGGGTCACCTCCAACCGGAAAACCAGCAACCAGCATCTCGGACAATGCTACATGATACTCTGCCGTTCCTGGGAAATAGTAATTTCCATCCAACCCCTCCAGCGGAGGTGTGTTGTAGTCTTGGGCGTCGACAAAGGACAGGATGTCCCGCGTGCCGTAAATGACCGGCAGGAAGGATCCGAACTGGCCGCCATAGGCCTGCATACCTGCCTGGGCCTGCGCTGCCTCCGGCACTTCGGCGATCATGAAATGGCTGCCAAAGTGGTCCCGCATCTGATGCATGGCCGCAATCAGGTTCACGATTGAAGGAGTTGTCGGATGGCGGAAATCCCGATCACCGCTGTTGATGAGGAGCGAAGGCGTTTCAATATCGAGGTCAACTCCGTCAAAACCATATTTCTCCACAATCGCGGATGCCGAGCTGACAAAGTTACGAAGATCTTCAGGCGTATTCAGCGTGACGACTTGGCCGCCACCACCGATCGAAATCAAAACCTTCTTGCCTCGGTCTTGCAGGTAAGCGATATCTGCTTTGAACTCCGCTTCGCCTATCGGGGCCGGCGGCTCAAAACGCAGTATGCTGGTTGAGCCTTTGACCGGTGCGGCGAATGTTGCGATGATGATGTCCCATTGTGGGGAGACGTCTCTCAATCGGACTGGCTGCGTGGCCGATTCATAGCCTTCCCAGTAGCCGATCAACGCGTGTCCGTTCGGCGCTGTATCCGCCCGGGTGACCGGCGAAGCGGATGGCTGTACATCACGCTTTCGGGAACTCGAACAGGGTTGCGCGGCAGCCGGCAACGCATTCGTATCGGGAAAGCTATAAGCCCCCTGGAACGTTTCAGCAGCAGCGCCTTGTGCAAACCAGGGCAGCAGTGCAATGTTTTCCAAGTGGAACGTCTTTCCGTGGACGATTAGGGGCGTCGAATTCGATTTCGGCAAATAGTCTGCCGGCTGTTCCATGAGATAAGCGCTGCTTTCTCCGTGCCCTCCGCAACCAATGTTTGACGGCGGCTTGAGCCAGCCAGGGAACTCGTTCGAACGGTAGCCATACAGGGGATCATTCATCCACTCGGCCACTTGTTGGCTGATGCCTTGTATGTCCGTGTAGTGTGGAATGACGTTCTTATCGAAGTACGAGCCGATCACAAAGGATCGCGCCGAAGCGCCCGAAGAATCAAGCTGCGCTCCGTGCGCGCCCACGGAACAGCACACCGTTGCATCCCCGAGCGAGTAAAAAGCAATGTTCCTGGTCAGCACCATGACAAGTTTGTCCGGTTCGATTTCTGTACTGGCCAGGCGCTCGAATAACTCTTTCTTGACGAAATCGAGATCCACAATGGCCAGGGATGTTCCCGTTCGCGAATGTAGGACATAGCCGTTGGCCACCGGGATGTCGATCTGAATCGGCGGTAGTATCCGCGGTAAACCCAATACCGTGTGCCAGTCCCGTTGCGCCGTTGCAGTCTTGTAAAATTCAGCGCGTTGAACGGCATCGCCATACTGCGTGTTTCCAGTGGCGAATGGAAACGTTTGAAAAATAGGCGAGTTCAAAACCTCGGGTACAACACCCGCCGCATCCGTCACCTTTTTCCCTCCGGTGCTCGCATCGAAAGAAAGTGAAAGGGGAACCAGGACCGTCTCGATGGTGGTCGCGCCGCCGGATTCCGGGTTCTGACCGGCAAATGTGTAGGAGTAGCGCCGCCCATTTGTGACAAAGGACCCGGTGAAAGTAGGAACCGTGCGGATGGTTCGGGGCGCTGAGTTCTGCCCGGGCGCCAACTGAAGGGTCAGAAGCTGCTGTACGAACCAGCAGAGTGCAATCTTTCGCATACCTGCTCAATTGTCGTTCAGAGCTTCGAGCGCGTCACTTACCCTCAAATGTGATGCCAGCGGGTGGGTCCTTCAACAATTTACTCCAACTACTCCCGGAGATGCGGTGAGACGGCCAGCCCTGTTCTATTTCAACGCGCCCCCAACCGCGGATGTCTGTTGTAGGCCAGCGAAAATGTCCCACTAACAGGCCAGCGATTCTGTCACCCCATGGATTTATCGCTTGGTGCCAGGATTGTTAGGGGAACCGGGAGCAGCAAGCTCCCGGCAATCCCGGCCACTGAGTCGGCGCTCAGG
>DATBEF010000044.1:0-4615 GCA_036269625.1 Bryobacteraceae bacterium | reverse complement strand
CAACAGCGCGGAAGCCGCGAAGAAGCCCGTCATCAGCGATTGCAGCCGCTGTCGCGCCAGTGAGTTGGTAATGATTTCCCGCATCGGGCGGGTATCGAAGATTGGCTGGTCCGGATCCACGCTCCTCACGGCTCGGCGAATCTCGGCGGTCAGGACCGAAATCGGCAAACTGGAGCGCACGGCCCAGGTCATGTCCGAGGGCGAGACCATGCGATAAGACAGGTCGAACTCGGGCCTTGGCGGACGATAGAGTCCTGTGTTCCGAGTGTCGCCCACTACGCCAACGACTTGAAACCGTTTATCGTTCCAAGCGAAAATCCGAACGTAGGAACCGACCGGATTCTCATGAGGCCAGTTGAGTTTTGCCAGGGTCTCATTGATGATCAAAGGCATCACAGGACCCTCTTTATCGGCATCCGTCAACAGCCGTCCCGCCATCAGCGGGATGTGCATGGTCTCGAAATAACTGGGGCTGACGAAACGCATCTCGATGGATTCGGTCTGCAGCCAATCCTTCGGCGGCGGCTGATCCTCACGCCGAATCACGGTGTTATTGCCCCAGCCTTCCAACGGTAGAAGACTGGTGAAGCCGGCATTTTCCACACCTGGAAGACTGCGAATCGCCCGCAGCAGCCGCGTTTGGTACGTCTGCTTGTCCGCGTCGCTTTTGTACTTCTGCTCCGGCGCGTAAAGATGAGTGATGAGCAGGCCGTTGGGGTCAAAGCCAGAGGAGACTTGATAAAGATGCCGCAGATGTTCCACGATAACGCCACCAACAGAAAGCAGCGCAACGGCTAAAGCAACTTCCGCAATCACGAAGATGCGAAGCAGCTTGCGGCTACGCGCGCCGGCCGATGCGCGGACGCCTTCGCTCAGCACTTCGTTTGGCGCGATACGGCAAGCCTGCCATAACGGAGCGAGGCTACAGAACAGGGCGCAACCGACCGCAAGACACAGCGCGAAGCCCAGTACTTGCCAATTGAATGCGATACTCTCCGCGCGCGGGATCTCGTCGGCGGCGAGCGACAAGACCACGCGGACCAAAATATAGCTCAAGAGCGACCCGGCGGCAGTTCCGGCCAATGAGACGAGGAGTCCTTCCAGAAAATATTGAGTGCCCAATTGCCAGAGCCCAGCCCCCAACGCAACGCGCACGGCGGTATCCCGCGCCCGCGCAACCGATCGCGCCAGCAGCACACTCGCGACGTTTGCCGCAGCAATACAAAACAGAACTCCAGCCGCGATTAGCAGTAGGATTAGGCTGGGACGAATTTGATCAGTCGCGAATGCGATTACCGATTTGACGTTGGTAAACTCTGGCTCAGCCTGGCCCGGGTATTGCCGGCGCAAACCACCAATACCCTGTCGCCGTCCTGCTTTAGCTGGGATGTTGTGACGCCGGCTTTCACTTTGGCGATGCATTTCAAGTAGTGGTAGGAACGAAACGACTGCTCATTTTTATTCGGGTTCAAGGGTATCCACAATTCGCTGCCCTCACCGTATATCGGGTAACGAAACCAGGCGGGCGCAACACCAGTAATTGTGTGGAGGGCGCCATTCACCGTCATTGGCTGGCCAATGATGTTCGGATCGGAACCCAGCCGCCGCCACAGTGCGTAGGACAATACGGCTCCGCGCAGGCCGTTGGGCTCGCGCTCGTCGCTGAACCACCGGCCAAGTGTCGGCTTTACGCCGAATGACCGAACGAGCGACGAACTCACCTCCGTATCGCTCACATGTTGAGGCTGATTATGAAAAGTAATGTTTCCGCTGCCGCTGGTGCTGCAGCCGAATGTATCCACACTCTGGAGTTGGGCGGCAAGATCGACGTAATCGGCATAGGATGTGGAGGTCCACCAGTCGGGGTGCGTGTGCCATGCGCCAAACTGAAAGTAATAGCGATCGGGATGGGCCCAGGGCAGCGGGTTTAAGAGCACCGCGTGAACGATCGAAAAGATCGCCGTGGCCGACCCGATCCCAACAGCCAGGGCCGCGATGGTAAGCAGGCCGGCTCCACGAGCCGTTTTCCAGGAACGCCACGCATGCACGAAAGAGGTGAGCATCGGCTACGAAAGAGGATAACGCAGCTATGTACCTGCGCGGTTGGCGAGTCCGTTGTGCGCGAGTTCCTTAGAAAGTCAGACCGACCAGGAAGTCGACTTGATTCGGGCTGCTTCGAATGAAGTTGTAATTCGGTCCAAAGATATTCGTGGGAAAACGGGTGTAGCGAATCTCCGGGGCAATTCGGAGCAACAGCAGCTTAAATCCGACGCCACCGCCAACCGTAACGCCGGCTGTGTTTGGATTACTGATGATGGTTGCGCCTGAAAAGTTTACATGCCTGAAAGTCACACCGCCATCCACAAAAGGACGCGCCAATGCGAACTGCTTGAAGTGGTATTTGGCGAGAAATGGGAATTGCCAATCGTTACCCGTCGTGTGGGTCTGAGTGACCTGCGTGGACGTTGTCTCAAAAAACTCGCTCGGAGTCGTGACAAAGGTAACGAAAGTAGTGTCGTAGTCAAGCCGCCGATACAGCGCATCCACTTCGAAAGAAAAGCCAAACGGCAGATGCAATTCCCCCGTAACGCCCACCACGTATCGATGGACCCCATGCGACGTTCCACCGGACCCGCCAGAGGAACTAATCAGAGGATCTGCGAGCGGAACGCCACCCTTGAAGCCAAACGAGACCAGCTGCGAAAAGGCGGGCACTGCAGAGAACAGCACAAGGCCTCCGAGTAGAAATCGGCGTACATAAGACAAATCAAATGGTAACAACGGCGATTTGTTAACGCGCCATGACCGTCAACTCAGGTCAGACCTGGCCGCGGCCTATGACAAACAAGGTAACGTCGTCTGTCCTTGCGGCATTTCGGCGGAAATCACTTAGATCGTCACGGCACGCCGCTAGCAGCGTTGAGGCATGGAGCGCCTGCCTTTGGCCGATCAACTCCCGCAGGCGATCCGTGCCGTATTCTCTTCCGGACAAGTCGGTTGCCTCGGGAACGCCGTCGGAGTAAATTACCATGCCATGGCCAGGGTAAAGAGATAGCTCGGTGAGGGTGAATTCCTCGCCTCCGAACAATCCGATGGGAAGATCTGAAGTTTCCAGTGGCTGCACCGCTCCCTCGCGCACCACCAGTGGAAGGGGATGTCCCGCGTTGCAGATCTCGACCTTTCCATCCGGCCACGCGCGGCCCGCGACCAGTGTCGCGAACTGATTCGGTAAGGTGCTTTCGCGAAAGACACGGCTAGCATACTGGAGCATGCAGGGAAGCGACAATCCGACCGGAATCAGAGTACGAAACATTGCATGCAGATGCGTCATGAGC
Source organism: Bryobacteraceae bacterium (assembly GCA_036269625.1). Lineage (GTDB taxonomy): Bacteria > Acidobacteriota > Terriglobia > Bryobacterales > Bryobacteraceae > Bog-105. The sequence continues at coordinate 1,280 of DATBEF010000044.1, read as the reverse complement.
ATGGATGCGGCAACGCCTTTTCCCGAAACGTCTCCCACCATGAAATAAAAGCCCTTCTCGCCTGCGTCGATCACGTCGCAGTAGTCTCCGCTAACCAGGCCGGCAGGCTCATAGTGGTAACAGACTTGCCAGCCATCGCGGTTGAAATTTTCCTTGGGCAGCAAGCCCATCTGGACGCGTTGGGCGAGTTCCAAGTCCTTTTCCAGCGCAGACCTCTCATTCCGCGTCAAATGGTCTAAGCAGAACCTGACCAGAGGGTCGGTAATCAGCCGATCGCATTCAATTGCGTCGTGGCAAGACTCGCAGATCCCATAGGACCCGCTGTCAATTCTCGCCAAAGCACTATCGACTTCCTCCAGGAGAAGCCGAAGCCGGCCCGCGTCGTCCACGTGGCAGGAAGCATGCTCCAGTTTGTGCCGGCGGTCCAGCAATTGGTCCCGTATAAACTGGTCTATATTATTTGCCAAATCGGGCTTGCTGGCGTTGGAGCTGGTCATTGGTCTTGACTCATATGATGTCGCATCACCAGCCCAAGATCCAGTCGGATTTGCCGCGCAGGCCGGCGGCTACAACGTAATTCCGCCGTCTACGCTCAAGACCTGGCCGGTGATATAGTTGTCCGGCGCCAGGAGGAACTGAACGGCACGCGCGATATCTTCTGGTTTGCCAAAACGCGCAATGGCTCTCTCGTGCAAGTAGCGATCGTACTTGCCGGAAGCGATGCTCGCTTCAGCCATCCCCGCCGCCATCACCCCAGGCGCTATGACATTCACGCGAATGTTGTCACCCCGCATTTCTTTCGCGAGTATCCGGGCTGCATGGATTAAAGCGGCCTTTGCGCCTGCGTAAACAGTAGAGTTCGGAAACAAGGAAACACCCTGCATCGTCGAGAAGAGAACGATGGCTCCAGCCGTTTGATGGCGCTGCATTCGCCCGGCAGCTTCGCGCGCCAATAGAATCGGTCCCATGTAGTTGACGTCGTGGGAAACTTGAAGCATCTCCGGCGCCTGGCCGTTGGAGGTTACTCGGGCGGGATTTCCAGTAAAGACCACGAGGGAATCCAAGTCGCCCGCTCGATCAAGCAGTTGCTTGCGGCCACCCGTTTCTGTGATGTCAGCCTGAACGATCTGCGCGACATGGCGTAGTTCTTCAGCCCGCTCACGATTGCGGTGAAAGCTCACGATCAGATCGCCGCCGTCTTGGGCCAGCAAGCGAGCGGAGGCGCGTCCGAGTCCGCCGGAACCGCCTACCAGCAAGATTCTTCTCTTCATGTGGCGGCT
>DATBEF010000034.1:0-8348 GCA_036269625.1 Bryobacteraceae bacterium | reverse complement strand
TAGCGATCACCACGCTGGCTTTGGGGATCGGCGCGAACACCGCAATTTTCAGCGTAGTCAACGCCGTATTGCTCCGCCCGCTGGCATATAAGGATGCGAACCGCCTGGTCACCGTTCTGCATTACGGTACGGGTCCGGTGGCGACAGCGAACTATATCGACTGGCGCGACCAAAGCCATTCGTTTGAGGCGATGGGAGCGGCGGATTATTGGAGCCCGAATCTCGGGAACCATGATGCTTCCGATACCAGTCCAGCGGAGCATCTCTACGCCTTGAAGGTGACACAAAACATGCTCCCGTTGCTCGGCGTCGAACCGTTGTTAGGGCGCCTCTTTATACCCGGAGAGGACCACGAAGGAGCGGACCATGAAGCGATATTGAGCTACCGGCTGTGGCAGCGGAGGTTTCATGGCGACCGCGGCGTGTTGGGGAAGCTAATCACACTCGATGGCCAGGCTTACACGGTGGTTGGCGTAATGCCGCCTGAATTCAAATTTGCGCCTTTTTGGGCAGTGCATGCGGAGTTGTGGGCGCCGGATACGCTTGAACAAACTCTTTACCAGAGAGGCGGTAATCATCTGAGGGTTTTCGCGCAGTTGAAGCCGGGGGTGACCCTTGCTCAGGCGCGAGCAGATATGGCGACAGTCACAGCCCGATTAGAGAAAGAATATCCCGCGACGAATCGCAATGTTGTGGTCAGGCCGCTGAAGGAGAATGTCGTTGGCAAAATAGAGACGCCGCTGCTAATGATGCTGGGCGCAGTAGGTTTCGTGCTGCTGATTGCGTGCGCAAATGTTGCCCACATGCTGCTCGCCCGCACATCCGACCGCCAAAAAGAGATAGCAGTGCGGGTCGCACTAGGTGCAGGCAAGTCCCGGGTGGTGGCTCAATTCCTTACTGAGAATCTGCTGCTGGCGGCTATGGGCGCGGCGGCGGGGCTCCTGCTGGCACTCGGAGGAACAAAGGCCCTGGTAGCCCTGAGTCCGGCATACATACCGCGAGTGGAGATGGTGGGGATTGATAGTCACGCCATGATTTTCCTGATGTGCATTACTGTCTTCACGGCGCTTGCATTTGGGTTGACCCCGGCGGTGCACGCCGCTGCCGGGAATTTGAGCGATGCGCTTAAAGAAGGCGGGCGTGGTGACAGTGATAGTGCGCGGCGCAATCGATTACGCGGTTTTCTCGTGGCGTCGGAGTTTGCGTTAGCGTTCATGCTATTGATCGGCGCTGGATTGATGGTGCGCAGCTTCTACGCCCTGCAATCGGTAGACCCTGGATTCAATCCACACAATGTACTGTCGATGTTGGTGTCGGTGGCCGGAACGAAAGAGGAAGAGCCGAACCGTCGCGCGGTTTTCTATCGCGAGCTTCTGCAGAAACTGCGGACGCTGCCGGGCGTGAAAGCGGCAGGCGGCATCAATCATTTACCGCTCGAAGGCGACATGTGGGATCGAGGTTTCGCGATCGAAGGGCGTCCAAAATCACGTCCGGGCGAATCGCCCGATGCGGTTTATCGGATTGTCATGCCGGGATATTTCGAGACGATGCGGCTGCCGCTGCGCCGGGGCCGCGGCATCACCGATCACGATGATGCCAGAACGCCAGGTGTCGTGATCATCAATGAACGGACGGCGAGGGAGTACTGGCCAACAGAGGATCCAATCGGTAAACGCATTGTCATTGGAGACGGAAGCGCTGGCCCGCCGAACTGGCTGACCGTGATAGGCGTGGTCGCGGATGCGAAGCAGGAGGACTGGGCCTCCGTTGTGTTTCCAGAGATGTATCTTGCCGCCCTGCAAACTCCCGAATTTCTGGGCGGCGGAACAGATCCGATGAGTCCGCACATGAGTTACATCACATTAGTGGTGCGGGGCGATGGGAATCCGGCTGACCTGGCGTCTGCCGTTAAGCAAAGCATCTGGTCTTTTGATCGAAATCTTCCGGTTTCGCAGGTGGTCACAATGGACCAGGCAATTGCCGATGCTACAGCGCAGCCGCGGTTCGAAATGATGTTGCTCGGATTGTTCGGCGCGGTAGCGCTAATCTTGGCAGCGGTAGGGATTTATGGCGTTATGAACTATTCGGTATCGCGGCGTACTCGCGAGATCGGAATTCGTATTTCTCTTGGGGCGAGCCGCGCCGACGTGCTGCGGATGGTGGTTCGGCAAGGTATGGTTCAAGCCCTGATAGGAACGGTGGCCGGTGTTGTGGGGGCTGTATTGCTCACAAAGTTAATGGACAAAATGTTGTACGGTGTGCAGGCGACCGATCCGTTGACCTTCGCCGGCGTAATCATCATTCTGGGTCTTACGGCGCTGCTTTCAACCGGCGTTCCGGCGCGCAGGGCTGCCCGGATCGAGCCTATGAGGGCGTTGCGCACGGAGTAGATCGCAATGGCCCTCACCTCTCAATGGCCGCGGCGCTCATTTCCATAAAGCTGTTGATTTCATCTGCGGTGTCGCCGCCACCGTTGGTCAATTGCATCATGAAGACGCCAACCAGGTCCTTCTCCGGATCTACCCACTCATAGGTGCGATACGCGCCGCCCTTCACAAAGCTGCCGATCGAGTTATATCGGAACATGCCGTCGGCATTCCGCACCACTTCATAACCGTAGCCATGCCCCACACCGGGCGCCCAACCTGCCGGCATTTCGCCGGTGTGCGATGTGGTCATCAGCGTAACAGCCATGCTTGAAAGCACGCGATGGCCATCTAGCTCGCCCTTATTGCGCATCATCATGTTGAAGCGGAAAATATCTTCCGCGGTGCTTACGATCCCGCCTGCCGGCATCGGAATTTTAGGGCCATGCTGAGTACCCCATTGCGCGCCCGAACGCTTCAAGCCGCCATCGGTTTGGGTGTAAAGCGTCGCAATGCGTTGCACCTTCTCGTCCGGAACAAAGAAATAGGTATCTTTCATCCCGAGGGGCTCAAAGATATGCTGTCGCAGAAATTCGTCGTACGGCTGCTTTGAAACGACTTCGATGATCCGGCCCAGAACGTTATACCCTACGTTGCTGTAGTTCCATTTCGTTCCCGGATTAAAGAGCAATTGCGTCTTGGCGCCCAGGGCAGCCAGCTCCGCCAGGGTGGACGGCCCTTCTCCGTTGTGCGCGCCTGTATCGCTTGGCAGGCCGGAGGTATGCGTCATCAGGTCTTCTATATTGATAGGACGCGGGGGTTCAACACCCACGCAACCATAGCCAGACCGCCCGACACACTCACTTACCTTCTCACCCTTGTATTCCGAAAGAAATTTTTCCACCGGGTCAATCACGGCGAGCCGCCCCTCATCCACCAGGACCATAATTCCCGCGCACGTGATTGGCTTAGTCAACGACGCAATGCGAAACATGGACTCCTTACTCATTACTTTCTGGCTTTCCACGTCCTGGAAGCCCACCGCATCGAAACTGGCGACGACGCCGTGCCGCGCGAGGATGGTCACCATCCCGCCCGCCTTGTTCGTATCGACGTATTCCTTCAAGCGAAGCGGAATTGAGGCCAACCGTTCCCGATTCATTCCGGCGCCTGCGGGATCGGGCTTACTCACCTCGAGATGAGAGGCCCCAAGGCAAAGCAAACAGGGTCCGAATAAACAAAAGAAGCGTAGAGTCTTCACAAAGGTATAGCCTATCGCGAACACTCGAGCGGTCTTTTAAAATGCGAACCGGATCTGCAGTTCAAGCCGGCGGTTATTCGCCGTTTCGTAGAATCCCTCCCCGTTCGGAGCACCTGCAATCTGGGTTGCCTGGCCAAACAAGGGGGACGTGATGTTGCCAATAATTGGTCCGGGATTGGTGTGATTCAAAAGATTCCGCGCCGACATTGCAATCGTCAGGTTATAACGCCGCGAGGTTGTCGGTGAACCGATAACTCCGCCCAGGCCTCTTCCTGTAGCGGCGATGACCGGATTGAGTGAGCCCCCACCACCGCCGGAGGAAGCCGATTTCGCGCGGTGTTCGCGCTCGCCGCCGAACCCAATCGTTTTCGCGACCCGCATGTTCAACGAGAGTTGCGACGGGCCTCGGCCGTAATTGCGCGGAACTATCTCTTCGCCCGCGGTCGGATTCGGGTCCAGCAGTCCGTAGGGAGTTGCAATCAACCCGGCCTGATTGGGGTTCGCCGCAAACGCAGGCCGAGCATTGAACAAGGTTGTTCCATACGGATCGTTGCCGGACGTGATATTAAACGGAAGACCGGTCTGCATAATCAGAAAAGGACTGATTCTGATGTTTCCGCGCAAATTGACGGAGCCTCCAAACGTGACACGATGCCGTATGTCGGTCGCGGCTGGGCCGTATTCACCCGAAACGTTGTACGGATTTGCTGGAAAAGTGCTGATTCCGTCAGTGTTGCTCAACGCTTTGTTGTAAACATAGAATCCGAACAAAGACAGCCCAGAATTCAAACGAGCGGTTCCATTGGCAATTACCTGATTCTGGTTATAAAGTCCGGCGGACTCCATTAGAAAAAGCGGCCCCGGCCGGCCCAGTGGATAGACTCCACTGCTCGCTGCGCCCGGGTTGTAAGTGCCCGGAAGCGGCGCGTTGATGTCGTTCGAAAGTAACTCATGTACTCCATGCGAGTTACTGTATGTAATTGCAAAAGTAACTGCGTTGCCTACTTTGCGCTCCATAGTGACAGCGCTCTGGATCAAATAAGGTGCGCGCAATTGCGAACTCACCTCCTCGGTGATCTGGGTAGAGCGATACGCTGCAAGAGTTCCCAATGAGGGAATTGTGGGGAACGTATCGGGATTCGCGACTGCATATTGCTGCTGAACCAAACCGTTATATCGTTGCGCGGCCAGAGTGTTGGTTATTGCAAACCGGTCATAGAATATTCCGAAACCCGCGCGGAACACTGTTTTGCCGAGGACGGCTGGACCCTTCGGAGCCCAGGCGATGGCCACGCGAGGCGCTACGTCCTTCCAATCGTGTATGTTTGTCTGCGCCTCATAGCGCAACCCCAAGTTCACGGTGAGGTTCGGCCGAAGACGCCACTCATCGCCGCCGAACAACGCGCCATCGAATTGATGGACGCTCAGCTCCGGCGTTCCTGAGTCAATCGTGAACTGACTGGCGCCTCCGCCCAGCGCGCGAATTTGGGACGGCGAGTAGCCCAACTGTTGAAATAGCAACGTACGCCGATACTGTTCCGCTGAGCTAATGGGCGTGAGGATCGGCTGGCCTGCCGCATCCAATATGGCTTGATTGGCCGAATTGAGTTCGGGTCCTAATCCGCCAGTAAACGAGTATGTGCCATTGAAATCCAGCGGCGAGATATTTGCCTCGGTATAGGCCCGCAGTCGTATTCCGAAGCGGATCGAATGGGCGCCACGAATCATGGATGTGTTGTTCTGCAACTCAAATGTGTTCTGCGTGTCGAAGGATTTGCCCAATTGCGATCCGCCTCCATTGAAGGAGCCGAGGACTTGGATCTCAGGGCTGTCGCTATTGGCGAGCATCTGTATTGCCGCCCGATAGAACTGAAACCGAGTCTCGTTAACAGCGCTTCCCAGCACGGCGCTCTCGCCCACCTGGACGGTCTGATTGGTGTACTGCTCGCGATAGCCGCGCGATGCAAGATCCAGCGCCCCGATTCCAGCGTCAGTGATATTGGCGTGGGTGAACGAGTACCGAAGAGTGAGCGTATTTTTCTCATTAAGCTGGTAATCGATCCTTGGCGCGAGCCGCGTCAGCGCTTGCGGCGTCACAATCGTACTCGAAAACGGGGTCAACGCGAATGATTGCGGGTTCACCATGACGCCGTTCGAAATTGAGCCGTTATGGACCAGATTGCGCTGCGCGTCGAGCGTGAAAGATGCCCGCTTTCCTAACGGTCCGCCGGCATCGCCCTCAAACTCGTTGAGCAAAAATGGCGCCTTCTCGGCCGAGTAAGGATTGCGCGAGTTCCAAAGTTGGGTTCCCAGATTGTAATTTATGGTGCCTCGATATCGGTCGCTCCCTGGCTTGGTCAGGATTTCAATGCGCCCCAGGCCCAGTTTGTCGTACTCGGGTGAGAAAGGATTTTGATTGATTCGTATTTCGCGGATGGAACTCTTGGGCGGAATTTCTCCGCCACTGAACCCGTCGACATATATTGACCCACCTCCCGGGCCTGCCGATGGGCCCGCGAGAGCTTGCAAGTCTGCTTGCAGGTCATCAGGATCGTCCGACAACGCGTCCAGATCCTGACCTCTCAGGACCAATGCATTTGCGTTATCCGCAGAGGCTGTGCTCACTGAGCCGGTCTGCGTGTCTTGCACAGTCAACTGCTGCACTATTTTCGACACTTCCAGATGCAGATCGAGCGTATGCGTTCCCGATGCTATGCGGGCCGTCGCCGGTTGCGCTTGCGAAAGATTAGGCGCGGAAGCTTGTACGGAATAATCGCCTGCCATCAGGCCAGAGAAGGAGTATGCGCCGCTTGAATCCGCCACGGTTGATTTCACTAAGCCATTCGCATTTCGAATTTCCACGTTGGCGGCCGGCACAGTTGCTCCGCTTTCATCCTTGACAAGGCCCTTCAGCATCGCGGTTTGCGCTGAAAGCGGCGGTAGACCGAACAGCGTGGCCAGAATCGTGATTGAGAGTATTCGGCTGAGAAAAATTGGTCGCAAGAGTCCTTTCAGTATGCGGTCCAATTCTGAAGACCCGCTGAGTAGGCGCGCGGTAATTACCTTTGAAAAGGCAAACGTACTCGAAACGTGGAACCCTGGCCAGTTACGCTCTCCGCCCGAATCTCGCCGCCGTGGCGCGAAACGATCCATTGGGCGATTGACAGTCCCAATCCCGCGCCGCCCGTGTTGCGCGAGCGATCCTTCGCCACACGATAAAACCGGTCAAAAATGTGTGGGAGGTCTTCACCGGAAATTCCGATTCCGGTATCCTTCACGGCTACGATATTCCCGCCAGGGCCGGCGCCATTGTCATTGATAAGCGATACTTCGATCTCTCCGCCCTCTGACGTTGCCTTAATCGCGTTATCGATCAAGATGACTAGCGTGCGCCGGATGGCATCGCCATCGCCGACTGTGTATTCGGATTGCCCGTATTTTGGAGCGAAGTTTGTGCGCAGCTGCAATCCTTTCGACTCGGCCATTACGCGCATCTCGGCACAGGCATCCTCAACCGTCGCTCGTAAGTCCATGGGCTCAAAACTCAGCACGTCCGAGGCCGCATCGGCGCGCGCTAGCGTTAGAAGATCGTCGATTAATCGAGCAGTGCGTTCGGTCTGGGCCAATACTCGTTTCCACGCCTCGCTTTGCTCTTCCGGCGTGCGAGGTCTCGCCTGTGTCACTTCCGCAGTGGTCCGTATGATCGCGAGGGGCGTGCGGAGTTCGTGCGACGCATCCGCCGTGAACTGTGTGATCCTTTGAAAAGACGCTTCCAGCCGAGCGAGCATTCCATTCAATACTTGGGAAAGCCGATCCAGTTCGTCTCCCGAGCCACTGGACGGAAGACGCTCAGAAAGATTTTGGGCGCTGATGCGCTGCGCTGTTCTGGCGATCTCGTCCACCGGCTTCAGCGCGCGGCCGCTCATCCAATACCCACCCAGCGAGGCGATCAACAGGAGTATCGGTGCGCCCAGCCCGATCGTCCACAAAAAACCGTCTCGCATTTCTTCGAACTCGTCGACCGGTAAACCGATTTGAATCGCGCCAATCTCTATCGGCGCCGAAAGTACTCGCAGCGCTTCACGATGAACGCGGATCGTCTGCGCTCGTCCTTTAAGCGGAAGGTCTTGCCGCTGAGGCACCCCTAACTTCCAATCCTCGGTCCCTGGCGATCGGTAGATCCAGTTGCCACTCTTGTCGGCAATTCTAAGATTGATAGCCGCGGGACTCATCACCGCCTGTTCACTGAGTTCCTCGAGCAGATGCGCAACATCATCGGAAGGAGCCAGTTGGTCAACATAAGTTCTAACGGTCTTCAACCGCGCTCGCAGATCTTTGTCGACGGTGCTCAACATGCTCTGCTGAAGAGCTATGTAGACGGTGATGCCCAGAATCGCAAATGTCAGCGCCAGGATGGCCGCGTACCAAGCCGTCAGGCGAAAACGAAGAGTCTGGGCGCCACGCGCACTGGTGGAAATCATGATTACGCCAACGACCTACTCACGCAGAATATAGCCATATCCGCGCACGGTGTGGATAAGCCGCCGCTCGGGCCCGGAATCCAGCTTGTCGCGAAGTGACTTGATGTAAACATCCACCGTATTCAGTTCAACATCCTCGTCGAACCCCCAAACGGCCTCAATGATCGCCGATCGTGAAGCGGCTCGGCCCACACGCCGCATCAGGAACTCCAACAATCGGAATTCAGTCGCCGTGAGGGC
>DATBEF010000245.1:0-6529 GCA_036269625.1 Bryobacteraceae bacterium | reverse complement strand
CAACTGGTGGCCGCTAAAAGAGGCACGAGGTTGGTCGCGACGCTCTAAGAGGGTTCCATCTTCAGTTTCGGCGTTTACAGAGTCAGGCGTGAAGTGAAGCCGCTTGTTTTGTCCGATGATGTGTGTCGTCATCCTCTGTTGTTGCAGACTGGCCTCAATCCCTATGTGTTTCAAAGCATCCGACTGACTCTTGGCTCGCCAGAGTGCACCGGTCACCGAGAGATCGGCTTTGATCTCTGTCAGTTCTCTCCAGCGCGCCAGACCGCCGTGTGCCTCGAGTGCAAACGCCAACAGTTCGTTCATTCAAGTCCTCCTTAGAGTGCGACGGATGCGGCTCATCCGTCGACGATTCTGATCGCACTTGTCCCTTCGATGCAGTTCAGTGGCAGGACGATTCCGATCACCAGCGTCTTATTGACGTCGGCGAGCATAAGCCTTCGCGGATTCGGCCCGATAATTCGATTTCGGAACAGCAGCTATTTATGTTTGTGATGAATCCGGAAAGCCCATCGCCCATCTAGACTCGGTGTTCATTAATAGGTGGGAGCAGGCATTCGCTCGTGGCTGGCCTGCGGACATTCTCGATCTCCGGTCTTGGGGGTTGAGCTTTTATGCTGTCAAGACAAAGAGAGGCGATTGCGAAAGCATTCGTCTTCGAATGCAACGGCGAGCCAGCGGACGTGGTAGCAATTCGGGGCGTGCCAGTTCCAGTGCTTGGGCCGTAAGAAGACCAGAGTTAGAGATTCCATTCGAGATCGTGGCGGAAGAAAAAAGTGGGATTCGGATAATGAGTATCGAGAAATTTAATGGTTCCTAATAATGCACAACTCGAATCCAAAACGACGTAGACGGACGCGCTGCGAAGATTGGAGATTGCCAGACAGGTGCGTGGGTGGCAACGCCCGACGCGTATTCGATCAAGAGAAAATCGTTTGCCACCATTCTGCCGCGTGTGGATAATTCGATCACTGATCTTGGAAAGTCGCTGGCGAAGGCCATGAAGCCGGTGGTTCATTGGGGGAAACAGAATGAGGCCAAGGTCAAGCATTATCAGAAAATATACGATTCCGCCGCGGATTAGGGAGTAACACTTCCAGACGCGAAGTCGTACTCGCCGGGCCGTTTCCCTGAATTTCAGCGCGCCCACATTGGGTGATAGCGTTTGGTTGCAACCGCGACGCTCAATCGAGTAGGGAGACGTGAAGACTACACAACGCGGGCCGCTATCCCGGTAATGCGAAAACAGAAGAGCGGTCACATTCTTCAGGTGCCGTCGGTCGGTGGCCGCATCGCGTACGGCGGCAACACGCCGTATCATGCGGCCAAGTGGGCCGTGGGCGGTTTCAGCGACGCTTTGGCGATGGAGGTCGCGCAGTTCGGGATCAAGATCTGCACGGCTGGAGCCGGGCGGCATTCGGACCAACTGGGCGCGGCGCGCCGGGCAGAATGCGCCGCATCTGCTGCCGGACTATGAACGCTCGGTCCGTCCAATGCTCAAGCTGTTGCGAAGCCTGGAAGGACGTTCGGAAGGCAATCCGCACAAGATCGCGGATCTGATTGTGCAACTGGCAAACAGCGATGAGGTGCCGCTCCGGTTGATTCTCAGTGTGGACGCGGAGAAGCGTGTGCACCAGGCGGAAGCTGCGCGCGCAAGCGAGGCCGACAAGTGGCGGCACGGCGGCGGCGAAGTCGTTCATCGCCGCCTCCAGAGCGTAGGCCTTCACGCTCAAGAGGACGAGATTATAGGCCGCGTCGATTTCCCCGACGCTGGTAAGCTTCGGCCTGAGGAGCACATCGCCATGCGGGCTGGTAACGCAAAGCCCTCCCGACGGAGTTGCTCGGCCCGTCCCCCGCGAATGAAGAACGTGAGATCGCGGCCAGCTTGGGCCAGCTGAACTCCAAGGTCGCCGCCCACCGCGCCGGCGCCCACAATGAGAATTCGCATAGCCATGTCGAACTCTCCTTATTTCGCTTTGCCGGCTGCGAGATCCTGACGCCAGTCGCGCAACCACGGTGCCTGAATATTGTTACGCGCCAGGATAACCATCACGCGAGCGGGGCTACCAAGATCGGCCCATCCCGACGCCGTATCGCGCACCGTCAACAATCGATGAGGCTGAGGAACCAAAATCTGGCGTGAAAAATCTACGGCAGGAATCGACTGATACGCAACCTCCAGTCTATTTTCTACCAGGCCTTGTTAAGAGACAGAACCACGTCCGGAACCTGTGAACAGAGAAGATCAAGGAAGGTGCTGGCGCGTCCGGCGGTCACAAAGGTGTTCCAGAGACAGCCGCGGCGCAAGAGTGCCCGGGCGTGCTGCAAGGATGGCTTCTCCCAAAACCGGTTGACGCCCAATAACGCGATTGGCCCGTGTGAAATGGCCGGCCCGGGTTCTATCCACCCGTATTCGACTTCCGCGTAGTCGGCTGCGGCGCCCAAAAGGACGATCGAATCCGGATGCAACTCCGCGCCTGACAGCACCGATCTGATAGCCCGCCTGAATGCGTCAGCGTCGGAGTAATAGTGATCGCACGGGGCGAAGACTACTACGGCGTCAGTCAAGCTGCAGTATATGAAGAAGCGCCACGGCGGCCGCCACGCCGGTGCCACGATTGAGCGGCTGCTGGATGATGCGCGAGCCGTCGACGTTCCGGAATTCCCCGCGGTAGGAAGTTTCGTGTGCGCGTGTCACGACGAACAGTTCTCGATCCACGTGGAAGAGTGATCCGAGGCGCGCCCGTGTCTGGGCGAGAAGGCTCTCTCCCCCGAAGATGGAACAAAACTGCTTTGGCCTCGAGTCGCCCGCGATTTTGAGCGTCAGACTTTGCAAGCGGGTTCCGTCGCCGCCTGCCAATAGTACAGCCCAGTTGTGCCGGGAGAGCGGAAATCCACCTCTTGCGCCTGTCATATCGGAAAACATCCTCGGGTCAGGGATGCCCCATGACGTGCAGGTGCGCATAGGGCGACCCGGCCCACATGATGTAGGCGCCGGTGGGCTTGTGCATGGCCGGCAGTCCAGTGGCCTTCGGATCGAACGGCCACAGAATCATCCAGTGCGGGCCGATTGGAATGGCCGGGCTCGTTGTATCGCCGGGATCCGTATCACTGCGCTGTGTGGCGCCCGCCAGCATGTAAATAATGCCCGGCACTGTGTTAGTCGGCTTCGGCTTGCGGGCTTTGAAATCCGCGGACCATTGCATCGCGGCCGCATCCGCGCACATCGGTGGGTCGCCCACCGCTCGTGGATTTCCGGGCATACATGTGAAACCGTTGCTACCCTCGCGCAGGACTACAGTATTGCCTTCCGAATCGATGTCGACAATTCTCGCTGACTCAGCGATGTGCGCGGGTCCGGCAGACATCGCCCGGGCGATCTTCGCTTGTTTTGTCTCGCCGGTATCGATCGCAGAGCCGTGGTCCCCAGTCTGGGCGTGAGCTGCGCCTCGTGGAGATGTTCCATCCAGGAAGAGCACGGATACTGAAAGTGTCAGGAAACCGAGACTGCGTGTGATTGACCTCATATAACCTCTTTTCTTAACCTCGTTGCGTGCGCCAGAGGGCTGCGCGGGCGAGTTCACTTTGGCTTGGCGCCAAGCATCCAGTTCACCGCCTGATTGTCCGCCGCGCTCAAGATGGATCTCGTAGGCACGGCGTTCGATTTCCTCGTTACTCGCCGGATTCCCGGCCGGGATCTCTCCGATCGCGACCTGGATGGGTTCGGGGTCTCTATTGTCAGTTCGGTTGCGTTTTGATGACATGTTCATCTCCTTCGAAAATAGCCGTAAGTTGTTGAGACTCCGTGAGCCGCCCAGTTGGCTATTTTCATCATTCGTTGTGACCCGAAGGGTCATGGGCAACTCCTTTCTCTTTTCGAGGTATTACGGTTTGGCCGCACGTGCCGAACCCCACAGCGAGCCCGGGTTGGCTCGATTCGGATAAAGTTGCAGCATCTTGTCGTAGAGTTCTCTGGCGGTTGTCGCCATCCCGGCCAAACCGTCGAAATCGCGAATGTACTGTCGGGTCTCTTCGATGATTCCGGGGCTATCATCCTTCTCGGGTTTTTTATGTCCGGCGATCACCGCACGCGGTTTCAGCGATTCGATGGTGTCAAGAGCAACGATCCACTCGCGGCGAGTCTCCGAGTTTGACTCCGCGAGGTAAAGGTGAACGTCGTTATAAGCGGCATCACCTGCGACCACCAAACCGGCTGACGGGACGTGCAGACAAGTCGTGTAGTCAGTGTCCGTATGCCCGACTTCCACCACGACAAGGTCACGCCCTTCGAGCTGGATTACATTTCCCTTGAGTTCTTCGGCAATCACCAGACGTTTCGGGATTTGGCCGGGATAGCGCGCGTTCCAGAAATTCGAAACGTACTCTGGCGACGCCTGCTGCCGCATGGACTTCACCACATCGGGCATTGCAACCGCTCTCGCGTTGGGAAAACGATCCTGGAGCGCTCCGATGCCAAAAAAATGGTCGCCATGGCCGTGGGTGACATAGATAGTGGTCAGGTTCTTGCCGCTCGCCGCGACCCACTCCACCAGCGCGGCAGCCTGCTCGACAGTCAAAAAGGCGTCGACGAGAACGGCATCCCGCTGGCCGAAGATGAGGGTCGCCGAAGTAGGCACCCAAGTCCACTGCTCCTTGCCCGGGGGCAAGTCACGGGTGAGGCCTTGACGGTTTGTTACTAAGACTTCCCACGTCAGTTCGGCACTCGCGGTGGTAGCTGGCATTACGTTCCTCCTCTATGTCCGGCACTGATTTCGCAACAATATAAGGCTCCCGCGGCTACAACGGCCGTTGATAACTTGCCGGTGACGGACTTAGGCGAAGATCGTCGCCGGTTAGGGGCCCGCCGGTCTGCTGATGGTCGTAGTGGCGTTCGTACACCACGCGGGAGTCGGCCCTGCCTGACACTCCGGTCAGATCTACTGACCACGCCGAATGTGTGTCATTTGCGGTGTCTCCGTGAATCGGGCTCTCTCGAATCTGTATCGACAGCCCGCCAATCTCAACCATTACGTGAAGCGGGACCAGAAATTTGAAAAGGACTGCGCGAATTTGTTCCCTGCCAAACACCACGCCACTCTCCGTCCCGTCGGTGACCTCGACATGATCGGCGTAGAAGGCGTCAAAAATCTCAAGATATTCTTCCCAGCCGCTGCTGATGTCGGCGGCGATGATGGCGGAATTCAGGACCCGTTCTTGCGCATATAGATCGCGATCCGCGTGACTGAAAGAAGCTGAATGATGTTGAGCACTCATTGAACTTTCTCCTAAGGGGAGTCGCTAGACCTGCGCTCTTCCCCCATCAACGAACAGTTCAATACCCGTGACAAAACTTGAGTCGTCTGATGCCAGATACAGCGCTGCCTTGGCAACTTCGTCGGATTCGCCCATGCGCCCCATCGGCACGGTGGACACAATCCGCGCAATTACGTCCGCAGACTGTCTGCTCGTCAGCGGCGTCCTGATCGGACCCGGGCTAACAACATTTGATCGGATGCGACGATCTTTGAGATCCGTGGTCCAGGTGCGCACGAAAGAGCGGATCGCCGCCTTGCTGGCCGCATACACGCCAAAAGACCCGGTGCCTTTTGCGCTCGCGACAGAGCCCGTGAGAATGATGGAGCCGCCATCATTCAAAAGCGGCAATCCCTTTTGAACCGTGAACAATGCGCCTTTTACATTGATGTTGAATAGCTTGTCAAAGTGCTCTTCTGAGACTTTACCGAAAGGAACGAATTCACCAACGCCGGCGTTGGTGAAAATAATATCGATTCGCCCCTTCGCCTTGCCGACTGTCTCATACAGACGATCAAGATCTGTTAGTTTGGCGACGTCTCCCTGAACGCCCATCACGTTGCTGCCGATCGCCGTCACCGCTTCGTCCAGCTCCCTCTGGCGGCGGCCCGTGATGAAGACATATGCCCCCTCTTTGACGAAAAGCTGTGCTGTAGCTAACCCAATTCCCTCGGTGGCACCGGTGACGACCGCGACCTTTCCCTGTAACTTGCCCATAGAATTGCTCCTCTTGACGCGCGTATACTCTGTGTGACTAATGGGTGTCGAGCCATTTCCGAATATTCGAGACGGTATCTTCGTAGAACGTCTCGTAAAGACCCTGCGCTACGTAGGCGATATGCGGCGTCGCCAGTACGTTGTCCAGCCTTCGAAAGGGGTGATCCGGAGGCAGCGGCTCAACGTCGAATACGTCGATCGCCGCGCCGGCGATTTGCTTGTTCTTCAAGACGCTGATCAAAGCTTGCTCATCGACGATCGGTCCGCGCGACGCATTGATCAACCGAGCCGTTGGCTTCATTCTCTGCAGCTCCGCGGCCCCTACCAGGCCGCGCGTACGGCTGCTCAACACCAAATGGATCGTCAGGATATCGACCCGCTCGAACAACTGTTCCTTGGAAACCAAGATTGCGCCCGCGGCCTTGGCGGCCTCGTGCGTCATGTTCTGGCTCCAGGCAATCAAATCCATTCCAAAAGCGGTCCCAATCCGCGCGACCTGTGA
>DATBEF010000237.1:0-11786 GCA_036269625.1 Bryobacteraceae bacterium | reverse complement strand
GCCCTCGTCGACTTTGCCATGCAGTTCCGAGATGCGCGCGCGCAGTTCCTCGTTAGGCGCTTCGCCGTACATATAGGAAAGGGCGCCCGCAACGGCGTCGACCTGCATGTGGAGGTCGGCGAGACCGTGGATATCGTCCTCCAAAACGTTGTGCTGAAACAGCGGATTGTAAACCGTTTTCTGAAAGGCCTCAATCTTCTGTTTGAGCTGCTTCAGTTGGGCAAGCAGCGCCGAGTAGCGCGCCGTGAGCGAGGCGTCCTTGAGAACGTCTGCCTGGAACTGGTCAAGCTGCTGATGAATCTCTTGTGAACGCTCGATCACATAGTTAAGAGTTTCGAGATCGTTTTGCACGGTTAGGGCAGCTTCGGTCTGCGCCTTGAAATTTTCGAGCGGAATGTGGAGATTGGGGTCAAGCCCTACGTGAGTTTGGGTCGTCTGCGTTTGGCCGTTTACAGTGACTGCAATGTTGTAGTCTCCAGGCATGACAATCGGCCCACGCGTGTAGTAGCGGGCGCGCTCCAGTTCACCGGGCCGCAGCGGACGGGGCGTAAGGCTCGATTCAAGCACGCGAATGCCGCCGTGGCGGAGATCCCACACGAAGCGATTGACACCTTCGTCGGCAGTGCCATACTCAGTGCTGACCACTTTGTTATTGCTGTCCGTGATCACGATTTTGACGGGCGATTCGCGGCTTGCTTTCTGTTCCGGCGTGAACTCGATCTTCTGCTTCAGGTAGTAATCGATGGGTGCGCCGCCGGGTGCGTTCGGGGTGGAGAATGAGACCGGGTTACCTTCATCTTCGTCCCAATGGTGGAAGGCCGTTCCGTTACCCGCATCGATCAGGTGGAACGCGGAGGCTTCGAGATCGGGCGACCAGTTTTCGAATAACCGGAAGTTGTCAAAAACAAAAATGCCGCGGCCATGGGTAGCGACGAGAAGATCGTGACAGCGGCCCACAAATTGCACATCCCAGACCGGAACCGTAGGGAAGTTAGCTCGGATCTTCTCCCAGCGCGCTCCGACGTCATGCGATATCCATAAGCCCTGATCGTTGCCCAGCACAAGAACGCCGCGCTGGTTGGGATCTTCGCGCACGACGAACACGGGAGATTCCGGTAGTCCGGCGCTAATGCTCTGCCAGGTCTTGCCGTAATCGGAAGTCTTGTAAACGTGCGGATGGCGGTCGTCCAGCATATGGCCGTCAAATGTGACATACGCCGTACCTGCATCGAATGGCGAGACGCCGATCTGATAAACGCGCTCCCATTCCGGAGCGCCTTTGATGGCTGAATCGACACGGGACCAATTCGCGCCGCCATCGCGAGTGAGCTGAATGCAACCGTCATCAGTGCCGACCCAGACAACTTTGGGATCGGTAGTGGCAATCGTGATCGAAATGATGGTGCCGTAATTCTCGGCGCTGCTGATGTCGTGATTGACCGGGCCGCCGGCGATCTGCTGCTTCGATTTGTCATTGCGAGTCAAATCAGGGCTGATGACGGTCCAATGACCGCCACCATCGGTTGTCTTGAACAGGACGTTTGCGCCGAGATAGACTTCATTCGCATTCGTTTGCGAAACAGCAATGGGAGTGGTCCAGTTGAAGCGATATTTCAACTGGGAAGGCGCGGCTTCTTCCACGCCGCTGAGGTAAGGACGAATGAAGCGCGCGTAGTGCAGCTTCTTATCCAGGCGGAAGATGTCTCCTTGTTGTGAATCCGTATAGACGATGTTGGGATCACTGGGCGCGGGAACCGCATATTCGCCATCGCCGCCGACTACGGTGTACCAGTCGGCATTGGTCACGCCACTGCGGCCGTAGTCGCTGGAGGGTCCGCACCAACTGCTGTTATCCTGCAGACCGCCGCAGACGTTGTAAGGAGTTTCAGAGTCGGCCGCAACCTGATAAAGCTGTTCGAGCGGCAGGCCGTCGAGAAAGCGCCAGGATTTTGCTCCGTCATGGCTGATGAAAACGCCGCCGTCGTTACCTTGTATGATGCGATCGGGATTCTCGGGATCGATCCAGATGGTGTGATGATCCGGGTGGACGCCACGATCAGCTTCGTGGGCGGTCTTGCCGCCGTCTTCCGACTCCATCAGGTTGAAGGAGAGAAAGAAAATCTTATTCTCGTCGACGGGCGAAACCGCCATCCGCGAAAAGTAGAATGGGCGGACATCGAGCGCGTGATTGTCAGTGACGGCGGACCAGTGGTCGCCCATGTCATGAGATTCCCAGAGCATGCCCTTTTCGGCGGCAACTAAAGCGTATAAGTGCCGCGGGTTACTGGGAGCGATGGCAACCGCGATGCGGCCGAGCGGACCTTTGGGCAAGCCTTCCGTGAGTTTCTTCCAGGTGTCACCGCCGTCGGTAGAGCGATATAGGCCGCTCGACTCGCCGCCATCAACAAGCGTCCAGGGATAACGGCGGACGTGCCACATGGCCGCGTAGAGAACCATCGAGTTGCCGGGCTGCATGGCGAGATCGGCGACACCGGTCGTGTCATCTACAAAAAGAACTTTCTTCCAGGTTGCGCCGCCGTCCGTGGTGCGAAAGAGACCACGCTCGGCATTCGGAGCCCAGGCGTGACCAATCGCCCCTACAAAAACGATATTGGGATTCTTGGGATCGACAACGACGCGCGAGATCTGGCCGGCATCGGCAAGACCTTTGAACTGCCAGGACGCGCCGGCATCCGGAGAAAAGTATACGCCCGCGCCGTCGGTGATGTCGTTGCGGATGTTCGCTTCGCCAGTGCCGACCCAGACAAAATTAGGATTGGACGGAGCCAGCGCAATCGAGCCGATGGATGCAGTTTTTTCGTGCTCAAAAATGGCGCGCCATGTGGTGCCAGCGTTGTCGCTCTTCCATACGCCACCTGCCGCGCCGCCGGCGTAATAGGTGTTGGGATCGCCGGGAATGCCGACGACCGAGGTGACACGTCCACCCGCGGCGGCAGGACCCAGATTGCGAAAACGCAGGTTCTTGAAGAGGTGGTCTTCCTGCTGATCATTCTGTGGCTTTTGAGTTGCCTCGGCCGCGTGTGCGTTTAGGCACAAGGCCAATACGGAGAGTGCTAGCGATGGGAAGAGCTTAGTCATGCGGTTGAAATAAGTCAAAACCACATATAGCAATCGCTGCGAGGAGTTACTCAGAAGCCCAACTGAGCACGATGGCCTAGACACAAATTCGTTACCATCTCAATGACTCCCGAGGATTACCATGAAAACTCTCCGAGTTCTGCTTCTGCTCGCCGCCTATGCCGCCGTTTCCCTGACCGCCGCTCAAGAACCGAGATACCTGCTCCAGCGGCCCGCAATGAATGCGGACCAAATCGTATTCGCGTTTGCCGGCGACCTCTGGACCGTACCGCGCACGGGCGGCAGTGCCGAACGCCTCACGACTGGCGTGGGCATTGAGACCGATCCTGTCTTTTCGCCCGACGGCTCTCAAATCGCATTCACAGGCGAATATGACGGCAACACCGATGTGTTTGTTGTGCCCGCGACGGGCGGCGTCCCCAAGCGCCTCACGTATCATCCGGGTGTTGATTCAGCAGTCGGCTGGACGTCCGACGGCAAGAATGTCATCTTCCGCTCCGGTCGTGAAAGCAATTCGGCCCGCTACATGCGGCTGTTCACCGTTTCTGCAGAAGGCGGACTCCCTAAAGCTCTCCCGCTGCCGATGGCGTACTCGGGCTCGTACTCTGCTGACGGCAAGCGATTCGCCTACTCGCCCACGAGTGGCGGATTCAACTTCAATTACGCTTCTTACGTATCGTGGCGACGTTATAGGGGTGGTCTGGCAAGTGCCATTTGGATCACCCACATGCCTGATCTCGAGACCGTCAAGATTCCACGCGAGGGCTCCAGTGATTTCGATCCCGTTTGGGTGGGCAAAGAGATCTATTTCCTGTCTGATCGCAACGGTCCAGTCACTCTCTTCCGCTACGACCCCGAAACAAACAAAGTCACGGAAGCGCTGAAGAACTCCGGCTTCGACATTCGGTCCATCAGCGCAGGTCCAAACGGCATTGTCTATGACCAATTTGGTGAACTCTACGTCTTCGATCCGAAATCAGGCAAAAGCAATCATGTCCACGTCTCAATCGCAGCCGACTTCGCCGAAGTGCGCCCGCATTTTGAAGACGTCACTCGCGAAATCCGCTATTCCGGCATTTCACCGACGGGCATGCGGGCTCTGTTCGAAGCCCACGGCGATATTCTCACCGTGCCCGCAAGCAAAGGCGATTTCCGCAATCTCACGAACACACCCGGCGTAATGGAACGTCAGCCCGCCTGGGCGCCTGATGGCGAGCATGTCGCCTTCTTCTCCGATGAATCCGGTCTCTACGCGTTGCACGTCGTGCAACAAAACGGCGCTGGAGCAGTAAAGAAATTTCCTCTGCTGGATTCGCCAGCTTATTACTTCAATCCCAAGTGGTCTCCAGATAGCAAGCTCATCGCATTTCGTGATAACAAGCTCGATGTTCTGGTCCTTAACACCGAGACGGGCAAGGTGACGAGGGTGGATACCGACGTCAATTGGGAGCAGTCGCAGGATTACGCATGGTCTCCCGATTCCAAATGGCTGGCCTATGACCGCACCGCCGCCAACCGGTTGGGCACTTTATTCCTTTATTCAGTCGACTCAGGCAAAACGACCCAAGTCTCCGACGGCATGAGCGACACCCGACATCCTGCATGGGATCGCGAAGGGCAGTATCTTTTCTTCACCGCTAGCACCAATGCCGGACCCAGCACGTCCGGTCTCGATATGAGCAGCGATGAATTTTCCGTCACGCGCGGCGTGTACGCCGTTGTCTTGAACAAAGATGCAGTGTCGCCGGTTGCTCCCGAAAGCGATGAAGAAAAAGAGGAGAACGCTGAGAAATCAAAAACGGTCGATACCGACAAAACTTCAGGAAAGCCCGCTGAGGCAAAGAAGCCCATCAAGCCAGTCCGCGTGGATCTGGATGGCATCAGCGACCGCATCGTCGGCCTGCCTCTGCCCCTTCGAAATTACCAGGATCTCGAAACCGGTAAAGCTGGCCAGCTTTACATCGCTGAGGCCGGCGCCCCCGGCGAGCAGACCCGTGGCCGCACAATCTCGAAATTCGATCTGAAGACACGCAAGACGGAAAAGCTAGCGGAAAACATCGCTTCCTTCGATCTGTCGGCGGACGGCGAAAAGATGCTCATCGAAATCGCTGGTCCTCCGCTGCCTGCCGGCGCCGCGCCCAACGCGCAACCGCCTGTCCCGCAATTCGCCATTCTTCCGGCAAACGCGCCTGTCAAGCCCGGCGAAGGCATGCTTCATTTGACCGGCATGCAGATACGGGTCGACCCCATAGCCGAGTGGAAGCAGATGTATCACGAAGTCTGGCGTATCGAGCGGACTTACTTCTACGACCCCAATTTCCACGGCGTTGACACAGTCGCAATGGAGAAGGAATACGAACCATATCTCGATGGCGTGCGCTCGCGATCCGATCTGAACTACATATTTCAGGAGATGCTTGGTAGTTTCACCGTAGGCCATCTTCGCGGCTCCGGCGGCAACATCCCGTCCGCGACACGCGTTCCCGGCGGACTGC
This sequence comes from Bryobacteraceae bacterium, assembly GCA_036269625.1. Classification (GTDB taxonomy): domain Bacteria; phylum Acidobacteriota; class Terriglobia; order Bryobacterales; family Bryobacteraceae; genus Bog-105. The sequence goes on along the minus strand of DATBEF010000237.1, from coordinate 6,192 downwards.
TCGGAGCCGACTACGAGATCCGCAACGATCGCTACCTTATCAAGAAGATTTATCCGGGCGACGCGTGGGATCCACAACTCCGGGCTCCGCTTCATCAACCTGGCGTCAAGGTCGCAGAGAGTGATTACATCCTGGCAGTGAACGGACAAGATTTGAAGGGCAGTGATGATATTAATCGTCTGCTGGAAGGCACGGCCAATCACACCGTGGTTCTAAAGGTTGCCTCCGACGCGAACGGAACCGGTGCGCACGAGATTAGCGTGACGCCTCTCGGCACCGATGCCGGACTGCGAAATCTCGACTGGATTAATGCGAATCGCAAAAAGGTCACCGAACTGAGCGGCGGCAAGCTTGCTTACGTCTACCTGCCCGACACCGCGCAAGGTGGTCTGACGAATTTCAACCGCTACTATCTCGCGCAGACCGAGAAGCAGGGAGCAATCGTTGACGAACGCTTTAATAGCGGCGGCCAAGTGGCTGATTACATCGTGGAGGCGTTGGGGCGGCCGTTGCTCGCATATTGGGCGCCTCGTTATGGTGCCATTTACCGCACGCCTCAAGCGTCCATAGTCGGACCGAAAGTCATGCTTGTGAATGAATTTTCGGGCTCGGGCGGGGATGCAATGCCGTGGCTGTTCCGGTATGCAAAGGTCGGCGAACTCGTCGGCAAAAGGACCTGGGGCGGACTGGTGGGCATCTCCGGTTATCCGGCCCTGATGGACGGCGGCAGCGTCACCTCACCGAGTTTCGGCTTCTTCAGCCCATCGGGCAAATGGGAAATCGAAAACCACGGTGTCGCGCCGGATGTCGAAATCGACATGGACCCGAAGCAAGTAGCCGAAGGACACGATCCGCAACTTGAGCGCGCCGTCTCCATCGCGATGCAGGAACTGAAAAAGAATCCTCCGCCGCAACCGCACAAGCCGCCGTACCCGAACTATAACCACGAAATCAGCGCCGGCGTTCGCTCCACGAGCGCGGGTACGCAGCAGTAACTTGAGGTGGACAGACGGTCTTGCCGTCTGCCTACTAGATGAGCTTGCAAAGCCGCAGGTCGTTTATCCGTAGCACGGCGGCACTTCTCACCGCCAGTAAGGCTTTTGCCTCTGATGCGGCGTGGCAACGCACCTGGAACGCGGCTGTCGCCGTTTTGGCGAAAAATGTGCGCCCGCTGCCGGATTTCAACTCCCCTCTGTTATGGGAAGGCAGCACGTATCAGGGCGTTTGGCAGGAGTGCGGTCCGCACGAGTCTTTAGTGTATGCGATGCTCGCCCCCGCGCTTCCGGATGTGGATCGTGCAAATGCGAAGCAGGCCGCGCGCAACAATCAGATGGCCTTCTTCGCCCTGCAGCGTGGCGACGGCCAATTGCCCGCTAGCATCAAGACCACTGGATTGGGCTTCGGCCAAATCCAGATGGTTGTGCCGATCGCGGCGACGGCTTGGGAGCTCGCCCACGTAAGCGGAGACGGAGAACTCTTAATCGCCGCGTATAAAGCATGCAGTCGTTGGGATGCCTGGTTTCGGCAATATCGCGACACACGCAAAACCGGCCTTGTGGAAGGATTCTGTACATACGATACAGGCATGGACAATAGCCCGCGGTGGGCCGGAATCCCCAACCGATGCCCCGATTCCGACGCACGCAAATGCCCTGCTATTCCGTCTATGCCACGCCTGTGCCCAGATCTCTCGGCCACCGTGTACGGCGGCCGCATTGCACTCGCGAACATGGCCGAGGCGCTCGGCAAGCGTGACGAGGCGGCGCGCTGGAAAGCTGACGCCGAAAACATCCGGCGATTGATCATCGAGAAGCTCTACTGCCGGGAAGACGCATCCTTCTACGACTTGGACGCGCAGAACAAATTCGTTCCCGTTCGTTCTGATGTGAATACCCGCGTGCTCGGCGAGCACGTTCTCGAGCTTTCCGATTCGCGTGATGAAGATATCCTCGACGCGCTGTGGACGCGTCAACTGCACAATCCCGAGGCGTTTTGGGCTCCATATCCGTTTCCGAGCAGCGCGCTCAATGATCCGACATTTGTCCGGCCCATTCCACGCAATTCGTGGGGCGGCGCATCCCAGGCGCTCACAGCTCTTCGCGCGCCCCGATGGATGATCCACTACGGCAAGGAAGCCGAACTGAAATATCTCATGCGGCAGTGGTGTGAGGCCATCATCCGCGACGGCGATTTCCGCCAGCAATTAGATCCGCTAACAGGCAACTTCACCCAACCAGACCCGGGCAGTTATTCGCCCGCCGCGCTGGTGTTTCTCCATTTCGCACGTCGCCTCGGGCGACTGTCGCCGTACGACCGCGATTGAATCAGTATGGATTCGCCTCAAGCGCGACATTGATTCCTTTGCCGATTCGCGACACGTAGCGGCACGTCTGGTAAATTTGGCTCAACCGCAGCAGATAATCGTTTCCGAAAAGTTTCGGGAAAGCCGTTTCAAACAAGGATCAGGTAGAACTGGTCGGAGAAGTGAAACTCACGGGGCGTCAGGATAACGCGATGGTTTACTTGGTAGATTGGATGAATACACCGGAAGGGGCTGCCCCGCTGACTACATGAGCCCGTCACGGGCAGAGTGTAGAACGCAGCAATTGTAGTTCGGCGAGCGTATGGTTTGTGATCATTGTCGAACTGAGCACGATCAACAGACTGGGACCTGTCCGACGTGCGGCACTTCCATTGTTGCCGAAAGTGACATCGCAACCCACGTTCCTTCGGGCCCCGAATCACAGTCGGACAGTGGCGGCACACAGTTTGAAGCTCACTTACTGACGCGCGTTGTCCGAACACCCCAGGAGCCCAGGGCAGGCTCGCGTTCTTCGGACTCCAATTTAGAGTCGCCCGCCGGTTCATCTTTTCCAGCAGCTTCCTTCGGTTCCGGTGCCCAGGACTTTTCTGCAAGTCAGCCCCCAGCATCAAGTCTGACGGTGGGTGCCGTACTTGGGGGTAGATACGAGATTGTCGGTGTCCTCGGACAGGGCGGCATGGGTGCCGTTTACAAGGCTCACGACCTTGAAGTCAACCGACTGGTCGCCATCAAAGTAATCCGGCGAGAGCTCGCGAGTGATCCCATCATCCTGCAACGCTTCAAGCAGGAACTTGTCCTTGCCAGAAAAGTCACGCATCCCAACGTGGTGAGGATTTACGACCTCGGCGCCGTCGCCGGATTGCGCTTCATCAGCATGGAGTACATCGACGGCCGTGAACTGAGCGATATTCTCCGGGAACGCAAGAAGCTGAATCCAAAAGAGGCCGCTGAAATCATTCTGCAAGTGTGCCGCGGACTCGAAGCCGCGCATGCACAAGGCGTGATCCATCGCGACCTGAAACCGCAGAACATCATGGTCGCCGAAACTGGTCGGGTTGCCGTCATGGATTTCGGAATTGCTCATTCGGCAGAGTTAAGCGCCCCGGTCGGCGGTCTGAGCGCGACACAGCGGGATGGCCTTACCCAATTCGGGTCGTTGATTGGCACTCCGCGGTACATGTCGCCGGAACAGGCCCACAACCGGCCGATCGATGCTCGCTCTGACATCTATGCTATCGGCATCATTTTCTATGAGTTGCTTACCGGCCTAAATCCGTTCCAAGCCAAGGATGTAAAGGAGTTACTGCGCACAAGAGGAACCGACCGAACTCCGGCCGTCACCGATGTGGATCCGGCGTTCCCCAAACGGCTTAGCCAAATCGTTTCCAAATGCCTCGAAGGCAGCCTTGATCTGCGTTACGGATCGACTTCTGAGCTGATCGGAGATTTGGAATTGTGGCTCGGCATTCGGAGCCCAAAACAAGGTCACTGGATCAATCGCTGGGTCGCTCTCGCGTTCTCACTTGCCCTAGCCGCACTGCTTGTTACCGCCTTCTTCTTGCAAGACCTGTTAGCCCCAAGAGTAAAGACAGCCCATCCCCCGGTGACCACACTCATCTCGGATTTCAAAAACATGACCGGAAAGCCGGCGCTGGACGGAGTGGTTGAACCCATGTTGCAAGTTGCAGTTGAAGGCGCATCTTTCATCAATTCCTTCAACCGCGGTCAGGCACTTAAAGTCGCGCATGAGATACAGCCTGGTACCGACGCTGTTGATGAACGCGTTGCTCGTCTTATCGCTCTCCGCGAGGGGATAGGAGTGGTAATTGGAGGCGGGATCGCACGCCAGGGCAGTGGATTTCGTCTCTTTGCAAATGGCACGAATGCGAACGGAAAGACGCTGTTCAAGGAGAGCGCGGATTTCCCTGGCCAAAATGACCTTCCACGGGCAGTAGACAAAATAGGATTGCGCATTCGCCGCGACCTCGGAGACGTTAAACCGGGATCCCAGACCGCCGCGGCCGAGACCTTTACATCGGGGTCGCTTGCGAGCGCCCAAAAGTACGCCACGGCACAACAACTGCAATGGGAAGGGAAGCGGCCCGAGGCTATCTCTGCGTATCGTGAAGCCATAGCGCTCGATCCGAACATGAGCCGCGCCTATGCGGGGCTAGCTGCCGCATTCGCGAATGAAGGCGAGCAACAGCAAGCACTGCAGTACTACAAACTGGCGCTGGCGCATATCGACCAGGAGTCCGATCGCGAAAAGTATCGGACCCGCGGCGGATACTACCTTCTGGTGCGAGATTTTCAGAAGGCAGCGGAGCAGTTCCAGCAACTCGTGAAGGCGTATCCAGCCGACACCGCTGGATTTGAGAATCTGGCGCTTGCCGAATTTTACGGGCGTAACATGAAAACCGCTGTCGAGATTGCACGTAAAGCGGTACAACTCTACCCGCAAAATCTTCTTTACCGCAACAATCTCGCTCTTTATGAAATGTATGCCGGCGATTTCGAATCGGCGATCAAGGAATCGGAAAGCATAATCAAGGAGAATCCCTCTAAAGAAAAAGCCTATCTTTGCCTTGGTCTGTCTCAGATTCAGCGGGGATCTCCAGACGAAGCGATTGCCACTTATAATCGCCTTGCAAACCTAAGCGCTTGGGGTGCTTCCGAAGCGGCCTTGGCGCTTGGCGACCTTGCTATCTACCAGGGCCGGTTCACGGATGCCATTCACGTGCTCCAGGCCGGAGTTACTTCCGACAAAGCACAGAAAAACGAGGGACGCACGGCTGTGAAGCTAGTCGCCTTAGCGGCCGCGGAACTCCTTGCCAAGCAGCGTGCCTCCGCCCTAGGAAGCGCGAACGAGGCCGTAAGCGCGACCGACGAAGGCAGTGTTCTCTACGGAGCTGCAGAGGTGTACCTCGGTGCGGGAGATATCCAGCGAGCGACAGCGCTCTCGAAAAAGCTGAGTGGCCGGTTCGAGCCCGAGCCTCAATCATTGGCTCTTCTGATACAGGGCGAAACCCAGAGACGCCAAGGAGAGTTACACGCCGCGGTAACATCCTTCGAGCAAGCCCAGAAAATCGTGGATACCTGGCTCGGCAGATATGATCTCGGCCGCGCCTATTTGGAAGCCAAACTTTACCCTGATGCTCAAAATGAGTTAGACGTCTGCCTGAAAAGGCGAGGCGAAGCCAGTGCCGTTTTCCTGGACGACAACCCCACCGCTCGATACGTCCCGCCCGTTTACTATTTTTCGGGTCTGGCGAAGAGTGGCCTGAATAGTTCCAGCGCCGCGGAGGATTTCAAGGCATTTCTGAAGATAAAGCAGCAAAGCGCGCCGGATCCGATGGTATCTGACGCAAAGCGTAGATTGCAGGCTCAATGATCAGGTAGACGCCGGTCTGACGGTGATACAGTACTCCCAGGACTCAAGCAGTGTGAAACAAATCACATTCCGCCGGCAATTATAGCATCCGATCATGACTATAATGGGCTTCCATGTCCATTGAAGAGTCACTGCAGCACTGCTGCGCCACCAAGCGTGTCATTTGTTTAGCGGCCGGATTGGTCATGGCCCTGCTTTCCGCGCATCCGGGCAGCGCTCAGGTTGTTGGCCAGAGTATCAATATGGTTACGGGCATAACGTGGCCTACTGGCGATCCTTTTCTGGAACGTCAAAATGAGCCCTCAATGGCCGTTTCATCGCGAAACCCGTTGCACCTGATAGCGGGGAACAACGATTACCGTACCGTTGATTTGCCTGGACTACCTTACGATGAACCCACTGGCGATGCCTGGCTTGGCTTTTTCACATCTATAGACGGCGGGAACTCGTGGCAAAGCACGCTTGTGCCCGGGTATCC